>NZ_PJAY01000060.1:0-334789 GCF_002836635.1 Stenotrophomonas sp. Bg11-02
CGGCCGGCCCCCCGGACAGATTCCGGGGGCCGCCACCCGCGTATGAAAAAAAGAAAAGCGGTAGCGCCGACCCATGGTCGGCGAGCGCAGCGGCCGTTGGCGGGAACATTCCGCCGACCATGGGTCGGCGCTACCAGGGCCACCTCGCCCCGCCAACAACCAGCCCTGCAGCTTTTGACGTTGACGTTGCCTTCGCTGTTGCTTCAAGCCCGCGTGCAAGCGCGGAAAATCACAACACCTGCGCGGTCACCGCGACGAAGTGGCACACGCTGCCGCCGATCACGAACAGATGCCAGATCGCGTGCGAATAACGGATCGATTCGCGGTGGTAGAAGTAAGTGCCCAACGTGTAGGACAGCCCGCCGGCCAGCAGCCAGCCCAGCGTCCACAGGTCGATCGCCGCCAGCATCGGCTTGATCGCCACCACGATCAGCCAGCCCATCGCGATGTAGATGCCGGTCGACAGGGCCTTGAAACGGCCGGTGTAGAACAGCTTGAACACCACCCCGGCCAAGGCCAGCGTCCAGATCGCGGCGAACATGCTCCAGCCCCAGGGGCCGCGTAGACCGATCAGCATGAACGGCGTATAGGTGCCGGCGATCAGCACGTAGATCGCGCAATGGTCGAAGACCTTCAGTCGCCCCTTGGCCACCGGGTGCTGGATCGCGTGGTACAGCGTGGAGGCGGTGTACAGCAGCAGCAACGCCACGCCGAATACGATCGAACTGAACAGTTGCCAGCCGTCGCCGTTGATGGCGGCCAGGGTGATCAACACAGCGCTGCCCGCCAGGGCGAACACCGCACCGAGGCCATGGGTCAGCGCGCTGGCGATTTCCTCGCGGATCGATTCAACAGAGGTCATGTGGGACGAGTGGGTCGCAGGGAGGGGGACCTGCATCACCCCTATCATCGCCGCGATGGCCGGCGCGTGCACGTCCGGCCACCGCCGTGGTTCAGGACGTGGCGGTGTACGCCGCTTCACGGGTAGCGGAGAAGCGTACGTCCGGCGCGCGTTCCTGCGCCAGCTGCAGGTTGACCCGCGTCGGCGCAAGGTAGACCAGCTGGCCGGCCGCATCCACCGCCAGGTTCAGCGCGTTCTTCTCGCGGAACTCTTCCAGCTTCTTTTCGTTGCTGCAGGTAACCCAGCGCGCAGTGACCACGCTGACCGGCTCGAAGGTGGCTTCCACCCCGTATTCGTCCTTCAGGCGGTACGCGGCCACGTCGAACTGCAGCACGCCGACCGCACCGAGGATCAGGTCGTTGCTCATCAGCGGACGGAAGAACTGGGTCGCCCCCTCTTCGGACAACTGCGCCAGGCCCTTCTGCAGTTGCTTGAGCTTGAGCGGGTCGCGCAGGCGTGCGCGGCGGAACAGTTCCGGGGCGAAATTCGGGATCCCGGTGAAGGTGATCGCCTCGCCTTCGGTGAAGGTGTCACCGATGGAAATGGTGCCGTGGTTGTGGATGCCGATGACATCGCCCGGCCACGCTTCGGCAGCGATCTCGCGATCACTGGCCATGAAGGTCAGCGCGTTGGCCAGCTTCATGTCCTTGCCGGTCCGCACGTGCAGGGTCTTCATGCCTGCCGCGAAACGGCCCGAACACACGCGCATGAACGCCACGCGGTCACGGTGCTGCGGGTCCATGTTGGCCTGGATCTTGAACACGAAGCCGGTCAGCTTGTTCTCCTGCGGCCGCACGGCGCGGCCGGTGCTGGCACGCGGCTGCGGCGACGGGGCGTGTTCGACGAAGAAGTCCAGCAGCGGCTGCACGCCGAAATTGTTCACGCCCGAGCCGAAGAACACCGGGGTCTGCTTGCCCGCGCGGTAGGCGTCCAGGTCGAACGGGTGGCTGGCGCCCTGGACCAGTTCCAGTTCATCGCGCAGGTCGGCCAGCATCTGCGCGCCGATCTTCTCGGCCAGGCCGGGCGAGTCGATGGACGGGAAGATGGTCGAGTCCTGGCGGGTGAAGTTGCGGCCCTGCTCGTAAAGATGCACTTCGCCGGTGATCAGGTGGACCACGCCCTTCAGGCGCTGGCCCATGCCGATCGGCCAGGTCACCGGTGCGCACTGGATGCCCAGCACGCTTTCCACCTCATCCAGCAGGTCGATCGGTTCCTTGCCCTCGCGGTCGAGCTTGTTGATGAAGGTCATGATCGGCGTGTCGCGCAGCCGGCAGACCTCCATCAGCTTGATGGTGCGCTCTTCCACGCCCTTGGCCACGTCGATCACCATCAGCGCCGAGTCCACCGCAGTGAGCACGCGGTAGGTGTCCTCGCCGAAGTCGGCATGGCCGGGGGTGTCGAGCAGGTTGACGATCTTGCCTTCGTAGGGGAACTGCATCACCGATGAGGTCACCGAGATGCCGCGCTCTTTTTCCAGCGCCATCCAGTCGGAGGTGGCGTGGCGTGCGGCCTTGCGGCCCTTGACCGAACCAGCCATCTGGATCGCACCGCCGAACAGCAGCAGCTTTTCGGTCAGCGTGGTCTTGCCCGCATCAGGATGGGAAATGATGGCGAACGTGCGGCGGCGCGCGGCTTCAGTGGCGACTTCGGACATGGCAGGGGGCGCCCGCCCGGGGCGCAGATCAATGAAGTAAGCCGATGATTATCGCCGAAAAAAGGTGAGGGAGGGGATCAGGGCTGTTTTTCGAAGTGGAGCTGGCCGCGCGGGGTGACGATGCGCACCGGGATCGACTCGAGCTGCGTGCCGCGCTGTCGCTGCACGGCGAAATGCAGGTGCGGGGCGGTGCTGTACCCGGTGTTGCCGGACAGCGCGATCGGCTGGCCGGCCTGCACCTGCTGGCCTTCATTCACCAGCACGCCCTCGTGCTGCAGGTGCGCGTAGACGGCCATGCTGCCGTCGTCATGGACGATGCGCACATAGTTGGCGCGCCCGCGGTCACGCTGCGGATCCAGTCCATTGCCGCTGAAGCCCGCCTGCACCCGGGTCACCCGGCCGCCGCGCGCGGCCAGTACCGGCGTGCCTTCGGGCAGGGTGAAGTCGACTGCATGGCGGTTTTCGGCGTCGCGGTGGCTGAATCGGCCCTGCGGAGCCTGGCCCACGCTGAAGCGCCGCGCATCAAACGGTAACTGGTAAGCGAACGAATCCGCTGCCGGGGCGCCTGACAAACCCCAGCCGGCGCGCCAGTCGATGGTATCTGACGCCATCGTGGGCCGGGCACACAGGGGCAGCAGGATCAGGCAGCACGGCAGCAGGCGGCGCATCGAGGATCAGCGTGGCAGCAGGAGGGCGGACTGTAGCAGCCCGCGCAGGCCCCCGCGGAAGTTGCGAATGAATCCATCGCTTCATCCGCATGAAAGGATTGACAGGCCGGATATTCGCTGGCATCGTGGCTCCACCATCGAGACCGGCAGAGGGACAGGCCCTTTGAAGCCGGGGCAGCCCGCAGGCGCGCAAGCGTCAGCGTAGGTGCCAAATCCTGCGGGGACCCCGTGTCTACCGGAAGATGGTTCGAGCCGTGCCCGGAAAGGGCAGGACTTGGACGCGAGCCCCGCGAAGGCTCGATGGCCGTTTTCCTTATTGGATGCCGCCATGAGCTTCGCCCCCAGCACCGCCCTCCGCCCCGACTCTTTTGTTCCCGTCAGCGTGCCGGTCGAAGACCGCGTGCATGCCGCACGCGGCGAGTTCGCCGCGGTGCTGGACATGCGCCATGCCGGCCCGCGTCCGATCCGCCTGCGCTACGAATGGGTAGGCCCCGCCGACGCGCCCGTCGTGGTGTTGGCCGGTGGCATTTCCGCCAACCGCCACGTGGCCGCCAATGCCCGGTTCGGCGAGAAAGGCTGGGCCGAAGGCCTGGTCGGCCCGGGGCGGACCCTCGACCCGCAGCGGCTGCGCGTGCTGGCGTTTGATTTCATCGGCGCCGATGGCGCGCTGGACGTGCCGATCGATACCGCCGACCAGGCCGATGCGCTGGCGATCCTGCTGGATCACCTCGGCATCGCGCAGCTGCAGGCGTTCGTCGGTTACTCCTATGGCGCGCTGGTCGCCCAGCAGTTCGGCCTGCGCCACCGCCGGCGCGTGCAGCGGCTGGTGGTGGTCAGCGGCGCGCATCGTGCGCACCCCTACGCGGCCGCCTGGCGCGCCCTGCAGCGACGCGCCGTTGCACTGGGCCAGCTGCAGTGCAGTGACGAGAACGGCCTGGCCCTGGCACGCCAGTTCGCGATGCTCAGCTACCGCACGCCGGAAGAGTTCAGCGAGCGCTTCGACGCCGCCCCGGAAGTGATCAATGGGCGCGTACGCGTGGCCGCCGAAGATTACCTGGACGCGGCCGCCGCGCAGTACGTCGCGCGCACGCCGGTCACCGCCTGGCTGCGCCTGTCCGAATCCATCGACCTGCACCGCATCGAACCGGCGCAGCTGCTGCTGCCCACCGTCGTGGTGGCCGTGGAAGGTGACCGCCTGGTGCCGCTGGCCGACCTGGTCAGCCTGGTCGAAGGACTGGGCCCGCGCGGCAGTCTGCGCGTGCTGCGCTCGCCCTACGGCCACGACGCCTTCCTGAAAGAAACCGATCGCATCGACGCGATCCTCGCCAACGCCATCCGCATCCCGGGAGAAACCGCATGAGCCACGACATCAACGGCACGCCGTCCTGTAGCCGCACCACTGCCGCAGTGCGCGCCGGCATCGACCGCGACAGCGCCCACGGTGCGGTGACCCCGCCGATCGTGCTGTCCTCCAACTTCAGCTTCGATGGGTTCGGCAACAAGCGCCAGTACGACTACACCCGCAGCGGCAATCCGACCCGCGACCTGCTCGGCGAGGCACTGGCCGAGCTGGAAGGCGGCGCCGGCGCGGTGGTGACAGCGACCGGCATGGGCGCGATCAACCTGGTGCTGCAGGCGCTGCTGGGCCCGGAGGACACCCTGGTGGTGCCGCACGATGCCTACGGTGGCAGCTGGCGGCTGTTCAACGCGCTGGCCGGCAAGGGCCAGTTCAAGCTGGTCACCGCCGACCTGACCGATCCGCGCTCGCTGGCCCACGCGCTGGCCAGCTCGCCGAAGCTGGTGCTGGTGGAAACCCCGTCCAACCCGCTGCTGCGCATCACCGACCTGCGCTTCGTCATCGATGCCGCGCACAAGGCCGGCGCGCGGGTGGTGGTCGACAACACCTTCCTTTCGCCCGCCCTGCAGCAGCCGTTGGCCTTCGGCGCCGACCTGGTCCTGCACTCCACCACCAAGTACATCAACGGCCACAGCGACGTGGTTGGCGGGGCGGTGGTGGCGCGCGATCCGGACCTGGTACAGCAGCTCACCTGGTGGGCCAACGCACTGGGCCTGACCGGTTCGCCGTTCGATGCCTTCCTGACCCTGCGCGGCCTGCGCACGCTGGATGCACGCCTGCGCGTGCACCAGGAAAACACCGCTGCGATCGTGCCGCTGCTGGCCGCCCATCGCGCGGTGAGCGCGGTGTACTACCCCGGCCTCGCCGACCACCCAGGGCATGCCATCGCCGCACGCCAGCAATCCGGTTTCGGCGCCATGCTGTCCTTCGAACTGGCGAACTGCGAGGGCGACGATCCGCATGCGGCGGTGCGCGCGTTCGTCGATGGCCTGCAGTACTTCACCCTGGCCGAATCGCTGGGCGGCGTGGAGAGCCTGGTCGCGCATCCGGCGACGATGACCCATGCTGCGATGACCGTGCAGGCGCGCCAGGCCGCCGGTATCAGCGAAGGTCTGCTGCGCTTGTCGGTGGGCATCGAATCCGAACGCGACCTGCTTGCCGACCTTGCCGCCGCGCTGGACCGGGCGGCGGCCGTGGTCGATGCACAGGCCCGGCAGAAACAGGTCGTGGACGCATGAACGCCCAGGTCATCGAACTCTCGCGCGCCTCCTCGGGGCGGCTGGCGTTGCTGGGAACCGGCACGGTGGGCACCGCGTTCGTCGCCCGTTACCAGGCATTGCAGGCACGCGGGCTCGCCTTGCCGCCGTTCCGTTGGTTGGCCAACTCGCGCGCGGTACTGGCCTGCGACGGTGCGCCGGAACGGCCGCTGCATGAGATAAAGCGCGCCCCCCGGCTGACGGCCGCCGCAGCACCGTGGAAGCAGGCCGACAGCCTGCGCGCCGGAGACGTGGTGGTGGACGCCACAGCCAGTGAAAGCGTCGCCGCCGAACACGCGCTCTGGCTGGCGCGCGGCGTGCACGTGGTGACCGCCAACAAGCTGGGGCAGGGCGCGCAGCAGCAGCGTGCAGCGCAGATTGCGGCGCACTGTGCCGACAGCGGCGCGCGCTACGGCGACAGTGCGACGGTCGGAGCGGGCCTGCCGCTGCTGAGCAGCCTGCGCGCGCTGGTCGAAGGCGGTGACCGCATCCACCGCATCGAAGGCGTACTGTCCGGCTCGCTGGCCTGGTTGTTCCACCGCTACGACGGTAGCGAGCCGTTTTCGGTGGCGGTGCGGGAAGCGCTCGCTGCCGGCTTCACCGAGCCGGATCCGCGGTTGGATCTCTCTGGAGAGGACGTGCGTCGCAAGCTGTTGATACTGGCGCGCGCCAGCGGATTGGGCCTCGCCGATGGACAGGTGCAGGTCGATTCGTTGGTGCCGGCGGCGCTGGCCATGCTGCCGCACGCGCAGGCGCTGGAGCAGCTGGCGCAGCTGGATGCACCGCTCCACCAGCGTTGGCTGCATGCACGCGAGGCGGGCCAGGTGCTGCGCTTCATCGGTCGCGTCGAAGCCGGGGCCGCACGCGTTGGTGTGCAGTCGCTGGCGGCAGACCATCCGCTCGCGTCGGGTGCAGGAACGGACAACTGTGTCGCGATCTACAGCGATCGATATCACGATCAGCCACTGCTGATCCAGGGGCCGGGCGCAGGTGCGGAGGTCACGGCAGCGGCATTGCTGGATGACGTGCTGCGCATTGCGCGGACGCAGACAACCGAACGACGTTGAGCCCGCGGATCTGCAGGCACGCAGGGCGCTGATGCGGCGAACTGCAGCTCCGCCCGTTGCAGGACGCCCCCGGCCGTGGGCAAAGGTGCCGACCCTGCCGGCACCTCCACGTTCTTTACGGCGCCTTCAGCGCGCGCAGCAATGCGGCATTGAAACGTGCGGGATCCTGTACCTGCGGCGAGTGCCCCAGTTCGGCGAATTCCACGAGCTGTGCGCCGGGTATCGCCGCAGCGGCTGCCTTGCCCAACACGGGGTAGTCGCCCAGCGTTGCCTTCAGCGCAGGAGGGGCCAGGTCGCGGCCGATGGCCGTGCGATCCTTCTGGCCGATGAACAGCGTGGTCGGCACGCGGATGTTCTTCAACTCGTGAACGACGGGCTGGTTGAACACCATGTCCGAGGTCAGCGCCTGGCTCCATGCCACAGCGTCCTTGCCCGTGCCGGCATACATGCCGGCCTGCATCCGCGCCCAGCGCTCGAACGAGGGCTTCCAGTCGCCGTTGTAATACACATCAAGCTGGTATTTCTTGATGGATTCAAAGCTGGTCTTCAGCTCGTTGGCATACCACGCATCCACGCTGCGCCACGGCACGCCCAACGCCTTCCAGTCCTCCAGGCCGATCGGATTGACCAGCGACAACGACTGCGTGGCATCCGGGTACAGCAGCGCATAGCGGGCGGCCAGCATGCCGCCCATGGAATGGCCGACGATGTGCGCGCGCTGCACGCCGAGCTGCTGCAGCAGGGCATGCGTATTGGCGGCCAACTGGCCGAACGAATACTGGTACCCCTGCGGCTTGCTGGATTTGCAGAAGCCCACCTGGTCAGGCGCGATCACCCGATAGCCGGCATCAAGCAGGGGCTGGATGCTCTCCTGCCAGGTAGCAGCACAGAAATTCTTGCCGTGGAGCAGGACCACCGTGCCGACCGGCGCACGCGGCGGCGAAAGATCCAGGTAGGCCATTTCCAGTGGTTGGCGCTGCGACTGCAGTGCGAACATCTTTACCGGATGGGGATAGTCGAAGCCTTCCAGCCGGGCGCCGTAGCTATCGGCGGCGAGCGTGGTGATTGGAAGGCAGGCAAGCAGGGCGGTGGCCAGCAGGCGCATGGTGGTCTCCGGGGGGAAGCTTGAGGTTAACCGGAAAAGCGTGACGACCAACGGTCGTCACCCACCACGACCAACGGTCGTCACCCACTACGACCCCCGCAGGCAGCTGCGGTCAGCACTCGATGACGTTCACCGCCAGGCCGCCGCGGCTGGTTTCCTTGTACTTGTCCTGCATGTCGCGGCCGGTGTCGCGCATGGTCTTGATGACCTTGTCCAGCGATACCTTGTGCTTGCCATCGCCGCGCATCGCCATGCGCGAGGCATTGATCGCCTTCACCGCGCCCATCGCATTGCGTTCGATGCAGGGAATCTGCACCAGACCGCCGATCGGATCGCAGGTCAGGCCCAGGTTGTGCTCCATGCCGATCTCAGCGGCATTTTCGATCTGGCTGGGACTGCCGCCCAGCGCAGCGACCAGGCCACCGGCGGCCATCGAGCAGGCGACACCCACCTCGCCTTGGCAACCGACTTCGGCGCCGGAAATCGAGGCGTTTTCCTTGTACAGGATGCCAATCGCCGCCGAGGTCAGCAGGAAGTCGAAGATCCGCTGTTCGTTCGCCCCCGGGCAGAAGCGGTCGAAGTAATGCAGTACCGCAGGCAGCACGCCGGCGGCGCCGTTGGTGGGGGCGGTCACCACGCGGCCACCGGCGGCGTTTTCTTCGTTCACCGCCAGCGCGTACAGGTTGACCCAGTCCAGCGTGGTCAGCGGATCACGCATCGCAGCTTCCGGCTTGGACGACAGTTCGCGGTGCAGGGCGGGGGCGCGCCGGCCGACCTTCAGTCCGCCTGGCAGTACGCCTTCCTGGCGGATGCCGCGGGCCACGCACGCCTGCATCGCTTCCCATATTTCGCGAAGCTGGTCCCGGATCTCGTCTTCGCTGCGCCAGGATTTCTCATTCTCGAACATCAGCTGGGCAATGCTCAGCCCGCTCCGCGCGGTCTGCGCCAGCAGTTCATCGCCACTCTTGAACGGATAAGGCAGGGGGGTCTCATCGGGTACGATGCGGTCGTCGGCCGCATCATCCTGGTTGACCACGAAGCCGCCGCCGACCGAGTAATAGTCGCGCGTGGCAATCAGCTCATCGTTGGCGCCGTACGCTGTGAAGCGCATGCCGTTGGTGTGGTAGGGCAGCTTCTGGCGCTTGTTCAGGCCGAGGTCGCGCTTCTCCTCGAAGACGATTTCATGCTGGCCCATCAGGTTGATGCGCCTGCTGGTACGGATGCGTTCCAGCGTGGCCGGGATGATGTCCGGGTCGATCAGGTTCGGCCGCTGGCCTTCCAGCCCCAGCAGTACCGCTTTGTCGGTACCGTGTCCGCGACCGGTCAATGCCAGCGAACCGTAGACATCGGCGCGGATGCGCACCACGTCCTGCAGCCGGCCGGGATCGAGCAGCCAGCGGTGCACGAAGCGCTCGGCCGCTTTCATCGGGCCTACGGTGTGCGAGGAACTCGGGCCAATGCCGATCTTGAAGACGTCGAACGTGCTGACTGCCATGGATGCCGTGCTGCGGGTACCGGGAAAGACGCTATTCTAGCGGTTGCCGCAGCGCATCCTTGGCTGCGCCGCAGCAAAGCCATCGGAGCCCTGCCTGTGTTGATCCTGTACCAGCGTGATGACTGCCAGCTGTGTGACCAGGCCTTGGCCGTGCTCGCCCAGGCGCGTTTTCCCGATTTCGATCCGGTGTTCATCGATGGGAATCCCGCGCTGGAACCCCGGTATGGAGCGCGCGTGCCGGTGCTGCGTGATGCCGCTGCGGACCGCGAGCTGGATTGGCCATTCGACGCCGCTGCACTGGCGGCATGGAGGCACCCGGATCCGTAGCGCCGGACCTTGCCCGGCGCTGGCGGACCGCGTTGGTCATTTCGCCTTGAACGTCACCACGGTGCTGATCGCGGTTTCGTCCGGAATGCTCTTGGTGTCGGCCCAGTCGCCCCCTCCCACGCCGAAGTCCAGGCGCTTGACGGTGGCCTTGCCCTTCAGTACCGGCTGGGTGCCGGGGGTCCAGGTGAAGGTCAGGGTCACCGGCTTGCTGACGCCGCGCAGTTCCAGCGTGCCATCGGCAGCGTAGGTGTCGCTGCCCAGTGCGCGGAAGCCGCTGGCGGAGTATCGCGCGGTGGCGAACTTGCCGACATCGAAGAAGTCCGCGCCCTGCAGGGTGGAGTCGCGGTCACTGTTGCCGCTCTTCGCACCGGCCAGCGGGATGTTCACCTCGAGCTTGCCGGCCGCAGGGTTGGCCGGGTCGAAACTGAGCTGGGTGGAGAACCCGGGGAAGGTGCCGGCGAAGACCTCGCCGTCGTACTTGGTGGCAAAGGCCAGGTTGGAACCCGGCGCTCCGGCCGCCTGCACGTAGTCGGCGGCCAAGGCAGGCGAGGCGGCCAGCAGGCCGGCCAGCGCAGCGGCGACGGCCGATGGGGTGCTGAGTTTGATGCTCATCGAATCAGTCCTTCTGGGAAGAGGCGAGCCAGCCGCGCGGCAGCATGCGCGCCAGGGTGGCATCGCGTTGGAAAAAGTGGTGGTAGAGCGCGGCACCGGCATGCGCCAGCACCACTGCGATCAGCAGCCAGAAACCATATTCATGGATGGCGTGCGACACAGCTACCTTCTGCGGATCCGGCGCCACCAGCTTGGGCACGTCGACCAGGCCGAACCAGCGGAACGGACGCAGCCCGCTTGCCGAGTCGTAGATCCAGCCGGACAGCGGAATGGCGAACATCAGGACATACAGCAGCCCATGGGTAGCGCTGGCGACGCGTTCCTGCCAGCTTGGAGTGCCGGGCACCGCGGGCGGTGCGCCGGCATGCAGGCGCCAGCCCAGGCGCAGCACCACCAGCGCCAGCACACTGATGCCCAGTGATTTGTGCGCGGTGTAGACCCAGAAATACTTCGGCGTCTTCGGCAGCTCGCCCATGGTCAGGCCGACCACGCCAAGGGTGAGGATCAGCAATGCGATCAGCCAGTGCAGGGATTGGCTCACGCCACCCCAGCGCTGCGCATTGGGACGGGTCATGGCGTGCTCCTGTCAGAAGGCTCGGGCGGAACGGGGGCGGCGGAAGGTTCGTCATCACCGGCGTTGCGGTCGCGAACGGCCTCCGCTTCGATGCGCAGCTGCACGCTGTCGCCGATCATGCTGGACCATGCGGTGATGCCGAAGTCGCGGCGGCTGAGCGTGGCCGTTGCCGAGAAACCAGCGGTGCGGCGGAACGGCGGCAACGGATGCCGTTTGAGGGCGTTGAGCTTGACCTCCAGCACGACTTCACGGGTAACCCCACGAAGTGTCAGGTCTCCTTTGACGCGGGCATGGGTTTCATCGATCTGCTCGACGCTGGTGGATACGAAGCGTGCTTCGGGAAAACGTTCGCCGTCGAGCAGGTTGCGTGCCAGCGCGGACTGGTTCCATTTGGCATCGCCCAGGTCCAGGTGGGAGATCGGGATACGCACGTCCAGGCGGGAAGCGGCCCAGTCGGCGGGATCGAACGCCAATTCGCCCTCACTGCCGGATACGGTGCCCAGCGCATTGGAAAAGCCGGCATGTTCGATGGCGAACAGGACCCGTGTATGTACCGGGTCGAGCCGGTACGTCGGCGTGGCCGCCATGCTGACCGCAGGCAGCGCGGACAGCAGCAAGGCAAGGGTAAGGCGTCGCAGCACGCGGTGGGCTCCTGCAGGGGGACGTGACGATCATACGCACGCCACCGGCTTCGCGAGCAGCCACATGGCTGCAACAGATCATGGTGCCGATGGTCCTTGCCTGCCAAGGCCCGTCGGCAACGCCACCGCCAGCATCCCGCTCGCCGGACGCATCGTCAAGGCTGTGTGACAATCGCCTGCATCCAAGGGGGAGCGATGGCCAAGCACATGCATCAAGGACGGGCGCTGGGATGGCTGTTGGCAGTGGCCGGCCTGCTGTTGTCAGGGCTGTTCCCCTGCCAGGCGCTGGCGGGCGCGCAGGATGCCGCCGAAACCCCGCGGCTACGGCGGCTGGGCCCGGCGGAAGGCCTGCCATCGCGGATGGTCACGGCCTTGGCGCAGGACCGCCAGGGCTACATCTGGGCTGCGACCGATGGCGGATTGGCGCGTTATGACGGCGTGTCGCTGCGCAGCTGGCGGCATGATCCGCAGGCCGAGGGCAGCCTGCCTGGCGATGAGATCGAAACACTGCTGGTGGACGTCCAGGACCGCCTCTGGCTGGGCATAAACGGCGTGGGCCTGGTCCGCATGGGACCGGCCCGTGACGCCTTTGAAACGCTTGACGACATCAACGAGGCCTGTGACGGACAGTTCTGGACCTTGGCCGAACACGACAAGGCGCTGTGGATCGGCACCAGCGCCTACGGGCTGTGCCGACGCGACGAAGCGGGCAAGGTGCAGCTGTTCCGTCATGATCCGCATGATCGGCACAGCATTCCCGGTGACACGGTCTTTTCCAGCCTGGTCGATGGGCGCGGACGCCTGTGGGTCGGTACCGAGCGGGGTGTCGCGCGCTGGAACGGCACTGGCTTTGATCGGATCGCGCCGGCGACCCTGGGCGCCACTGCGGTGCTGCGGCTCAGTCGCGATGCGGCCGGCGGCGTATGGGTTGGCACGCAGTCCGATGGCATGTTCCACATCGACGCGCACGATGCGGTCCAGCGTCCCCAGTGGTCACAGGGCGACACCCTGCGCTCCTCCAAGGTGCTGCATGATCGCCAGGGCGGCTTCTGGGTAGGCAGCTCAGATGGGCTGCTGCGCGGCGATGAGCAACGGCTGCGCCGGTTGGAAGGCGACCGTGGCAGTGGTTTCCTGACCGTGCACAGCGGCGTGGTGGATCTGCTGCAGGACCACGAGGGCGGCATCTGGATCGCCTTGTTGACCCAGGGACTGGCTTACCTGCCGCCGGACTGGAAACGTTTCTCGACCTGGTATCAGCTGGACGGCAAGCCGCTGGACAGCCAGTACCTGCTGAGCGCGGCCAGCGACGGCACGGACTTCTACATCGGGGCGGCGCCGGGCGTGTATCGGCTCGATGGAAAGGGCACGCTGTCGCTGCTGGTCAGTGACCAGACCATCGGCAGCGGTGCGGTCTGGTCGCTGCTGCCGCGTCCCGACGGCACCTTGTGGCTGGGGCGCGCAGGGCGCATCACGGTGTACGACCCGCGCCGCGGCAGCCATCGCGACTGGTTGATCCACGGCGGCGCGGACCTGCGCCAGCGCATCGACCTGATGCGCGCCGCCCCCGATGGAACGGTGTGGCTGTCAGTGATGAACCATGGCCTGCAGCACCGCGACGCGGGCGGGCGACTCCTGCAGGAAATACGTTCCAGCGATCTGCCTGGACGCAGTGAAGCGCCGATCGAACAGATCCGCTTCGATCCCCGTGGGCAGCCATGGGTGGTGGGCGACGTGGGCGTGCTGCGCTTCCAGGACAGCGCGTTCCTGGCCGTGCCGGGCGTTTCGCGCGGACCGATCTTCGATATCGCCTGGGTTTCGCCCACCGGTGTGTGGCTGGCACGGCAGGGGGCATTCGAACGCTACGACTGGGACGGCCTGGGCCTGAACCTGCGCGAGCAGGTTGCTGCGGCAGAAGGCGTGCCGCCGGTGTCGATCGGCGGACTGGTGCCCGCGGCCGACGGACAGATATGGGCCACCAGTCCGCGTGGCCTTATGCGTTGGGATCCGCTGGCGCGACAGCTGCGCATCTACACCGAGCGCGACGGATTGCCCGATGCGGAGTTCAACGGTCGCCCGCCTGCGCAGGATGCCGCAGGCAGGGTGTTGGCCGTATCGAAGATCGGCCTGGTAGGCTTCGATCCGAACCAGCCCGACGCACGGCTGCCGCCATCGCAGTTGGTGGTCGGTGCGTTGCGGGTGCGCCGCGACGATGGCGAAGGGTGGCAGGAGCTGCCCCTGGATGCCCCGGTCGTGCTGGGGCCGGATGATCGCGATCTGCAGATCAACGCACGCCTGCTCTCCTTCGCCAACCCGCTGAGCAATGCCTACCGCTTCCGCGTGGACGGGTATGACTTGAACTGGGTGCCGGCTGTCGACGGCGAGCGCACGCTGTCGCGCCTGCCTGCAGGCAGCTACCGCATCGAAGTGCAGGCGCGCCGCGCCGGCGGCGACTGGACCATCGCCCCGGACCTGCGGATGGAGGTGCTTCCACCGTGGTGGCGCAGTGGCGCGGCGCTGCTGCTGTATGTGCTGGCCAGCGCGCTGCTGTTGGCTGCCCTGGCGTGGTACGTGCGGCTGCGGCTGCGTCGGCGCCAGCAGTGGCAGCTGACGCTGCACAAACAGCATCTTGCCGAACAGGCATCCCAGGCCAAGAGCCATTTCCTGGCCACGCTGGGCCATGAAGTACGCACGCCGATGACCGGTGTGCTGGGGATGAGCGAGCTGTTGCTGGACAGCCCGCTGGACGAGCAGCAGCGCGGCTATGCCGGGGCCATCCACCAGGCCGGCACGCACCTGTTGCGGTTGGTCAACGATGCGCTGGACCTTGCACGCATCGAGGCCGGCCGGCTTGAACTGGACATCCGCCCGTTCGGCCTGGAGGCACTGCTGGACGAAGTGCAGGGCCTGATGGAGCCGCTGGCAGGGCAGCGTGGGCTTGCCTTCCAGCGACAGGTGAACGTGCCCGGTCATGTCTCGGCCAGCGGCGATGAAATGCGGGTACGGCAGATCCTGATGAACCTGCTGGGCAACGCCATCAAATTCACCGAGCGTGGCGAGGTGCGCCTGGCGGTGCAGCTGTCCGATGGCGGGGCAGGAATCGTGTTCGAGGTCACCGACACCGGGCCGGGCATCAGTGTCGAGCAGCAGGCGCGATTGTTCGAGCGCTTCGAACAGGCCGACGGACCGCGCACCGCCTCGCGCTTCGGCGGCTCCGGGCTGGGCCTGGCGATCTGCCAGGAGCTTGCCGTGGCAATGGGCGGCCGCATCGGCGTGCAGAGCCGGCCCGGCCAAGGTGCCTGTTTCCGTGTGGAACTGCCGCTGCCGTGGCAGATGGAGGCGCATCCCCCGGAGTCCGGCACCGGTCTGCTGTCGCTTGATCTGCCCGGGCTGGCGATCCTGCTGGTGGAAGATGATCCAACCGTGGCCCGTGTCATCGTCGGCCTGCTGTCAGCGCGCGGGCACCGCGTGGTCCACGTACTGCATGGGCTGGCCGCATTGGCAGAAGCCTCCACGGCGGCCTTCGACGTGGGGCTGCTCGACCTGGACCTGCCCGCACTGGACGGCCTGGCGCTGGCGCGGCAACTACGCGCGCTGGCGCATGAGTTCCCGCTGCTGGCGGTGACCGCGCGTTCGGATGCCTATGCCGAAGCAGACGTGCTGGCGGCGGGATTCGATGGCTTCCTGCGCAAGCCGGTGACCGGGGACATGTTGGTCGAAGCGATTGCCCGGGCGCGCCAGCGCCGACCTTCGCAGTGAAGCCACCGCCGACAGCGGATGGGGCGTGCCGCGCCCTGCGCGAAGAGGCGGGCTTCGGTTTACTATGCCGGGACGGCGATGTGCTGTCGCATCCACCGCTGCGTTGAACGCGCGGTCTGGCAGGTGAGGGACGGCAATGCGGAGATGGCAAGGTTGATGGGTCTGCGTACGGCGATGACGCTGTTGCTGTCAGGCTGGCTGTTGCTTGCGCCCGCGCGTGCGTTGGCGCAGCCGGTTCCGCCTACGCCACGGCAGCTCACCGTATTCGACGGCCTGCCTTCCAACACCGTCAACCGGATGGCCGAAGACCGCCTGGGCTACCTCTGGATCGCCACCAACGACGGGCTGGCGCGGTTCGATGGCCGCAGCTATCGCATCTGGCGCGCTGAAGATGGCCTGCGCGACAACCGGATCTGGACGGTACTCGCCGATGCGCGCAACCAGTTGTGGATCGGTACGGAAAACGCCGGGTTGGTGCGCTTGTCCGCCGATCGCAAGCAGATGCATTTCTATGACCGCGCCAGCCAGCCGCTGCTGACCAGCAACACGGTCTGGAGTGTTGCCTCCACCCCTGATGGGGCGATCTGGTTCGGCACCTACGAGGGCGGCCTGTACCGCCTTGATGCGCAGGACAGACTGCAGCGGTTCCTGCCCGAGCCGGGCAACCCGCGCAGCCTGCCATCCAACAGCGTACCGTTCCTGGCAACACTGCCGGACGGCACGTTGTGGGTCGGCACCAAGCGGGGCCTGGCGCGCTGGACCGGTACCGATTTCGAGCGCATGCCGGACGCGCTGCCCGCAGATGCAGTGATCAACGGGATGACTGCGGACGCCGATGGCAGCCTGTGGATCAACACGCTCGGCAGTGTGATCGTGCGGCGTCCCGACGGGCGTTTCGAACCCGCGCCCTGGCCGGTCCCGGACAACGACCAGGTGCTCGGAGTGATGCTGCACGACGAGCAGGGGGGCTACTGGCTGGACACCCGTTCCGGGCTTGGGCGCGGCGTTGATGGCCATTACCAGCAGGTGCCGCTCTACAGTGCACTGGCGCGCGGCCGGGTGCGCCCGAACTGGACTGGCGCATTCCAGGACCGCGAAGGCGGCATCTGGCTGGCCAGCACCAATGCCGGCTTGTGGCACCTGCTGCCGCGCTGGTGGCAGTTTTCGGTACTGGCACGGCTGGAAGACGAGCCGTCATCGCTGCGCAACGCCTTCGTGCTGGGCACGGCCGCCTCGCGCGATGGGGGCGTGTGGACGGTTGGGGGCCATGGCGCGCTGGACAAGCTGGACCCGCTGACCGGGAAAGTGCAGCAGCACCTGACCTGGGTCAACGGCAACCACTGGTTGATGTCGGTGGCCGAGGACGCGCGCGGGCGGGTCTGGATCGGCTCGATGGACGCCCTGCAGCGCTATGACCCGGCCAGCCGCCGGGTGCTGCGCTGGGGCAGGGACGCGGGCAAGGATGCGGTGATGGAGGGCAACGTCCAGGACATCGCGGTGTGCGCTGACCAGGTCTGGACGATGTCGCCTGCCGGTGTGCAGGCGCGCGACCTGGACGGACACCTGCTGCACGACGTACCGCTCGGGCAGGGGGGCCTGCAGTCCGGACAGCTTGCCACCAGCCTGGAATGCGGGCCTCGCGGCCGACCGTGGCTGACCAGCAGTGCCGGCGTGCAGGAGTGGGATGCGCTGGGTGCGCGTTTCGTCCAGGTCGATGGTGGTCCATCGGGTGCGGTGCACGCCATGGTGCTGGCGGCCGACGACCAGGTCTGGCTCTCCCAGGATGGTCGCCTGGTCCAGCATCGGTGGAACGGCAATGCGCTGCAGCGCCACCGGGCGATCGGCGCGGTGCAGGGCTATCCGGCGCTGGCGGCCAACGGACTGGCGGTCGACGCCGGCGGTATCGTCTGGGCCAGCAGCCCGCGCGGCATGCTGCGGGTGGATCCGCGCACGCCGAGCGTGCGCCTTTACGGCGTGCACGACGGCCTGCCAAGCCAGGAATTCCGCGAAAACACGCTGGTCTCCGCCACCGGTGGACACCTGCTGGCCGGCACGCCGGCCGGGCTGGTGGTGTTTGATCCGCTCAAGGTGGGGCCGCCAACGCGGCAGGCGCCGCTGGTGATCGAACGGGTCGAGGTAAGCCGCGGTGACAAGGTGGTCGACCTGACCCACGCTGCCGCGGTGACCATCGAAGATGGCGACCGTGACCTGCACATCGTGGCGCGACTGCTTTCCTTCAGTGATGCGGCATCGAATGTCTATCGCTTCCGGCTGGCTGGCTACGACCCGGATTGGGTGGATGGCGGGGCGGGCGGAGAGCGGGTGTTCTCGGCGCTGCCGCCGGGCCGCTACGCACTGGAAGTGCAGGCGCGTTCTGCCGACCACGTCTGGTCGCGGATCCAGACGCTCGAGTTCCAGGTGCTGCCACCCTGGTGGCGAAGCGTCACCGGGGTGCTGGTGCTGGCCGCAGCGTCGCTGTTGCTGCTGAGCGGCTTCGCGTGGTTGTATCGGCGGCGCCTGCATCGGCGCCACGATTACCAGATGGCCGTGCACAAGCAGGAAGTGGCCGAGCAGGCATCAGCGGCCAAGACCCGCTTCCTGGCCAATCTGGGACACGAGGTGCGCACGCCGATGACCGGTGTCCTGGGCATGACCGAACTGCTGCTGTCATCGCCACTGGACACCCGCCAGCGCAGCCAGGCCGAATCGATCCGCAGCGCCGGCGAGCACCTGTTGCTGCTGGTCAACGATGCGCTGGACCTGGCGCGGATCGAGTCCGGTCGCCTGGAGCTGCAGGCGCAGAGTATCGATCTGCACGCGCTGCTTGCCGAGGTGCAGGCACTTACCGCGCCGCTGGCGCGTCAGAAGGCGGTGCAGTTCACCTTGTACAACGAGCTGGCCCCGGGTCTGGCCGCAGAGGGTGATCCGCTGCGGGTGAGGCAGATCCTGTTGAACCTGCTCGGCAATGCAGTGAAGTTCACCCAGCGCGGTTCGATCACCCTGCTGGCGCGCGCTGGCGACCACGCATGCGGCCTCTGCTTCGAGGTCACCGACACCGGCCCCGGCATCAGCCACGAGCTGCAGAAGCGCCTGTTCCGGCGCTTTGAACAGGCCGACGGCGCACGTACCGCGGCCCAGTACGGCGGGAGTGGGCTGGGCTTGGCGATCAGCCGTGAGCTGGCGCTGGCGATGGGCGGTGACATCATCGTGGAAAGCCAGCTGGGACGCGGCACGCGTTTCCGCGTCGAGCTGCCGCTGCCGCTGCACCCGCTTGAGGCTGCCGATGCGCCGGCCGCGGACGGGCGACGGACACCGGCGCTTCCGCTGCGCATCCTGCTGGTGGAGGACGATCCGACCGTTGCCGAGGTGGTCGGTGGGCTGCTGCGCGCGCGCGGGCACGAGGTGGTGCATGCCGAGCACGCCCTGGCGGCGCTGCGCGAGATGGCCGGTGAGCGCTTCGACATCGGCCTGCTCGACCTCGACCTGCCTGGGCTGAGCGGCTTCGACCTGGCACTGCACCTGCGCAACCAGGGGCACGCGCTGCCGTTGTTGGCGGTGACAGCGCGCACCGATGGCGATCTGGCCGAGCGCGTCGCCGCTGCGGACATGCAGGGCTTCCTGCGCAAGCCGGTGACCGGGGATCTGCTGGCCGAAGCCATCGCACGGGCGATGTCGGCGTAGTGCGATCCCTCGTGCCGACCCTGGTCAGCACCGCCATATCGCCCGCCTGCAGACCTATTCGGCCACTTCCTCGATCTGCTTCGGCTCCGGACCGGTATCGGGCAGCTGCCAGAAGATCAGCGTGGAGGTCAGTGTGATCGCGCCCACGCACAGGAACGTGGCGTGCAGGGCTGCGGTGGCGCCATGTGACTCCAGTGGCGCGAAGGCCGCCAGCAGGCTGCCGGCGGCAGCAGCGCCGAAGCCGGCCGCCAGCATCATCACCATCGACAGCAGGCTGTTGCCCGCGCTGGCAAAGCCCACGTCCAGGTCGCGCAGGGTCACGGTGTTCATGACCGTGAACTGCAGCGAATTGACCGCGCCGAACAGTGCCAGCTGCAGCAGTCGCCAGCCCAGCGGCTGTTCCGGCGACATCAGCGCGAAGCTGGCCATCGCGAAGCCTACCAGGACGGTGTTGGTCATCAGCACCCGACGATAACCGAAGCGCTCCACCAGCTTGACCGCCAGCCGCTTGGCGACCATGCCGGCCGCTGCGACCGGGATCATCATCAGGCCGGCATTCATCGGGCTCATGCCCATGCCGACCTGCAGCAGCAGCGGAATCAGCAGCGGCATGGCGCTGCTGCCGATGCGCGAGAACAGATTGCCGAGAATGCCGATGCGGTAGCTGGGCACGCGGAACAGGGCGAGCGAGAACAGCGGCGCGGTGGAGTTGGCTGCGTGCAGCCAGTAGCCGACCAGCGCGGCCAGGCCGGCCACCGTCATCAGCATCACCAGCGCATGCGGGGTACCCATCCCGGAGATGCCATCCAGGGCCAGCGACAGCACCACCATGCCGAAGGCCAGCATCACGTAACCGCGCAGGTCGAAGCGGCTGCGATGGGCGGCGTAGTGGTCGGGCATGACCTTCATGGCCACGAAATAACCGATCACCCCGATCGGCAGGTTGATCAGGAATACCCAGTGCCAGGAGGCGACTTCGACCAGCCAGCCGCCCAGCGTGGGGCCGATCAGCGGACCGATCAGCGCCGGGATCGCGATGAAGCTCATCGCGCGCAGGAAATCTTCCCGCGGCACCGAACGCATCACCGCCAGCCGACCGACCGGCAGGAGCATGGCCCCGCCGATGCCCTGCAGCACGCGTGCGGCGACCAGCTGGTGCAGGCTCTGCGCCAGGGCGCAGGCCAACGACCCGAGGGTGAACAGAATGATCGCGACCAGGAACGTGCGGCGAGTGCCGAAGCGGTCGGCTATCCAGCCCGATGCGGGAATGAAGGTGGCCACCGCAAGCGCGTAGCTGAACACCACCGACTGCATCTGCAGGGGGCTTTCGCCCAGGCTGCGCGCCATCGCTGGCAGTGCCGTGTTGACGATGGTGGAGTCCAGCATCTGCATGAAGATCGCCAGCGACACCAGCCACAGCAGGGGACGGATGGAGGCGTAGCTTGCTGTCATCGGGCCGGGATCCGCGCGATCGGGAGGCGCCATCATCGCCGAAGGGCGGTCATGGCGCGATCAACGCACGCCTTGCCGCCACGTCGGGAAAAGCGTCAGCGCGCGCTGAGCCGGTGCACGGCATCCACCAGCACCTGCACGCTGGCCGGATCCATGTCCGGCGACATGCCATGGCCGAGGTTGAACACGTGGCCTTCGCGCGACCCGCCATTGCCGGCCGCATAGGTATCCAGCACGCGTCCTGCCGCCGTGGTGATCGCTTCGGGGCTGGCATACAGGGTGGTCGGGTCCAGGTTGCCCTGCAGCGCGACCCGTCCGCCGGTACGGCGCACGGCCTCGTCCAGGTCCAGCGTCCAGTCCAGGCCGAGCGCATCGGCGCCGGTGTGCGACAGCGCTTCAAGGTGCAGCCCCGTCCCCTTGCCGAACAGGATAAGCGGCGTGCGCTCGCTGCCCTGGCCGCGTTCGAGTTCGGCGGAGATCCGCTGCAGGTAGCGCAGCGAGAACTCCCGGTACATCGCCGGGGACAGCACGCCGCCCCAGGTGTCGAAGACCTGCAGCGCCTGCGCGCCGGCCGCGCGCTGGGCGCCAAGGTAGGCGATCACCGCATCGGTGACCACCTCCAGCAGCCGATGCAGTTCCTGCGGGTGGTTCAGCGCCATCGCCTTGATGCGCGCGAAATCCTTGCTGCCGCCGCCTTCCACCATGTAGCAGGCCAGCGTCCACGGGCTGCCGGAAAAACCGATCAGCGGCACCTGGCCATCCAGTTCGCGCCGGATCACCCGCACCGCGTCCATGACATAGCGCAGTTCCTGCTCCATGTCCGGCACCGCCAGTCGGGCGATGGCGGCGGTATCGCGGACCGGATGCCGGAACTTGGGACCCTCGCCCTCGACGAAGTACAGCTCCAGGCCCATCGCATCGGGGATGGTCAGGATGTCGGAGAACAGGATCGCCGCGTCCAGCGGGAAGCGGCGCAGTGGCTGCAGGGTGACTTCGCAGGCGATCTCCGGATTCTTCGCCATGGCCAGGAAGCTGCCGGCCTTGGCGCGCGTGGCGCGGTACTCCGGCAGGTAGCGGCCGGCCTGGCGCATCAGCCAGACGGGGGTGTGGTCCACCGGTTCACGGCGCAGGGCGCGCAGCAGGCGATCATTGCGGAGGGGACTGGTCACGTAAGGGTGTTCCTTGTGCGGGTGGGGCGTGGGGCGCTGTTCCGGGATGGGGCGATCAGGCGCTGCAGTGGAGGACTGCATAGCCTCGATGCAGCTCTGCATCGCGCGCTTTGTCGAAGGCCGCGCGGGCCTCGGCCTCTTCCAGGTACAGCTCGCGTCGAAGCTGCGAGCGACTGCCGATGCGGCCTGATTCGCGCAGCAGTTCCCAGCCGCCGAACAGGTCGGGCAGCAGGGTCAGGCGCAGGAAGCGGGGCGCCTCGGAGCCGATCGCGGGTTGTTGCAGGAAGGCATGCATGGCGCAAGTGTAGCGCCGGGCCACGCCCGGCGGCTCACGCTGGCGGCGGTGCGCACCGGCGGGTTCCCCGGCGTACAGCTGCGTCCGCTCAACCGCTGGCCAGCACGTCCAGCACGTCCTGGTCCGGTACATCGGCCACCACTTCGGCCTGTCCGATGCCGCGCCACAACACCAGGCGCAGGCGTCCGGCCACGTTCTTCTTGTCCAGCCGCATGCGCTCCAGCAGCGAGGCCGGCGCCAGGCCCGCCGGCAGCTGCACGGGCAATTGCAGCGACTGCAGTACGCCGACGAGTCGATCCGCGTCGGCCGCCGGTGCCCGCCCCAGTGCGGTGGAAAGCCGCGCCGCCAGCACCATGCCGACCGCGACCGCTTCGCCATGGTTGAGCGCATCGCGGCCCGGGGCGGCGTAGCCCTGCTCGGTCTCGATCGCATGGCCGAAGGTGTGGCCGAGGTTGAGCAGGGCGCGCTCGCCTTTTTCCCGCGGGTCGCGTTCGACGATCGCCGCCTTGTGCGCGCAGCTGCGCGCAATGGCTTCGGCAAGCAGGCTGCTGTCGCCGGCGACAAGGCCCTGGGCGTGCTGCTGCAGCCAGTCGAAGAACACCGGATCGCCGAGTGCCCCGTACTTGACCACCTCGGCCAGCCCTGCGCGCAGCTCGCGCGCCGGCAGCGTGGCCAGCACGTCCGTATCGGCAACCACCGCGCGCGGTGGATGGAAAGCGCCCACCAGGTTCTTGCCTGCGGGCAGGTCCACGGCGGTCTTGCCGCCCACCGACGAATCGACCATCGCCAGCAGCGTGGTGGGAAGCTGGACGCAGTCCACGCCGCGCATCCAGCAGGCAGCCGCGAAGCCGGACAGGTCGCCGACCACGCCGCCCCCCAGCGCAAACACGCAGGCATCGCGGGTGGCGCCCAGGGCGGCCAGTGCTTCGATAACACGTCCGAATTCGGCAAGGTTCTTGGAAGCCTCGCCTGCCGGCAGAACGTGTTCGCCGATGCTCAGGTCCGGTCGCGCCTGCAGCAGTGCGCTGCGTACGCCGGCCAGGTACAGCGGGGCGACCTCGCTGTCGCTGACAAGCAGAACGTGGCGGCCGCGCACATGGCGGGCCAGCGCAGGTCCATCGGCCAGCTGGCCGGGGCCGATGGTGATGGAATAGGGATGCTCGCCGCCGACGGCGACGTGCAGGTGGGGGATGTCGGTCATGCGATGAGGTCCTGTCGCTGCCAGTGCGCGGCCAGCTTCACCACCAGATGGGAAGTGGCTTCGGCAGCGGTGTAGAGGTCGGTGTCCAGGGTGAGGTCGGCCAGCTGCCGATAGAGCGGATCGCGATGGTAGGCCAGGTCCTGCAGCACCTGTTCGCGGTCCGGCCGCTGCAGCAGCGGGCGGCCTTTGTCACGTGCCAGGCGTTCCAGCTGGGCGGCCACGCTGACCCGCAGGTAGACCACGTAGCCATGCGCGGCGATCGCCTCCCGGTTGCCCGCATCCAGCACCGCGCCGCCGCCGGTGGACACCAGCTGGCCATGGCCGGCCAGCACCTGCTGCAGGGCCCGGCGTTCGTGCTGGCGGAAGCCGGCTTCGCCGGCCAGTTCGAACAGGGTGGGAATGCTGGCCCCGGCGTTGTCGACGATGACCTGGTCCAGGTCGATGAAGTCCAGCGTGAACCGCTCGGCGAGGCGACGGCCGATGCAGGTTTTGCCGGCCCCCATGGGGCCGATCAGGATCAGGTTCGGTGCTGGATTCATGCCTTGTGATGCTAACACCTCCGTGACATTCCTTTACGCCTCCACGGCCCAGCCTTGGCCGGCGCGGACTCTCCCGCGCGCCACCCGGAGCAGCACCATGTCGGTCGCCAAGGTTATCGAAATCAATGCCTCGTCCAAGACCAGTGTCGAAGATGCGGTACGCAGCGGCCTGAAAAAGGTTGCCGAGAGCGTGAAGAACATCCAGGGCGCCTGGATCAACGAGACCAAGGTGGTAACCAGCGGCAACGGTGAAATCACCGAGTGGCGGGTCAGCCTGAAGGTCACCTTCCTGGTGGAATGAAGGCTCAGGGCCGGGGCGGTCGCAACTCAGCGGGCCTCGATGATGCAGCGCTCGGCGTCCAGCGCGACCACCCGGTCGGCCAAGGCTGGCAGGGTGCGAAGTGCCTGCCGGCTGACCCGTTCGTAGTACTGGACGAAGCGCTCCAGCTGCGGGCGGGTCATGCCGCTGCGTCCGGGCTGGGCGGCCTGCAGGTGTTGTTCCTGCTGCCAGCGCCAGCGCGGCACCACCGTGAAATCCGGCGGCTGCAGGAACCACAGCCGGTCACAGCGCTGCCACAGTGGCGCGTAGTGATCGGCCAGTGCCTGATTGCACCAGCGCCGCCAGCGACCGTCGGGGTCGGCTTCGCGTTCCAGCGCGTTGAGCGGTTCCTGCAGTGCCTCGGCCGGCTGCGCCGGGGTACCCAGGAACCAGCCTTCGAACACCAGCAGATCCAGCGGTTTATCGAGGGCCTGCCACTGTGTGGGGGGCAGCCGTTCATCGGCCAGTTTGTCGAAGCGTGGCAATGCGGTGGGAGCGCGCGCGATCACTGCATCAAGCACCGCGTGCGCCAGCGGCAGGTCATGCGTGCCGGGCGGACCACGGGTGACCAGCAGGGGATGCACGTCGCGCGCCAGGCGCTGGCGCTGGCCGCGGGTGAGGTAGACATCGTCCACCGAAAGCGTCGCAGCGCGCAGGCCACGTGTCTGCGCACGCTCCACGACCTGCGCGGCCAGGGTTGATTTCCCGCTGCCCTGCAGGCCGCTGATCGCCAATACCGGCACCTGCGCGCCGCTGGCCAGCGCGTCATCGAGCGCCTGTTCTGCCAACGTGTCCGGGAATCCTTTCGTCGTGTTCGTGTACGCAGTCGCCTTCATGCCGCCACAATAGCCCAATCCCTTCAGGAATGACGTGTCATGAGCGATCTCTACACCGAAGCGTTGTCCACCTTCTCGGCGCTGTTCGACGAGGCCCGGCAGGGCAGCGAGATCGAGCCCAACGCGATGACCGTGGCGACCGCCGATACCTCCGGGCGCCCCTCCGCGCGCACCGTATTGCTGAAGGCCTTCGATGCACGTGGCTTCGTGTTCTATACCCACCTGGACAGCCACAAGGGGCGTGAGCTGCAGGCCAATCCGCAGGCGGCGCTGCTGTTCCTGTGGCGCAGCCTGCGCGAGGCTGGCATCCAGGTGCGCATCGAAGGGGCGGTGGAGCAGGTCGGCGATGCCGAGGCCGATGCGTACTTTGCATCGCGCCCGCGGTTGAGCCAGATCGGCGCGTGGGCGTCGATCCAGTCCCGTACGCTGGATTCGCGCGAGGAATTCGATGCGCGGGTCGCCGCGGTGGAGGCGCGTTTCGACGGCCAGGACGTACCGCGCCCGGCGGGCTGGAGCGGGCTGCGGGTGGTGCCGGACCGCATCGAGTTCTGGTACGGCGCGCAGTTCCGCCTGCACGAGCGCTGGTGCTACGAGAAGGCTGCCGACGGCAGCTGGAGCAAGCGCCTGCTGTACCCCTGAGGCACGCGGCGTGCGTGCCATGACGTGATCTGCATGTCGCTGTGCGTTGCCGCAGGCCCCGGCTGATGGCCGCTTCATGTGCCGGCAGGGTGGGCCGTCGCAGCCTCGCTTTCTTTTGCAGGAAAGGAGAGTCGGGATGGAGCTTGTGCGCCGGTTGTGGTCCGTTGCCCCGTTGCGTGTCGGGCCGGAGGCGTGGGTGATGCTGGCCGGCCGTGTGGTCGCAGGCGTGATGTTCAGCGTGTCTGGCTGGAACAAGCTGTTCACCGTGCCTGGCCGCGACCGCATGCTGGCGACGCTGCACGATGCGGGCATTCCGTGGCCGGGGCTGAGCGCCCCGGTGCTGGGCGTGATCGAATGGGTGGCAGGGGCCCTGCTGGTGCTCGGCCTGCTCAGTCGTCCGTCAGCCGTGGTGCTGGCGGCCATCTGCGTGGTGGCCGCGCTCACCGATGGCATCGCACGCATTCCCGCAGGACTGGGCGTGCTGGATTGGCTGAGCTGGTTCTTCTATCTGACCGAGGTGCCCTTGGCAGTGCTGCTGCTGTGGCTGGCGCTGGCCGGAAGCGGACGTTTCGCACTCGATGCGCGCTGGGCTGCGCGGGGGTAGGACGTGGTCGGTGACGGCCGCTGGTCGGCAGCCCTCGCAGCGCCTCACCCCAGCCCGGCTGCGCGCAGCCAGCGCCACAGCGTGGTGCGCGATATTCCCAGCGCCTGCGCCATGCCCTCGCGATCGTTGCGGTGGGCCGCCAGCAGCTGCTGCAGCTGCGCGCTGGACGGGCGTCCCGCAGGGGGCTGCAGTACAGGCGAGGAGGCCGCGTCGTGCGCCAGTTCCGGTGCCAGTGACAGCAACCGGGACGCACCGATGCTGCCTTCGGCAGGCTGCCAATGGATGCGCAGGCGGTCGACCAGGTTGCGCAGTTCGCGCACGTTGCCGGGCCACTGCGCTGCGCTCAACAGCGCCATCGCGTCATCGTCCAGCGGGGCGTCGATGCCACGCAGTTGCTGGAAGAAGTGTTGCACCAGCAGGGCGACGTCGCCGCGTCGCGCGCGAAGCGGTGGCAACACGATGCGCAACGTCGCCAGCCGGTAGTAGAGATCGCGGCGGAACTGCCCGGCCTGCACGCGCTGCTCCAGCGACTGCAGGGTGGCGGCGACCACGCGCAGGTTGACCGGTGTGGGCTCGGTGGCGCCCACGCGCAGCACTTCGCGTTCTTCCAGCACGCGCAGCAGGCGGGTCTGCAGCGGCAACGGCAGCTCGCCGATTTCATCCAGGAACAGCGTGCCGCCGTCGGATGCTTCGACCAGCCCGACGCGGCCGCCGCGGCGGGCGCCGGTGAACGCGCCATCGCTGTAACCGAACAGTTCCGATTCCAGCAGCGATTCACTGATCGCGCCGCAGTTCAGCGCGACGAAGCGGCCGCGTCGACCACTTTCAGCGTGAAGCTGGCGAGCCACCAGTTCCTTGCCGGTGCCGGTTTCGCCGCTGACCAGCACGGTGCTGTCATGCGGGGCGTACAGCGCGATGTGCTGGCGGACCTCGGCCATCACGCTGCTCTCGCCGAGCAGCGCGGTGCCCTGGCCGGCGCGGCTGCCGCGGCGTTGCCGCGCGGGCATGCGGCGGCTGCCCGAACGCGCCAGGGTGTGGGTCAGCTCCAGCGCATGTTCGAAGGCCTGGCGGACCGAATCGGCCGAGTACAGCAGCACGCCCTGCAGCCCGGCTGCTTCGGCGTGGTCGATGGCCATGCCGGTGCCGACGATCACTTCGATGCCGTTGGCGCGCAGGTCGGCGATGCAGTCGCGCGCGTCTTCGCGGGTGACGAAACGGCGGTGCTCGATCTGCAGGCCGAAGCTGTCCTGGAAGCTGCCGAAGGTCGGCACGTCGCTGGCATGGGTGACCAGGCCGATGCGCGGGGCGATGCGGCGTGCGCGTGCCAGCGCTTCCATCAGGTCGAAGCCGTTGGCCTGGATCGGCACCAGCGGCACGTCCAGCCGGCTGCGCAGCCAGGCGGCATTGGAACCGCCGGCAATCACCACATCGCAGGGTTCCTGTCGCAGCCGCTGGTTGATCACCGCCACGGCATCCTCGAAGCCGAGGTTGATCTGCTCGATGCGGGCGCGGCGGTCGAACTCAGGTATGACATCGCCCAGCAGCCCGGTCAACCGGGACACGCTCACTGTCCAGATCACCGGCTGGATGGGATCGGTATCGCCGGGGCTGTCGGGATGGCGGGGCAGGTACACAGGGCGTCGCGGTTGGCAGGGGCGTTTCATGATACATCGGTTTCAATGTTTCATATGTTTCAAGGTTCCGCGTGCAGAACTCAAGTGAATCAACCACTTGTGTGTTGGCACGCTCTTTGCGCTCTGTTGGGGTGACCCCTGACAGGATTGCTGCATGACTGCTTCCCTTGCTTCCGCCGGCGCCCGCTTCCGCCAGGCCCTGGCTGCTGAATCACCGCTGCAGGTGATCGGTGCGATCAACGCCAACCATGCCCTGCTGGCCAAGCGCGCCGGTTACCGCGCCATCTACCTGTCCGGCGGTGGTGTCGCGGCCGGTTCGCTGGGCCTGCCGGACCTGGGTATCAACACCCTGGAAGACGTGCTGATCGACGTGCGCCGCATCACCGATGTGTGCGACCTGCCGCTGATGGTGGACATCGATACCGGCTTCGGGCCGAGCGCCTTCAACATCGCGCGCACGGTGAGGTCGCTGATCAAGGCAGGCGCCGGCGCCTGCCATATCGAAGACCAGGTCGGTGCCAAGCGCTGCGGCCACCGCCCGGGCAAGGAGATCGTCCCGCAGGGCGAGATGGTGGACCGGGTCAAGGCCGCTGCCGATGCCAGGACCGATCCGGACTTCTTCCTGATCGCGCGCACCGATGCCATCCAGGTCGACGGCGTGGATGCGGCCATCGAGCGCGCCATCGCCTGCGTGGAGGCCGGCGCCGACGGCATCTTCGCCGAAGCCGCCTACGACCTGGACACTTACCGTCGCTTCGTCGATGCGGTGAAGGTTCCGGTGCTGGCCAACATCACCGAATTCGGCGCCACCCCGTTGTTCAGCCGTGACGAGCTGGCCTCGGCCGGCGTGGCCATCCAGCTGTTCCCGCTGTCGGCCTTCCGCGCAGCCAACAAGGCGGCCGAAAGCGTGTATGAAGCGGTGCGCCGCGACGGCCACCAGCGCAACGTGGTGGACGCCATGCAGACCCGCAACGAACTCTACGACCGCATTGGCTACCACGCCTTCGAGCAGCAGCTCGATGCGCTGTTTGCCGCCAGGAAGTAACCTGCTGCCACGATTTCCGGGAGGAAAACCATGAACGATACGACCGCCACCCCGACCTTCAAGCCGAAGAAGTCCGTCGCCCTGTCCGGCACTGCTGCCGGCAACACCGCGCTGTGCACCGTCGGCCGCAGTGGCAATGACCTGCATTACCGTGGCTACGACATCCTGGACCTGGCCACCACCAGCGAGTTCGAGGAAATCGCCCACCTGCTGGTGCACGGCAAGCTGCCCACCCGCGCCGAGCTGGTGTCCTACAAGGCCAAGCTGAAGTCGCTGCGCGGCATCCCGGCAGCGGTCAAGGCTGCGCTGGAAGAGCTGCCGCCGTCGGCGCACCCGATGGACGTGATGCGCACCGGCGTGTCCGTGCTGGGCTGTGTTTCGCCGGAAAAGGACGATCACAACCATCCCGGCGCACGTGACATCGCCGACAAGCTGATGGCCTGCCTGGGGTCGATGCTGCTGTACTGGTACCACTGGAGCCACAACGGCCGCGCCATCGACGTGGAAACCGACGATGACTCCATCGGCGGCCACTTCCTGCACCTGCTGCACGGCGAAAAGCCGCAGGATTCGTGGGTCAAGGCGATGCACACCTCGCTGATCCTGTATGCCGAACACGAGTTCAATGCCTCGACCTTCGCCTGCCGGGTGATCGCCGGCACCGGCAGCGACATGTTCAGCGCCATTGCCGGCGGCATCGGCGCCCTGCGCGGTCCCAAGCACGGCGGCGCCAACGAAGTGGCCTTCGAGGTCCAGAAGCGCTATGACAGCCCGGATGAAGCCGAGGCGGACATCAAGGCGCGCGTGGAGCGCAAGGAAGTGGTGATCGGCTTCGGCCACCCGGTGTATACCGTGTCCGACCCGCGCAACAAGGTGATCAAGGACGTGGCCCGCGAACTGTCCGAAGAGCAGTCGAGCATGAAGATGTACGACATCGCCGAGCGCCTGGAAACGGTGATGTGGGACATCAAGAAGATGTTCCCGAACCTGGATTGGTTCAGCGCGGTGAGCTACCACATGATGGGCGTGCCGACGGCGATGTTCACCCCGTTGTTCGTCATCGCGCGCACCTCCGGCTGGAGCGCGCACATCATCGAGCAGCGTATCGATGGCAAGATCATCCGCCCCAGTGCCAATTACACCGGTCCGGAAGACCAGGCGTTCGTGCCGATCGACAAGCGCGCCTGATGCATGACCCGGCACCCTCGTGGAGGGTGCTGTGCGGAGCGGGACGGCGATGCCGTCCCGGTTCCGTTGTGGCCTCGCAACGCCGTCCCTGCCGGTGAGGCGACGCCCGGCCCGCCATAGTCCAAGAGCCAGCCATGACCAGCCCCCTGATGAACCAGTCGTACCGCAAGAACCTCCCCGGCACTACGCTGGACTATTTCGATACCCGCGAGGCGGTCGATGCGATCCAGCCCGGCGCCTACGCCACGCTGCCGTACACCTCGCGCGTGCTGGCGGAAAACCTGGTGCGCCGCTGTGACCCTGCGACCCTGGAAGCCTCGCTGCGGCAGCTGATCGAGCGCCGCCAGGACCTTGATTTCCCCTGGTTTCCGGCCCGCGTGGTCTGCCATGACATCCTTGGCCAGACCGCGCTGGTGGACCTGGCCGGCTTGCGCGATGCCATCGCCGATGCCGGCGGTGACCCGGCGCAGATCAACCCGGTGGTGCCGACCCAGCTGATCGTCGACCATTCACTGGCGGTGGAACATCCCGGCTTCGACAAGGCTGCCTTCGAGCGCAACCGCGCCGTTGAAGACCGTCGCAACGAAGATCGGTTCCACTTCATCAACTGGACCCGCAAGGCGTTCAAGAACGTGGACGTGATTCCGCCGGGCAACGGGATCATGCACCAGATCAACCTGGAGAAGATGTCGCCGGTGGTGCAGGTGCGCGATGGCGTGGCCTTCCCGGATACCTGCGTGGGTACCGACAGCCACACCCCGCATGTGGACGCGCTGGGGGTAATCGCCATCGGCGTCGGTGGCCTGGAAGCAGAGAGCGTGATGCTCGGTCGCGCCTCGTGGATGCGCCTGCCCGACATCATCGGCGTGGAGCTTACCGGCCGCCCGCAGCCTGGCATCACCTGCACCGACATCGTGCTGGCGCTGACCGAGTTCCTGCGCGCGGCGCGGGTGGTCGGCGCGTGGATCGAGTTCTTCGGCGCCGGTGCCAGCGCGCTGAGCATCGGCGACCGCGCCACGATTTCCAACATGACGCCGGAGTTCGGCGCCACCGCAGCGATGTTCTCCATCGACCAGCAGACCCTGGACTACCTGCGCCTGACCGGCCGCGAGGAAGCGCAGGTGCAGCTGGTGGAAACCTATGCCAAGGCCGCCGGTCTGTGGGCCGATGACCTGGCCCAGGTGCAGTACGAGCGCGTGCTGCAGTTCGACCTGTCCAGCGTGGTGCGCAACATGGCCGGCCCGTCCAACCCGCACAAGCGCGTGGCCACCAGTGAACTGGCCGCGCGCGGCATTGCCGATGAAGCCAAGCTGGCCTCCGGCAAGGTCGAGCAGGCCGGTGGGCTGATGCCGGATGGCGCGGTGATCATCGCCGCCATCACCAGTTGCACCAATACCAGCAACCCGCGCAACGTGATCGGTGCGGCGCTGCTGGCACGCAATGCCAACCGCGCCGGGCTTGCCCGCAAGCCGTGGGTGAAGAGTTCGCTGGCACCGGGCTCCAAGGCGGTGCAGCTGTACCTGGAAGAGGCCGGCCTGCTCGGTGAACTGGAGCAGTTGGGTTTTGGCATCGTCGGCTTCGCCTGCACCACCTGCAATGGCATGAGCGGCGCGCTGGACCCGGTGATCCAACAGGAGATCATCGACCGTGACCTGTACGCCACGGCGGTGCTGTCGGGCAACCGCAACTTCGATGGCCGCATCCATCCCTACGCCAAGCAGGCGTTCCTGGCATCGCCGGCGCTGGTGGTGGCCTATGCGATCGCCGGCACCGTGCGTTTCGATATCGAAAAGGATGCGCTGGGCGTCGATGCGCAGGGCAACCCGATCACTCTGAAGGACCTGTGGCCGAGCGACGAAGAGATCGATGCGGTGGTCAGGGCCAGCGTGAAGCCCGAACAGTTCCGCAAGGTCTACGACCCGATGTTCACCTTCAAGGTGGAGCACGGCGCGCCGATCAGTCCGTTGTACACATGGCGTCCGCAGAGCACCTACATCCGCCGCCCGCCGTACTGGGAGGGCGCGCTGGCCGGTGCCCGCAACCTCAGCGGCATGCGTCCGCTGGCCGTGCTGGGCGACAACATCACCACCGACCATCTGTCGCCGTCCAACGCGATCCTGGCCAGCAGCGCCGCCGGTGAGTACCTGGCGAAGATGGGCCTGCCGGAAGAGGACTTCAATTCCTACGCGACGCACCGGGGTGACCACCTCACCGCGCAGCGTGCCACGTTCGCCAACCCCAAGCTGATCAACGAAATGGCCGTGGTCGACGGGGCGGTGAAGCAGGGCTCGCTGGCCCGCGTTGAGCCGGAAGGCCAGGTGATGCGCATGTGGGAGGCGATCGAAACCTACATGCTGCGTCGGCAGCCGCTGATCATCATCGCCGGTGCCGACTACGGGCAGGGCAGTTCGCGTGACTGGGCGGCCAAGGGCGTGCGCCTGGCAGGCGTGGAAGCGATCGCGGCCGAAGGCTTCGAACGCATCCATCGCACCAACCTGATCGGCATGGGCGTGCTGCCGCTGGAGTTCAAGCCGGGCGTGACCCGCCTGACGCTGGGCATCGACGGCACTGAAACCTTCGACGTGACCGGTGCGCGGCTGCCGCGTGCGGAGCTGACCCTGGTCATCCACCGCCGCGACGGCAGCCAGCTGAAGGTGCCGGTGACCTGCCGCCTGGATACCGCCGAAGAGGTGTCCATCTACGAGGCCGGCGGCGTGCTGCAGCGCTTCGCGCAGGACTTCCTGGAGGCATCGCAGGGTGCATGACGACCTCGCCGACCCTCTTCCTGCTGGATTGACCCCATGACCTTTCTTCCACAGCTCCGCATTCCTGCCACCTACCTGCGTGGTGGTACCAGCAAGGGTGTGTTCTTCCGCCTGCAGGATCTTCCGCTCGCCGCGCAGGTTCCCGGTCCGGCGCGCGATGCGCTGCTGATGCGGGTGATCGGCTCGCCCGATCCGTATGCCAAGCACACCGACGGCATGGGCGGGGCGACCTCCAGCACCAGCAAGTGCGTGATCATTTCGGCGGCCTCGGTACCGGACCACGATGTCGATTACCTGTACGGCCAGGTGTCGATCGATACCGCCTTCGTGGACTGGAGCGGCAACTGCGGCAACCTGAGCACGGCGGTCGGTCCCTTCGCCATCAGCAATGGTTTCATCGACCCGGCACGGGTGCCGCGCGATGGGCTGTGCACCGTGCGTATCTGGCAGGCCAACATCGGCAAGACCATCATCGCCCACGTGCCGATGCGCGATGGCCAGGTGCAGGAAATGGGCGATTTCGAGCTGGACGGGGTGACCTTCCCGGCGGCGGAGATCCAGCTGGAGTTCCTCGACCCTTCAGACGACCAGGATGGCGGGGCGATGTTCCCGACCGGCAACCTGGTCGATGCGCTTGAGGTGCCGGGCGTGGGCACCTTCACGGTGACCATGATCACCGCCGGCATCCCCACCATCTTCCTCAACGCCGCCGACCTGGGCTACACCGGCACCGAACTGCAGCCGGCCATCAATGAAGACCGCGCGGCGCTGGAACGCTTCGAAGCGATCCGCGCGCACGGCGCGGTGCGCATGGGGTTGATCGAGCACATCGAACAGGCGGCTACCCGCCAGCACACGCCCAAGGTGGCGTTCGTGGCCCCGGCGCAGGACTTTGTTTCCTCCAGTGGCAAGGCGATCGCTGCCGGCTCGATCGACCTGCATGCGCGTGCACTGTCGATGGGCAAGCTGCACCACGCGATGATGGGCACCGCAGCGGTTGCCATCGGCACCGCCGCGGCGATCCCGGGCACGCTGGTCAACCTGGCCGCCGGCGGCGGCGCACGCACGTCCGTCGTGTTCGGTCATCCTTCGGGCACGTTGCGGGTAGGGGCCGAGGCGGCGCTTGTGGACGGGCAGTGGACCGTGACCAAGGCGATCATGAGCCGCAGCGCCCGGGTGCTGATGGAAGGCACCGTACGCGTCCCCGCCGATACCCTTTGACCCGAATGCCTGCTGGGTGACGACCGTCCAGCCCGGTAGGTGACGACCGTTGGTCGTCACCTACCGGGCAGCAACAGCGTGACGACCAACGGTCGTCACCCACCAGGTGCAACGGTCGTCACCCATCAGGTGCAGCAGCGCGGCCGCCACGACCGGTGCGCGCGGGGCATAATGCACGCCTTGTTCAAGGAGTGACGACATGACCGGTCCGCTGCGGCTTCGGAAGTGGGGATGGGCGGCAGCCCTGGTGGCGGGAAGCCTGCTGGCCGGCCTGGCCGGCTGCAACCGCAACGACAGCGGGCAGCTGCCCGCCGCCAGCGGCGAGGCGATCACCGCCAAGGCCGAGCAGGTGACCGAGTTCACCCTGCTGCGCGCCTACCCGGACCAGAAGAACGATGGACTGTCGCTGGCGCTGGAGTTCTCGCGCCCGCTGGTCGGCACCCAGGACTTCGATGCGCTGGTGCGCTTCGAGGAGAAGGTGGGCACCGATGACAGCAGCTGGACCCTGTCCGAGGACGGCAAGACCCTGCGCTACCCGTTCGTGGACGCCGCCAAGGAATACTCGCTGGTTGTGTCGGCCGACCTGCTGGCCGCCGATGGCAGCCGGCTGGGCAAGGAGCTGCGGCAGAAGGTATTCAGCGGCGAGCTGACCCCGGTGGCCGGCTTCGCCTCGCAGGGCAGCGTGCTGCCGGCGCGCGACAGCCGCGGCCTGCCGGTGGTGTCGGTGAACGTGCCGGAAGTAGACGTGGAGTTCCTGCGCGTGCGCGAAAAGGAACTGCCGACCTTCTTCAGCCAGTACCAGCGCGGTGGCCGCCGCGGCAGCTGGGAACTGGACAGTGACTACAGCGAACGCACCCCGATCAGCCGCCTGGCCGAGCCGGTCTACGTCAACCGTTTCATCCTGGGCGGCAAGCAGAACGAACGCGTGCTGACCTACCTGCCGACCCAGGACATCAAGGAGTTGCAGGAGCCGGGACTGTACTTCGCCGTGCTCAAGCGCACCGGCGCCTTCGATGGTGAGTTCGATACGGCGTTCTTCAGCGTCAGCGACATCGGCCTGCATACACGGGCCTACAAGGACAAGCTGTTCGTCCATACCGCCTCGCTGAAGGATGGTGCGCCGCTGAAGAAGGTCGAAGTGCGCGTGCTCGACGGCAAGGGCGAAGTGGTCCTGCGCGGCAGCACCGACGGCAATGGCAACGCGCTGCTGGATTACACCCTGGATGCCGGCCACGTACTGGTCGCTGGCAGCGGCAAGGACACCAGCTTCCTGCCGTTCAACCAGCCCGCGCTGGACCTGAGCGAGTTCGCGGTGGCCGGGCGGGACAACGCCTGGTTCGATGTGTTCGCCTGGTCCGGGCGTGACCTGTACCGTCCCGGCGAGACCGTGCGGCTGTCCGCGCTGCTGCGCGACAACGATGGCAAGCCGGTCGCACCGGGCAAGGATGCCAAGGCACGCCAGCCGGTGTTCCTGCGGCTGAAGCAGCCCGACGGCAAGATATTCCGCGAGACCCAGCTGCAGCCCGGCGAACAGGGCTACTTCAACTTCGAGCAGCTGATCCCGGCCGATGCGCCGACCGGCCGCTGGCAGGTCGAGTTCCGTACCGATCCGGCCAGCAAGGAAGCGATCCAGGGCATGACCCTGCGTATCGAGGAGTTCCTGCCGGAGCGGATGAAGCTGGACCTGGACAGCGCACAGAAGAGCCTCAAGCCGGGTGATGCGCTGCGCCTTCAGGCCGACGGCGCCTATCTGTATGGCGCGCCGGCCGACGGCAATCGCTTCACCGCGCGTCTGGCGGTGGCGGTGGAACAGAAGCCGGTGGAAGGCCTGCCGGGTTACTTCTTCGGCGACCCGACGGTGAGCCTGCCGCGCGAAGCCAAGGACGTGGTGGATACCACGCTGCCGGCCGATGGCAGGCTGAAGCAGGATGTGGACCTGCCGGAAGAAGCCGCCAAGGCGAAGACCCCGGTGGCGGTGGTGCTGTCCGGCAGCCTGTATGAAACCGGTGGACGCACCGTCAATCGCACGCTCAAGCGGGTGATGTGGCCGGCCGCGGCGCTGGTCGGCGTGCGCCCGCTGTTCAACCCGGACGATGGCGCCGATGCCAACGGCACCGCGCGCTTCGAGCTGGTGCGCGTGGACGCGGCCGGCAAGCCGCAACCCGCCAAGGGGCTGAAGGTCACCCTGGTACGCGAGCTTCGCGACTATCACTGGGCGTTCAACGACAATCGCTGGGACTACGATTTCACCCGTCGTTTCGAGAACAAGGACACCCGCAGCGTCGATGCCGGCACCAGCGCGGTGGCCTTCGACGTGCCGGTGGAGTGGGGCGAGTACCGGGTGGATGTGTTCGATCCGGCCACCGGCCTGACCAGCCGCTACCCGTTCCGCGCAGGCTGGAGCTGGGGCGACGACAACCGTGGCCTGGATGCACGCCCGGACAAGGTCAAGCTGGGCCTGGACAAGACCGGCTACAAGGCCGGCGACACGCTGGAAGTGACGGTGACGCCGCCGCATGCAGGCCGGGGCCTGCTGATGGTGGAAACCGATCGCATGATCTACGTGCAGGATATAGACGCCAAGCCGGGCAGCACCTTCAAGATCCCGGTCACTGCTGAGTGGGAGCGCCACGATGTGTACATCACCGCGCTGGTATTCCGCGGCGGCAGCGCACCGAGCAAGGTGACGCCGGCACGCGCGGTCGGCGTGGTGCACGTGCCGATGGACCGCAAGGCGCGCACGGTGGCCGTGGGCCTGGTGGCGCCCAGGCAGATGCGTCCGGAGCAGGACCTGCCGGTCACCGTCAGCGTGCCGCAGCTGGCCGGCAAGGTCGCGCACGTGACCGTGTCCGCAGTGGACGTGGGCATCCTGAACATCACCCGCTTCCCGGTGCCCGACGCGGCCGCGCACTTCTTCGCGCAGCGCCGGCTGGGCATCGATGCCTATGACATCTACAGCCGCGTCATCGAGAGCTTCGACGGCAGCAGCGGCAAGCTGAAGTTCGGTGGCGACATGGCGCTGGCGGCGTTGCCGCAGGCCAAGCGGCCGACGGCGCGGGTGCAGACCGTGGACCTGTTCACCGGGCCGGTGAAGCTCGATGCCAAGGGCAATGCCCGGGTCCGGCTGAAGGTGCCGGACTTCAACGGTACGCTGCGGGTGTCGGCGCTGGTGTATGCCGATGAGAGTTACGGCAAGCGCGATGTCCAGACCGTAGTCCGCGCTCCGCTGCTGGCCGAAGCCAGCATGCCGCGCGTGCTGGCCCCGGGCGACCGCAGCACGGTCACCCTGGATGTGCAGAACTTCACCGGCAAGCCGGGCCAGTTCAACGTGCGGGTGGAAACCGAAGGCCCGCTGAGCCTGGCCGAGGGCACCCGCTCCGTCCAGCTGGCGACCGACGCCAAGACCACGCTCAGCTTCCCGCTGAGCGCGCGCGAAGGGCACAGCGTGGCCAAGGTGCGCGTGCGGGTGGACGGCAACGGCTTCAAGGCCGATCGCCGCTACGACCTGCCGGTGCGCGCGGCGTGGCCGCAGGTGCTGCGCTCGCAGGTACGCACGCTGGATCCGCTGGCTGCGGTCAGCCTGGATGGCAGCCTGCTGGACGGGCTGATGCCGGAATCGGTGACCGCGCGCCTGCTGGTCAGCCCGCTGCCGCCGATCCCGTTCGCCAGCGCGCTGCAGGGCGCGCTGAACTACCCGTATGGCTGCGCCGAACAGACCACCAGCAAGGGCTACGCCGCGCTGATCCTGGACCAGGCCACCTCGGCCATGCTCGGCGCTGACGGGCTGGATGCCAAGGTGCGTCGCGAGCGCATGGAAGGCGCCTTCGGTCGCCTGGCCTCGATGCAGGTGGCCAACGGCAACTTCTCCATGTGGGGCGACGACGGCTACGTCAATCCGTGGCTGACGCCGTACATCACCGAGTTCCTGCTGGATGCCCGCGATGCCGGTTTCGCCGTGCCCGACAACGTGCTGCAGAAGGCGTTGAACCGGCTCAGCGAGGACCTGCTGTCCGGCGGCAACCAGTTCTACGGCCAGGACCGCCGCGACAACCTGAAGTTCGCCAACCAGGCCTACTCCGGCTACGTGCTGGCGCGGGTCAACCGCGCGCCGCTGGGCACCCTGCGCACGCTGTATGACAACGAACGGGCCAAGGCCATCGGCGGCCTGCCGCTGGTGCACCTGGGCGTGGCGCTGTCGCTGCAGGGTGACCGCAAGCGCGGCGAGGCGGCCATCACGGCCGGCTTCGCCAAGCCGAGCAGCGAACGGCCGTCGTACTTCGGTGACTACGGCAGCGCGATCCGCGATGACGCGCTGATGATCGCCCTGACCCACGAACACAACCTGGCCAAGCCGGCCTGGGACGCGCGTTCGGTGGACCTGGGGCGTGAGCTGGATACCCGCCGCAACCGTGGCTGGATGTGGCTGAGCACCCAGGAACAGGTGGCCATCGCCCGCCTGGGCAAGGCGCTGGCCGCGAACCAGAAGAAGCTGGTGGCCGGTGAGCTGGTGATCGGCGCGCAGACCGAAAGCATCGGTGAGCGCCGCCTGTTCGGCCGCAGTTTCGATGCCGCGCAGCTGGGCAGCGGCGTGCGCTTCGCGCCCAGCGGCGAGCCACCGATGTTCGCCAGCATCGACGTGGCCGGCATTCCGCGCACCGCGCCGGCGCCGGACAACAGCGTGATCGGCGTAGAGCGCAGCTGGTTCGGCACCGATGGCAAGCCGTGGACGCCGCGTCCGTTGAAGGAAGGCGAGGCGCTGATCGTGCGCGTGACCGTCACCCCGGACAGCAGCATGCCCGATGCCCTGCTGACCGACCTGCTGCCAGCGGGCCTGGAAATCGAGAACTTCAACCTGGGTGATGCCAAGCAGTGGGCCGACGTGGTGGTGGATGGCATCGGCATCAGTTCACGTGGCGATGCCGCCGACGTGAAGCACGAGGAGTTCCGCGATGATCGCTACGTTGCGGCGCTGAACCTGTCGCGTGGCAGCAAGGCGACGCTGTTCTATCTGGTGCGCGCAGTCACTCCGGGTACCTACACGGTGCCGCCGTCGCTGGTGGAAGACATGTACCGTCCGCAGCTGCGCGGCGTCGGCCGCAGCAACCCGAGCACGATCACGGTGGTGCAACCGTGAGCCGGCGGGCGGGCCGCCACGCGGCGGCCTGCCGACGGGGCCGCCAGTGATCAAACGCGGCCTGCGCCGGTTGCGGCGCAGCCTGCGGCCGCTGTGGCCGTGGCTGAGGTGGGGCAGCGTGGCGCTGCTGTTGGCGGCGCTGCTGCTGGATCTCGCGTTTCCGCCGCCGTTGCCGAAGCAGCGTGACACCAGCACGCTGGTGGTCGCGCGCGACGGCAGCCCACTGCGCGCCTTCGCCGATGCCGAAGGCGTGTGGCGCTACCCCGCTTCGGTCGAGCAGGTGTCCCCGTTGTACCTGCAGGCCCTGCTGGGCTACGAGGACCGCTGGTTCTGGCGCCATCCCGGCATCAATCCGGTTGCGCTGCTGCGTGCCAGCATGCAGATGTTGGGGCAGGGGCGCATCGTGTCGGGCGGCTCGACGCTGACCATGCAGGTGGCGCGCATCCTGGACCCGCACACGCGCACGCCATGGGGCAAAGCCAAGCAGATGCTGCGCGCGCTGCAACTGGAAGTGCACCTGTCCAAGCGCGAGATCCTGACCCTGTACCTGGAGCGCGCGCCCTACGGCGGCACCATCGAGGGCGTCGAAGCGGCCAGCTGGGCCTACCTGGGCAAACCGGCGGCGCAGCTCTCGCATGCCGAGGCAGCGCTGCTGGCCGTGCTGCCGCAGGCGCCCAGCCGGCTGCGTCCGGACCGCCATCCCCAGGCAGCGCAGCAGGCGCGTGACAAGGTGCTGGCACGGATGGCCTCGCTGGGGCGCTGGTCCGCCGAAGAGGTGGAGGATGCACGCGTGGAAACGGTGGTGACCCGTTCGATGCGTCCGCCCCTGCATGCCGCCTTGCTGGCGCAGCGCCTGCATGCCGCGCAACCGGGCCAGCCACGCATCCAAAGCAGCATCGACATCGACCTGCAGCGCACGCTGGAGGGCCGGCTTTCCAGCTACTTTTCCACGCTGCCCGAGCGGACGTCGGCGGCGCTGCTGGTGGTCGACAACCAGACCCTGCAGGCACGCGCCTACGTTGGTACGCTGAACTTCGGCGACCGCCAGCGGCTGGGCCACGTGGACATGGTGCAGGCCTGGCGTTCGCCGGGTTCCACGCTCAAGCCGTTCCTGTACGCGATGGCACTGGATGACGGGCTGATCCACTCGGAAAGCCTGCTGGTGGATGCACCGCAGAATTTCGGCGGTTACCGCCCCGGCAATTTCGACGAGGCCTTCAATGGTCCGGTGAGCGCAGCCACCGCACTACGCCTTTCGCTCAACGTGCCGGCGGTGGACCTGCTGGATCGGGTCGGGCCGGCGCGTTTCGCCGCGCGCCTGTCCCATGCCGGGATCCAGCTGCGCTTTCCACGCGGAAGCTCGCCCAACCTGTCGTTGATCCTGGGCGGCACCGGCGCGCGGCTGGAGGACCTGGTCGGCGCGTTCGCGGCGTTGAACCGCGATGGCATCGCCGGCCGCGTGCGCTACACCGCGTCGGATCCGGTGCTGGATCGCCGGCTGGTATCGCCGGGGGCGGCGTGGATCGTGCGCGAAATGCTGGAGGCCAATCCGCGCGCGGGGCAGGGCACCGATACCTTCGAACTCGGGGGGCGGCCACGGGTCGCGTGGAAGACCGGCACCAGCTACGGCTACCGCGATGCCTGGGCGATCGGCAGCACGCGCCAATACACCGTGGGGGTCTGGGTGGGGCGGCCGGACGGCACGCCATTGCCGGGACAGTACGGGGCGGTGACTGCACTGCCGCTGATGTTCGAGGTGGTTGACAGCCTGCCACGGCAGGGCCGCGCCAGCGCCCCAGCGCCGCGTCCGGCTACCGTCAGCCAGGCCGATGTGTGCTGGCCGACCGGTGGCCTGGCCAGTGAACTACCCGATGGATTGTGCCAGCGGCGACTGAGCGCGTGGTTGCTCGACGGCAATGTGCCACCGACCTTCGCCGAGCGCGATGCGCGGCGCTGGCAGCCGGGGCGGCAGCGTTACCAGGCTGACGCGCACAGCGGACGGCGCCTGTCCGCAGATTGCAGCGCCCCGCACGACGTGGAGGACCGTGAGGTCGCGCGATGGCCGGCGCTGCTGTCACCGTGGTTGCCGCAGGCAGCACGTACCGCCTCTCAGTTGCCTGCGCTGGCGCCGGATTGCCGCGACGACGGGCGCCAGGCCAGCATCGCCCTGCACATTGATGGACTCAACGACGGCGCTTCGGTGGCGCGCGCACCGGGTGCCGTCGATGGCGTGCGCCTGCAACTGCGCGCATTGGGCAGCGAGCACGACATCGACTGGTTGCTGGACGGCCGCTGGGTCGCCCGCACCCGCGGCGCCCAGCCTTTCAGCCAGCGCTTTGAACAGCCAGGACGGCATACGTTGACCGCACTGGCCAGCGATGGAGCCTGGACCCAGGTGCGGTTCAACGTGGTGCGCTGAGGGCGGTCTACTTGCCGATCCAGCCATCCAGCAGGTCGGCGAACTCGTCGGCGTGCTCTTCTTCCTGGGCCAGGATCTCTTCCAGGATGCGCTTGGTGGTGGTGTCCTTGTCACCGACGAAGTTGATCATTTCGCGGTAGCTGTCGATGGCGATGCGTTCGGCGATGAGGTTCTCGCGCACCATGTCGCGCAGGTCGGTGCCTTCCTTGTACTCGGCATGCGAGCGTGCGGTCAGGGTATCCGGGTTGAAGTCCGGCTCGCCGCCCAGCTGGACGATGCGCTCAGCCAGCTTGCCGGCGTGCGCCTGCTCCTGCTGCGCATGCTCCAGGAACTCGGCCTTGACCGCATCGGCGAGCATGCCCTTGGCCATGAAGTAGTGGCGGTAGTAGCGCAGCACGCACACGTATTCGGTGGCCAGCGCATCGTTGAGCAACCGGATGACCGCCTTGCGGTCGGCGTTGTAGGTATCGGTGATCGCACCATCTTCGATATTGCGCCGGGCGTTGTCGCGCAGGATCTGGCGATCACTGATGCCGGCGGGATGGGCGGGATGCGGGTGCTTGGCTGGCTTTGACATGGCTGGCCTGTTCTCCTTCGTTGGTTGCGGTGGCGCGTTGATCAGTGCGGCAGGTGCGCCAGTACGTGCTCGGCCGATGACACCTCGAACGCGCCGGGGGCGTCGATCCAGGCTTCGCGCACCGTGCCGTCCTCCACGTACAGGGCGAAACGACGCGAGCGCATGCCCATGCCGGACGCGCTGGCGTCCACTTCCAGGCCGAGCGCGCGGGCCAGCTCGCCGTTGCCATCGGACAGCATCAGCAAGCCGTCGGGGACGTGCTGGCTTTCGCCCCACGCCTTCATCACGAACGGGTCGTTGACTGCCACGCAGTACACGTCGATGCCGCGTTGGCGGAATTCGGCGAAGTGTTCGATGAAGCCGGGCAGGTGACGGGCCGAACAGGTCGGGGTGAAGGCACCGGGCACGGCGAACAACACCGCCTTGCGGCCGTCGAACAGGGCTTTGGTGTCCACCGTCTCCACGCCGTCGCGGATCCGTTTCAGCGTGACTTCGGGGATCGGGTCGCCAGCTTGGATGCTCATGGGTGGGCTCCTGGTAAACAAGCAGCGTAGGCACGTTGATGGAAGGGCCGTGTCAACGGATTGAAAATCCCGTGTGCACGCCCGATCTGCTGGCCAATGGGGCAGACACCATCCGGGCCTGCACACGGCAGCCGCTAGAATAGGCGCGGGTTGGCGCCCCCGGTGCCGACGGATCAATCGAGGTAGCACGATGGAATTCAAGGATTACTACGCCACGCTGGGCGTGGAACCCAGCGCGGGCGACGCGGAAATCAAGACCGCTTACCGGCGGCTGGCGCGCAAGTACCACCCGGATGTCAGCAAGGAAGCCGGGGCGGAAGAAAAGTTCAAGGGCATCAACGAGGCGTACGAGGCGCTGCGCGATCCGCAGAAGCGCGCGGCGTATGACCAGCTCAAGGCCCAGGGCTATCGTCCGGGCGAGGAGTTCAATGTCCCGCCCAACTACGGCGGCGGCGGCGGCTTCGATTTCGAGGAAGTGTTCGGTGGCGGCGCAGGCGGTGCCAACGGTGGCTTCAGCGATTTCTTCGAAAGCCTGTTCGCACGCCAGCGCGGCGGCGCCGGGCGTGGCCCAGGTCCGGGCTTCAGCAGTGGCGGCCATGCCCCGCAGCGCGATACCCGGGCCAAGCTTTCCGTCCCGCTGGAAGCGGCCTACAACGGCGATACGCTGCGGATCACGGTCAACGGCCGCCAGCTGGACGTGCGCGTGCCGAAGGGCATCAAGCCGGGCCAGGTGATCCGGCTGGGCGGGCAGGGCACCGACGGCGGCAACCTGCTGCTGGAAGTGGAATATGCCGCGCACCCGCAGTTCGAAGTGGACGGTCGCAACATCCTGTACACCCTGCAGGTGACGCCGTGGCAGGCGGCGCTGGGCACCAGCATCAGCGTGCCGACGCTGGGCGGTGCGGTGGAACTGAAGGTAGCCGCTGGATCCGATGCCGGGCGCAGGCTGCGCCTGCGCGGCCGGGGCTTGCCGGGCAACCCGGACGGTGACCAGATCGTGGAGCTGGAGATCGTGGCGCCGGCGGCCAGCGATGAGGCCCAGGCCGAGGCCTACCGCAACCTGGCCAAGGCGTTCGGCGAGTCGATCTGAGGGGGGGGTGTTGTGCTGCGCACGGCTTGAAGCGCAGGCAACGGCAACGGCAACGTCAAAAGCTGCAGGGCTGTGTGTTGGCGGGGCGGGGTGGCTGTGCAGGACACGCCGCAAGTACGTCCCTGTAGGCTCGCTTTTCGCATCCATGCGAAAAGACGGTCCTGCACAGCCACCCCGCCCCGCCTTCGACAGGTCCATGGCGGTCATCTGGTAGCGCCGACCCATGGTCGGCGGAATGTTCCCGCCAACGGCCCGCTGCGCTCGCCGACCATGGGTCGGCGCTACCGCTTTTCTTTTCTTTACTACGCGGGTGGCGGCCACCGGAACCTGTCAGGGGGACGGGCGGTGGGGCTGTGCGGGGGCGTTGAGCGCCATGGATGGCGCGAAACGAGGCCCGCATGGACGCAGTTTTTGCCGTCCCCCGCACAGCCCCACCGCCCGTCCCACCCAAAGCTGCGGCTTTCGAGCCACCCGCGAGGGGGTTTCACCCGTTCGACCCCACCCCGGTCAGGGCTGCCCGGCGAACACGCGTTCCAGTACCTCGGACAGTTCGTCCTCGGAAAACGGCTTGGTGATGTACGCCTTCGCGCCCTGGCGCATGCCCCACATGCGGTCGGTGTCCTGGTCCTTGGTGGTCACCAGGATCACCGGGATGTGGCGCGTGGTTTCATCGCGGGCCAGCGTGCGGGTGGCCTGGAAGCCGTTGAGGTTGGGCATCACCACGTCCATCAGCACCAGGTCCGGCAGTTCGGCGCGCGCGGTTTCCACGCCGGCCGCCCCATCGGTGGCGGTCAGGATCTGGTGGCCCAGCTTCTCGACGATGCGCTGTATCCCCAACAGCTGCGATGGTGAATCGTCGACGATCAGGATGCGTGCCATGTTGCTCCCCAGGTGATGCCGCAGTGTAGTGCGCCGCTTGCCTTGCGGAGAAGCCGACAACGTGCCGTCCGTCGCCCGCCTGCGACGTTCAGTCGATCCGTACCACGGTACGCCCGCGCGAGCCGCCCGACAGCATGCTTTCAAAGACCGGCGGCAGCTCGGCAAGCCCGATTTCCCGCGTGCAGATCGCTTCCAGGTGCGCCGGCTTCCAGTCGCTGCCCAGACGTTCCCAGACCTGCTCGCGCAGCGCCCGCGGGGCGCTGGCCGAGGACACGCCGAGCAGCGAGACGCCGCGCAGGATGAACGGCATCACCGTCATCTCCAGCGAAGCCTCGGCGGCCAGTCCCGCGCTGACCACGCTGCCGTAGCCGACGGTCTGTGCCAGCAGGCTGGCCAGCATCGGGCCGCCTGCATTGTCCAGCCCACCGCCGAAGCGCGCCGACTGCAGCGGCGCGGTGTCGGCCAGCGCATCACGTGGCAGGACCTCGCTGGCACCGATCGCGCGCAGCCAGTCGGCCTGCTCCGGCTTGCCGCTCACCGCATGCACGGCGTAGCCGGCGCGGCTGAAGATATCCACGGCCAGGCTGCCGACCCCGCCGCTGGCACCGGTCACTGCCAGTGGGCCATGCCCGGGCGTCAGGCGGTTGTCCTGCATGCGCAGCAGGGCCAGCGCAGCGGTGAAGCCGGCGGTGCCCAGCACCATCGCCTCGCGCGGGGTCAGCCCGGCGGGCAGGGCGATGACCGCACTGGATTCCAGCCGGACGTACTGGCTGTAGCCGCCGTCACGGGTTTCGCTCAGGCCGCAGCCTGTCGCCAGCACCGCATCGCCCTCGCGCCAGGCCGGGTCGCTCGAAGCGACCACCACGCCCGCCACGTCGATGCCGCCGACCAGTGGGAACCGGCGCAGGATGCGGCCGCGGCCGGTCCCGGCCAGGGCATCCTTGTAGTTGACCGACGACCACTGCGCGCGGATCAGCACCTGTCCGGGGGAAAGATCGTCCACCTGCAGCGGCGCAATACCACTGTGGTGGCCGTGGTCGTCCTTGTGGATGCGGAAGGCGCTGAAGGTGGCCGGAAGGGACATTGGAACGCTCGCTGACGGGGAAATGTCACCTTACCCCCTTCCAATCCTCCTGGTCCGCCCCATCTTGTAGAATCAGGGAAACCGGTACAAGGCTGGTGTCACGGGAAGGGCCCGTGGCGCGGCCCAATTCAGATGGAGCGTGCATGGCCTGGAATACACCCGGCGGCAACAGGGACGGACAACGTCCCGAAGACAACCGGCGGGGGCCTTCCAAGCCCCGCGGCGGCGGATTTGGTGGTGGCTGGGGTGGGTTCCCGGGGCCGTTGAAAGACATGTTCGATGGCGGCATCGTCCGCTGGATCGTCATTGCGGCGGTCCTGCTGCTGCTGTTCTCCAGCTTCCAGCTGATCGGCGAACAGCAGCGTGGCGTGGTGCTGCGCTTCGGCCAGTTCTCGCGCATCCTGCAGCCAGGCCCCAGCTTCAAGCTGCCCTGGCCGATCGAGTCGGTGACCAAGGTCAACGCCACGGAGATCAAGACCTTCTCGGTCTCGGTGCCGGTGCTGACCCGCGATGAGAACATCGTCAACGTCTCGCTCAACGTGCAGTACCGCATCGACGACCCGCGCCTGTTCCTGTTCGGCACCTTCGATGCCAACCAGGTGCTGGAGCAGTCGGCGCAGAGCGCGGTGCGCGAAGAAGTCGGTCGTGCCGACCTGAACTCGGTGCTCAACAACCGTGGCCCGTTGGCGACCGCCGCCGAAACCCGCCTGCAGACCCTGCTGGGCGCGTATCGCACCGGCGTCACCGTGACCGGCCTGACCCTGCCCGACGCGCGTCCGCCGGAAGAAGTGAAGCCGGCCTTCGACGAGGTCAATGGTGCGCAGCAGGTCAAGGAACGGCTGATCAACGAAGCGCAGGCCTACGCGGCCAAGGTGGTTCCGGAAGCGCGCGGCCAGTCCGCCCGTACCCGTACCACCGCCGAAGGCTACAAGGCCGCCGTGGTCTCGCGTGCAGAAGGTGATGCCCAGCGCTTCACCCTGCTGCAGCAGCAGTACAAGAACGCGCCGGAGGTGACCCGCAAGCGCCTGTGGCTGGAAACGGTCGAGCAGGTGCTGGCCGAGAACCGCAAGGTGATCGGTGGCGACAGCCGCCAGGTGTTGTACGTGCCGTTCCCGGGCGAAACGCGCCCGACCGGTGCAGCGCAGCTTCCCTTGTCCAACCCGGATGTCGTGCTGCCTGCCGTGACCGGCAGTGCAAGCTCCACTCCGCGTGATCCAGGCCGGCCCGTGGGCCGTCCGACGGGACGACCGAGCGGCCGTGAGGAGGGCAGCCAATGAGGAGTTCACTGTGGATCGGCCTGGTGGTCGTGATCCTGTTCGGCCTGCTGGGGTCGGTGTTCGTGGTCCGTGAGGACCAGACCGGCATGGTGCTGAACCTGGGCCGCGTGGTCCGGGCCGACATCAAGCCGGGCCTGCACTTCAAGGTGCCGCTGGTGGAAACGGTGCGCGTGTTCGATCGCCGCTTCCAGGTGCTCGACACCGCCCCGGCGCGTTACTTCACCGCCGAACAGAAGGACGTCAGCGTCGACTTCTTCGCCATCGGTTACATCTCCAACGTGGGCGATTACTTCCGTGCCACCGGCGGCGATCCGCGCGTGGCCAACGCCCGCCTGGCACCGATCATCACCGACTCGTTGCGCAACCAGATCAACTCGCGTTCGCTGACGGAGTTGGTGTCCGGTGACCGCAGCGAACTGATCGCCGACCAGCTGACCGGGATCAACGAAGCCGTGCAGGGCCTGGGCATGCAGATCATCGACCTGCGCATCAAGCAGATCGACCTGCCGACCGACAGCCAGGTGATCAACGACGTGTACGAGCGCATGCGTGCCCAGCGCAAGCAGGAAGCGGCCAAGCTGCGGGCGGAGGGCGAAGAGCAGTCGCTCACCATCCGTGCCCAGGCCGACCGCGAGGCGACGGTGCTGGTGGCCGAAGCCGAGCGCGATGCCCAGCGCATGCGCGGTGAAGGTGATGCCGAAGCGACGCGGATCTACGGCCAGGCCGGTTCGGCCGATCCATCGTTCTTTGCATTCACCCGCAGCCTGGAGGCCTATCGCAACTCGTTGACCGATGGCAACGGGGTGATCGTGCTGGACAAGAATGATCCGTTCCTGCAGTACCTGAAAAGCGACCGCTGAGTCGCCGGCGTTTCCGCACGGGGCCCGGCATGTCCGGGCCCCGTGCTTTTTGTGGAGCAGTTGGATGAAAGACCTGTTCGCCGCGCTGTGCCTGGTGGCCGTGCTGGAAGGCCTGCTGTTGTTTGCCGCGCCACTGGCGTGGAAACGCATGGCCGCACGTTTGATGGAGCTGCCCGGGCCGGCGCTGCGCAGCTTCGGCGGGCTGGTGTTGCTGGCCGGCTTGAGCCTGTTGTGGTGGGCACGCCACTAGGTATGCGGCTCTCCTGCAGAATTCGCGCGTTGTCGTGTCCGGCTATGTCTCGCTGAAAGAGCCGTTGCTAGCGTCTTGATCTCCATGGCGTGGAGGAAACAACGATGCCAGTGAGCAATGGTATGGCGCGCAGCGCCCAGGGACGTGACCAGTATCTCCAGACGCAACGGGGCAGGCCGGTCTCCGGCCATCTGCAGCGTGTGCCGCGGCAGCCCGCCGGCATGGTGTGGCGGGTGGCGAACCAGCCTTGGAATGCGCGCGCCACCTTGGCCGCAGGTACGGTGATGTTGCTGGCGGGGAGCCATCTCGCCGGTGCTGCCGCGAGGATCAGCGACGCCCCGGCGCCTTCGCCGGCCACACCCCCGTTGCAGCCCGGCCGATCGGCCGCTGGAATCGGCAGGCTGCTGCCGCGCAGCGTCGTCTCGCCGAGCGGCCCGCCCGCTGGGGCCACGCAGTCTGATGCGCAACAGGCCACCGCGCTGCATGCGTTCCATCCCGCAGTGTTGCCGCAGATCAGTCATCCGCTGGCGGAGTTGGCCGGACAGGAGGCACTGATGGTGGCCGAAGAGAGCGTGGGCGGCGGTCAGTCGCTGCTGTGGCAGGGGATCGCGGCCTGGTTCGCTGATCCGTGTACCGACCTGGACCAGTACGCCAACGGGTTCTGGAAACTCCAGCATCCTGCCGGGCCCGTCGCGCCCAGTTTTTTCAGCGAGGCCAGGAAGACCGTCCAGGAGCAGATGCTGGAAGACCTGTCCCACGCATCGCCGGATGCGCTGGGCGCGGAGCAGGCATTTGCCTTGACCTGGGCAAGTGCACGGGACGTCGGCGGTTGGTCGTGGAGCGCGTTCGCTGCGCAGCGCGATGAGATCGCAGCGCTGGCCAGCATGGACGACGTCATGCGACACATCTGCGCCTCGATGCTGAAGGGGCAGGAGACCGTACTGGGGCTGGAACGTTACTTCCGCGCCGGCGTGCTGGCCGTCGGACTGGCGCTGCAACCGGCCGAGCCCGCTGGACTTCATGGCTTGCCGCCTGCACATCCGGCCGTGCTGGCGCACAAGGCCGATATCGCCCGGCTGCTGGTACACACCGGTATGCCGCAGGCCGAGGCAGAGCAAGCGGCTGACGGCATCTTCGACATGGAAGCCGAGCTGGCCCGCGTGCCGATGGAACCGATGCGCATGGGTTCCTACAGTCTGTCCCAAGCGATCCATGCATTGCCGGGTTTCCCCTGGGCCGAGGTGTGGAGCGTGCTCAGGCTGGATCCCATGACCGCGCTGTTCACCAGCGTGGAAACCTGCCGGAGCCTGGAGGGCCTGCTGGGCAGCCGTTCGCTGCCCGAATGGAAGGCCTTCCTGCGCTGCCAGCAGGCGCGACGGATGGAGCATCTGCTGCATACCGGGCGCGAACCCGGACAGCTCCTGCACCGGCTGGAGGATTCCCGTGGCGGGCGCCGCCTGCTTGGGGCGTGGTACGGCAGCAGCGCCAGCCCCGCACTGGAAACCCGCGCACGGGCCCTGTTCGAGGGTGTGAAGCAGGTCTATCTGGAGGACCTGGCGGCATCGTCATTGCCGGTGGAGGATAAACGCCTGCTGCAGGACGTCCTGCACGATGCCAGCCTGCGGTTGGATGACGGACGCGACATCGAGTGGAGCGGCTTCGAGGTGTCGCCTTCGTTTGCGATCAACCTGCAGCGCCTTGCCGGACTCAAGGTGCGGGAAGATATCGAGATCATCGAGGACCTGGCCGGAGCGAGCCGCGCCGGCAGTCCGGCCCATCACCTCGCAATGGGCACCAACGTGCGGGACGGGCAGGTGTTCACCACGCCGGCGCTGCTGGGAAGCGTGCAGGCAGCGGCGACATCGGCGGAGCACGAATGGGCGACGCTGGGCGCGATGTTCGGGCACGAACTGGGTCACCTGATGGTCGATGGGTGCACCCTCAGCGCACTGGGCGAGGCGATGATGGAACAGGAGAACGCGGCCATCGGCCAGCGCATCGGGGACCTGTGGAGCGGCGAGCCCCAGCTCGATCCCCAGCGAGTACGTGGCGAGGCAGCGTGTGACCTGCGGGGATTGAGCGCCAGCCGGCGTGCCGGGGAGGCCGAGGCCGCGCGCGAGGGCAGGGCGTTCGATCTCCGGCGGTTCTTCGTTGCAGCGGCCGGACTGCACGCAGCCAACCCCACCGCGGCCCAGCTGCGGGCGAAGATCAGCGAGGACCACCACCCACCGGGCCCGTTCCGGGCCGAGTTGGGGCGTTCGCTGAAAGGATTCGACGAGGCTTTCGGCTGCGAGCCACGGCCCTCGACCCCGTTTGACCGGATGTTCACCCATGCGCCGCCGGTGCAGGCCGCCGCCGAGCCCAACACGGGCTGACCCACGGCGCTGCCACAGGGTGGCAGCTGACCCCCGAAACCCGGATAATGCACAAAAGCCGGACGGGCCTCCCGTTCGGCTTTTTCCGTGTCCGGGCCCTCCATCGCCGGCGCCTCCCCGTTGGAGCCGCCACACCGCGCTGGCCAGCCTCGCCACGGTTACCCGTCCGCGGCCCCGATGGCCGCACACAATTCGAGGAGCCCGTCATGGGTCAGTCTGTCGTAGTGCTTGGTGCCCAGTGGGGCGATGAAGGCAAGGGCAAGATCGTCGATCTGCTCACCGAGGAAATCGGTGCCGTAGTACGTTTCCAGGGCGGCCACAATGCCGGCCACACGCTGGTCATCAATGGCAAGAAGACCGTCCTGCACCTGATTCCGTCGGGCATCCTGCGCGCCGATGCGCTGTGCCTGATCGGCAATGGCGTGGTGATCTCCCCGGCCGCGCTGCAGAAGGAAATCGCCGAGCTGGAAACTTCCGGCGTGGAAGTGCGTTCGCGCCTGAAGATCTCCCCGGCCGCGCCGCTGATCATGCCGTACCACATCGCCCTGGACCAGGCGCGCGAACGCGCTGCCGGCGGCAAGGCGATCGGCACCACCGGCCGTGGCATCGGTCCGGCCTACGAAGACAAGGTGGCGCGTCGCGGCATCCGCATCGCCGACCTGCATTACCCGGCGCAGCTGGAAGAACTGCTGCGCACCGCGCTGGATTACCACAACTTCGTGCTGACCAAGTACCTGGGCACCGACGCGGTCGATTTCCAGCAGACCTTCGACGAAGCGCTGGCCTTCGGCGAATACGTGCAGCCGATGAAGTCCGACGTGGCCGGCATCCTGCACGACCTGCGCAAGCAGGGTAAGCGGGTGTTGTTCGAAGGGGCGCAGGGCGCGCTGCTGGACATCGACCACGGCACCTACCCGTATGTCACCAGCTCCAACACCACCGTCGGTGGTGCGCTGGCCGGTGCCGGCGTGGGCGCTGATTCCATCGATTACGTGCTGGGTATCGCCAAGGCCTACGCCACGCGCGTGGGCGGTGGCCCGTTCCCGACCGAACTGGACGATGAAATCGGCCAGGGCATCCGTGACCGTGGCGCCGAGTACGGTGCATCCACCGGTCGGCCGCGTCGCTGCGGCTGGATGGACATCGTGGCGCTGAAGCGCGCGGTGGCGATCAACGGCATCAGCGGCCTGTGCATCACCAAGCTGGACGTGCTGGATGGCATGGAAAAGCTGAAGATCTGCATCGCCTACGAATACCGTGGCAAGCGCACCGAATACGCACCGCTGGATGGCCAGGGCTGGGAAGAGTGCACGCCGGTGTACCTGGAGTTCCCGGGCTGGACCGAGAACACCCACGGCATCACCAACTGGGACGACCTGCCGCCGGCCGCACGTGCCTACCTGCGTTCGCTGGAAGAGCTGGCCGGTTGCCCGATCAGCATCGTGTCGACCGGTCCGGACCGTGACCACACCATGGTCCTGCAGGACCCGTTCGCCTGATCCCAGACGACGCGACAACCCGGTAGCGCCGAGCCATGCTCGGCGGGCTCCACCAGAGGGCGTGACGACCATCGGTCGCCACGCCCTCTGCCGTTTTACACCTGCGTGACCGGCGATGACACTGCACATCGCCCTCGCTGGCCCTACACGGTGCATTTACCGCGGCCGCTCCACCCTCGGCGCATCACCCACCAGGAATCACCGATGACCGCCTACACCCTGCAGGACCTGGCCAAGAAGATGGCCGACATCGATTTCGTCATGTTGCAGACCACCACCGACGGGGGTGAGCATGCGGCGCGGCCGATGAGCAACAACGGCGACGTCGACTACGACGGTGACAGCTGGTTTTTCACCTTCGAAAACACGCGCATGGTGGCCGATATCCGCCGCGATCCGAAGGTGGGACTCTCCTTCACCGGTGCCAAGTCGTTGCTGGGCAAGCCACCGATCTTCGTCGCCGTGCAGGGCCATTGCCATCTGCATACGGACAAGGCGACCTTCGCCGAGCATTGGGTGAAAGACCTTGAGCGCTGGTTCGAGCAGGGCATCGATACACCCGGACTGGTGCTGCTGCACGTGCGTGCCTCGCGCATCACCTGGTGGGATGGCGAAGACCAGGGTGAGCTGCGCGTCTGACGCGCGGACAGAGCGCCCGCCGCGCATGGCTCGGCGCTACCCGAACCACCCCGCATTGGTATCGCCGACCCATGGTCGGCGAGCGCAGCGGCACCTTGGGAATCAGCGCCCCGTCAGCAACGGATACGGGTTGATCGAATCTCCCTTCCACCACTGCTTCTCCGGCCCCAGCACATGTGCTTCAAAGTGCAGGTGCGGTGCCTGCGGATTGGCGTTGCCGGTGCTGCCTACGTAGCCGATCACCTCGCCCCGCTTGATCTGCTTCTTCTCCGCCAACCCGTCGGCGTAACGCTGCAGGTGTGCGTAGTAGTAGCAATGCACGCCATCGGGGTCGAACTGGTACATCGTCAGTCCGCCCTTGTCGCTGTCGAACAGTTTCTCGACATGGCCGTCCGCCACCGCCAGCACCGGCGTGCCCTCGGCCGCCATGATGTCGATGGCATCGTGCACCCGGCCCTCGCTGCGCGCATCGGTGAAGGTGTCCTGCAACTGCGAAGGCGAGATGCCCTGCACCGGCAACAGCAGTCCGCTGGACGCGGGCGCGGTGGCGGGCGTGGCGACCACCGGTGCAACCGGCAGGGCCGCAGCGGTCACCTGCAGCGATGAACGAGATGGTCCGGACACGGTTTCGGGCGTCACCGAAGGCGAGCGCGCCGGTTCACCCGGCACGGCAATCACCGAAGCCGGATCCACCGGCGCGATATCCACCGCCGCGCCGCGCTGGCCGAACAGCCACCAACCGGTGCCGATACCCACCACCAACCCCACTGCGATCAACGGCATCACGCGCATCGGCTTACTCCTGCATCACCACGGTCAACGACGGTCCCACGGCATCGGCCACGCGCAGCGCATCCCAGTTGGTCATGCGCACGCAGCCATGCGATTCGGTTTTGCCGACATGGCCCGGCTCGGGCGTGCCGTGCAGGCCGTAGTGGGGCTTGGAGATGTCGATCCACACCACGCCCACCGGATTGTTCGGCCCCGGCGGCAGGGTCTGCTTGCTGTCACCCTTCTTCGCGTCCCAGAACAGCTTGGGGTTGTAGTGGAAGGTGGGATCACGCGCAACGCCGAGGATCTTCCACTCGCCGATCGGCAAGGGATCGTGCTGGCTGCCGGAGGAGACTGGTACCTGCGCCAGGACCTTGCCCTGGTCGTCCAGTAGCTGCAAGGTGGAATCGGATTTGTCGATCAACACCTTGGCCGCCTTCGGCAAGGCGCCGCTGCCGATGTTCGGCACCTGGATCGACGTGCCGGCCTTGCTGAGATCCACGCCCGGGTTAAGCGCCTTGAGCAGGTCCGGGGAGGCGTGGAAGCGCTCGCCGAGCGCTTCGGCCACCGAGCCGAAGCCCAGCGCTTTGAGCTGCGCCTGCGCGGCAGGCCCCTTCGGCGTGGGCTGGAATGGACCGGCCACATCTTCGGCGGTGAGCGTGTAGCGCACCAGCATGTTGGTGCTGTCGGCCTGCAGCGCCTGCCAGGTTTCCTCGTCCAGCTCGCCGGTCACCTTGAGTCCGCGTGCGGCCTGCAAGCCCGACACAGCACGGCGCTGGTTCGAGCCCACCTCGCCGTCGATCTGGCCGGGCGAGAAGTTCGCCCGGTCCAGCAATACCTGCGCATGCAGTGGCGAGCGTGGCTCGATGTTCACCGGCTGCGCGCCGGCAGTCTGGGCGGGGGCGGCAGGTGCCGGTGCCTGGGCCATCGCCAGTGGCGCGGCCGACAGGCCGAGGCAGGCGATCAGCAGGGAAGAAAGGGGCAGGCGCTTGGGCAGCATCGGGAATTCCTTGTTCGAATGCCTCCACCATGCCCATGGGCCATGCGCAGCCACCGTGAAAAGGCTGACGGGCGGCTGAGCGTCCGGCGCGGACGAGTGCGGGGCAAGCGAGACACTACCGCTGCGCTGCAACTTGGCCGATGCTACGCAGCAGACAAGGGGATGCCATGGACAGCAGTGACAATCCAGCGCCTGCAGGCGCACCGGCGCCGCCGCCGCCCAAGGCGTTCGACTGGTCGCTGATACCGGTCGCGGAGGGCAACGAAGACTCGATCGTGCTGCAGGCTTCGCGCCGCATGCAGCGCGAGCCGGCGCTGCTGTTCACCACCGCTTACCTGCTGGTATCGGCACTGGGCCTGTGGTGCAGCTATTGGTTCTATCGCGGATTCGGGATATCGATCCTGGATTACCTGCAGGCCAGTGACTTCCTGGTCGCCGGCGTGCGCGACCCGGTATACATCGGCCTGTTGCTGCTGGGCGTGCTGCTGGTATTGCTGGTGACCTGGCCGGAGACGCTGCGCCTGCGCAATCCGGAAACGGCCGCTCGCTTGAAGGGTCGTAACCGGTTATGGCGACTGCTGCTGGGGCGTTCGGTATTCACCAGTTGGGAAGCGACCCGGATGCGTCCGCTGACCGCGATGACCGTGGCCGTGACGCTGTTCATGGCGGTGGCGGCAGCCGGTTACGTATCCCAGCGCGGCAACGACATCCGCGATCGTCGCGCAGGTGATGCGGTGACCGTGCACTTGATCGGCGATACCACGGCATTGGCGGGGCAGGCGCGGCTGCTGGGCACCAGCAGCGCGTTCGTGTTCCTGTGGTGGCCGGCACAGCGACGGGCGGAGGCGGTTCCGATCGCCGCCGTACGCCGTGTGCAGGCAGCCGGCGTACGGCGCAACGCGGCAACGACGCCGTCGCCGCCGGCCCGAACCGCCCGCTGACGTTCCACCCCCAGCCGGGTCAGCTGTCCTTGGCATCCTTGCGGCCACTGCCGCTTTTGTTGCCACCGCCGTCCTGCTTGTTGACCGTGGCCCACGCGATCCGTTCGGCATCACTGGCCGAGCGACCCTTGTCCTTCTCGCTCTCTTCGATGTGCGCCGCCTTGCGCTTCTGCTTGTCCGTGTAGGCGGATTTATCACCTTGGGTCATGAGGTTTCTCCTCTCAGGGGGATCAAGCCAGCAGGCGCAGTTTCGGTTCGCGTGCCCATTGGCGGGTTGCGGCGGCCGCAATGAAACCCTTGGCATCGGACGCCTGCACGATGCCCGGATCACTGCCGACGCCGGCGGCTTTGAGCAGCGCCTTGGCACCCTCGTCGTGGCCGACGGCCTTCAGGTGCGCCCACGCGTTGCTGACAAAATCAACGGCGGCGGACTCCTTGGACAGCACCTTGCCGGCCTCCGCACTCAGCACCACCGCGACCGCATCGAAGACCACCGACGGCGTACCGGCAAGCTGGCCATCGGCGGCCTGGCGCTTGCCGTCGCTCAGCACGCCGCCGCCCAGCTTGGGCGCCACCAGCTTCACGTCGGCGCCCGCCTTCTGCGCCGCGTTGCGCAATGCGGCGATGGTGCCGGCATCGGAGCCTTCATCGAACAGGATGCCGATGCACCGGCCCTGCAGGGTGTCCTTGCCTCGCCCGATGGTGCGCACCTCCGGGGCGTTGGGCAGGTCCTGCGCGGGGACCGCGGCCGGGGCAGGGGCCGGCAGTGCGTCCATGCCCAGGCCATCGGCCACGCGCTGGGCCAGGCTGTCATCGATATTGCGCAGCTGGCTGACAGTGCGCTCGCGCACCGCCGCGGTTTCCACCTTGGACAGTTCGAACACCAGCGCGGACGCCAGGTGCGCCTGCTCCGGCTTCTCCAGGCTGCGGAAGAACATCCGCGCCTGGCTGAAGTGGTCGGAAAAACTTTCGGCGCGGGTGCGGCCCTTGCGCCCGTCATCGGCGGTGGCATGGCTGCGGAAACCGGCCGGCGTTTCTCGCGGCGTGTCCGCTTCCAGCGAACTGGGGTCATAGGCCACCCGGCCCTTGGGCACCTGCATCTGCATGTGGCCATCGCGCTGATGGTTGGCGAACGGGCACTTCGGTGCATTGACCGGAATCTGGTGGAAATTCGGCCCGCCCAGGCGGATCAGCTGGGTGTCCAGATAGGAGAACAACCGCCCCTGCAGCAACGGATCGTTGCTGAAATCAATGCCGGGCGGCACGTTGGCCGGGCAGTACGCCACCTGTTCGGTTTCGGCGAAGAAATTGTCCGGCCAGCGATCCAGCACCATCCTGCCGATCACCTGCAGCGGCACCAGCGATTCGGGGACGATCTTGGTCGGGTCCAGGTGGTCGAACGGGAACTGCTCGGCCTCTTCTTCGGTGAACAGCTGCACGGCCAGTTCCCACTCGGGGAAGTCGCCACGCTGGATCGCTTCGAAGAGGTCGCGGCGCTGGAAATCATTGTCGGCACCCTGCAGTTTCAGGGCTTCGTCCCAGACGGTCGACTGCAGGCCCAGCTTGGGCCGCCAGTGGAATTTGACGAACGTGGAGTTACCGGCGTCGTCGAGCAGGCGGAAGCTGTGGATGCCGAAGCCTTCGATCATCCGCAGCGACCGCGGAATGGTGCGATCGCTCATCGCCCACATGATCATGTGCATGGATTCAGGCATCAGGGACACGAAGTCCCAGAACGTGTCATGGGCGCTGGCGGCCTGCGGGAAGGCGCGGTCCGGCTCCATCTTCACTGCGTGGATCAGGTCGGGGAACTTCAGCGCATCCTGGATGAAGAACACCGGGATGTTGTTTCCGACCAGGTCCCAGTTGCCTTCAGGGGTATACAGCTTCACCGCGAATCCGCGCACGTCGCGCGGGGTGTCCACCGAGCCCGCGCCGCCGGCTACGGTGGAAAAACGCGTGAACACCGGCGTCTTGACGCCGACTTCGGTCAGCACCTTCGCGCGGGTGAATTTGCCCAGCGAACGGGTCAGCTCGAAGTAGCCATGGGCGGCGCTGCCGCGCGCATGCACGATACGTTCCGGGATCCGTTCGTGGTCGAAGTGGGTGATCTTCTCGCGCAGCAGGAAGTCTTCCAGCAGGCTGGGGCCACGCGGCCCTGCACGCAGTGAGTTCTGGTTGTCGGAAACCGGAATGCCCTGGTTGCTGGTGAGGACCGGGTGGGAGCCACCGGCCAGCTGGTGCAGTTCATCGCCCTGGCCGCGCTGCTCCAGCGCCTCGCTGGACGACGGTGCGGATGTGGGCTGGGCGGGTGCGCGCTTGCCGGAGGGCTTGCTGGCGGCCATCGAGGATCTCCTGGGGGGTTTGGCGGGGTGCTCCCATTGACTGTGGGGCCACAAGTGTTAACCCCGGGTCCCGGGCAGGTGAGTGCGCAGGGAAAACGGCGGTCGGCTATGCTGTGTCCATGCGTGTTGAACCTGCCGACATCGAAGCCCTGTTCGACGCCATCCCGGACGTGCTGTTCTTCATGAAGGACTGCGAGGGGCGCTACACCCACATCAACCAGACCATGCTGCGCCGGCTCGGGTTGAAGTCGCGCAAGGAGGTGATCGGCCGCACCGCAGCGGAGATCTACCCGACCGGACTGAGCGCGGACTACGCCGACCAGGATGCCCGGGTGATCGGTGGGGCGGTGATCGAAAACCTGATGGAACTGCACCTGTTCGCCAATCGCGAGCCGGGCTGGTGCCTGACCTGCAAGCGTCCGCTCGTGGTGGAAGGGGAGATCAAGGGGCTGATCGGCATTTCCCGCGACCTCGGCCAGAAACACAGCCTGGGCGCGCAGTACGAGCACCTGCGGCTGGCGCTGGCGCACCTCAATGCGCATTACGCCGAAAACGTGCGCATGCAGACCCTGCTGGACATCACCGGGTTCTCGTTGTCCAAGCTGGAGCGGAGCTTCCGCAAGGTATTCCAGATGACCCCGCAGCAGGTGCTTACCCGGTTGCGCATCCAGATGGCCATGCATCTGCTGCATGGCAACGACAGCATCGCCAGCATCGGCCAGGCGTGCGGTTTCAGCGACCAGAGCGCGTTCACCCGCAAGTTCAAGGCGGAGGCAGGGGTTTCTCCCCGCGCCTACCGGGCCCGCATCACCGAACTGGCCGGCGGCTGAGCCGGCAGGCCATCCGGCCTATCCCACCGGCGCGCTGGACAAGGTAATGTGACGGCCTTGTTGCCGCACACAGTGTCCTTCGATGCCCGCCAACCCGACGCCTGCCGCTCCTGCTTCGACCACCCGCCTTGGGCATGCGCTCAAGCCCCGCCAGCTGATCATGATGGGGCTGGGCAGTGCCATCGGCGCCGGCTTGTTCCTTGGCTCCGGGGTCGGCGTGCAGCTGGCCGGCCCGGCCGTGCTGCTGTCCTACCTGGTGGCCGGTGCGCTGGTGATCATCGTGATGAACGCGCTGGGCGAAATGGCGGCCAACAAGCCCACCAGCGGCGCCTTTTCGGTGTATGCCGCCGACGCCCTGGGGCCGACCGCCGGGGCCACCGTCGGGTGGCTGTGGTGGGTGCAGCTGGTGATCGTGATCGCCGCCGAAGCGGTGGGCGCGGCCGGCCTGCTGGCTACGGTATGGACCGGCCTGTCGGTGCCGATGGCGGCACTGGCCTTCATGCTGTTCTTCACCGCCATCAACCTGCTGGGGGTGAAGAATTTCGGTGAGTTCGAGTTCTGGTTCGCCATCCTCAAGGTGGCCGCGATCCTTGGCTTCATCGCCATCGGTGCGGCGCTTCTGCTGGGCTGGTTGCCGGATGCGACGTCGCCGGGCCTGTCCAATTTCACCGGCAACGGCGGCTTTGCCCCGACCGGGCTGGCCGGCGTGGGCGCGGCGCTGCTGGTGGTGATCTTCGCCTTTGGCGGCACCGAGATCGTGGCGGTCGCCGCAGCCGAAACCGAGGATCCCGAGCGCAGCATCGCGCGCGCGATCCGCACCGTGGCGTGGCGCATCCTGGTGTTCTACATCGGTTCGCTGAGCGTCATCATCGCGGTGGTGCCATGGACCAGCGAGGCGCTGAAGTCGCCGTTCGCCGCCGTCCTGGAAGCGGCCAATATCCCCGGTGCCGGTACGGCCATCACGCTGGTTGCGGTGATCGCCCTGCTGTCGGCGCTCAATGCCAATCTGTACGGTGCGTCGCGGATGATCTTCTCGCTGGCACAGCGCCATGAGGCACCCGCCGTGCTGGGCTGGGCCGACCGTCGCCAGGTGCCGGTGCTGGCGGTGCTGGCCAGCGTCCTGTTCGGCTTCGCCGCCACGGTGATGGAACTGCTGTTCCCGGACAGGGTGCTGCCGGTGCTGCTGAACATCGTCGGTTCCACCTGCCTGCTGGTGTGGACGTTGTCGCTGCTGTCGCAGCTCGTGCTGCGTCGGCGGGCGGACCGCGCCGGTGTGTCGCTGCCGTTCCGGATGGCTGCTTTCCCCTGGTTGACGGCCTTGGCGCTGGGCATCCTGGCGCTGATCTTCGCGCTGCTGCTGTACGGCGACCAGACCCGCCTGCAGTTCCTGTCGATGGTGGTGCTGACCCTGTTCATCGCCGGCTGCAGCGCCACCGCCCGGCGTCTGCGCGGCAGCGCAGGCTGAGCGGCCATGAAGGCGTAGCGATCCGTACCGCTACGCCTGGGACGCTGTCAGTCACGGCGGTCCATGGCGGCTGAGCCGTTGCCACCGCCACCGCCCAGCAGGCACAGGGCGAATTCCGCCGAACACGTGAAGATGTTCTGGGTGACTATGCAGGTGGCGTATTGAATGCCGCAGTCGATGATGCCGCGCTGCTCGGCGTTGTTTAGCGCAAAGGCTGCCGGCGCGGCAAGGAACCCGGTGAGCAGGGCGATGGCGGGCAGTGTTCTGATGCGTTTCATGGAATGTCTCCACTAGTGACGAGAGGCTCCCTGCGCTGCAGGAAGCGGGCGTGCCCCGATTGATGCGGGGCCGTTCCGGGCTGTCGCGCCGGAACGTGCCAGCATCGTCCCGCTACCGCCGCATCAGACCCATCAGGGAAGCAGGTGCGCACCCGTCAGGGGCCTGCGTGCCTGTTTGTCGTCGTTCTTCATGATGGCGACGGCGAACGACTGCCCATGACGCACAAGGCCCGCTTGCGCGGGCCTTGTGGTTGACCGTGGATGCCCCGGGAGGCCGATCAGGCGTCGACTTCGTCATCCTTGTACGCATCGACCGGGATGCAGGCGCACATCACGTTCTTGTCGCCGTACACGTTGTCCACCCGGGCCACCGGCGGCCAGTACTTGGACTGCTTCAGGCTGGCCAGCGGGAACGCCGCCAGTTCGCGCGGGTAGGCGTGGGTCCACTCGCTTGCGGTCACGGCGGTGGCCGTGTGCGGTGCGTTCTTCAGCGGATTGTCCTCACGCTCCAGGCGGCCATCTTCGATCGCGGCGATCTCTTCGCGGATCTGGATCATCGCGTCGATGAAGCGATCCAGTTCGTGCTGGGATTCGCTTTCAGTCGGCTCCACCATCAACGTGCCGGCGACCGGGAAACTCAGCGTCGGCGCGTGGAAGCCGAAATCGATCAGCCGCTTGGCGATGTCCTCGGCGCCGATGCCGCTGGTCTTTTCCAGCGGGCGCACGTCCAGGATGCACTCATGTGCCACCAGCCCGTTGCGGCCCGTGTACAGGGTCTTGAAGTGCGGGGCCAGGCGGGTGGCGATGTAGTTGGCGTTGAGCAGGGCGACCTGGGTCGCCTTGCGCAGGCCTTCGCTGCCCATCAGCGTGATGTACATCCAGCTGATAGGCAGGATCGACGCGCTGCCGAAGGACGCCGCCGAGACCATGCCGACATCCCCTTCGCCACCGAGGACGCGCGGCAGGAATGGGGCCAGGTGCGACTTCACCGCGCAGGGACCGACGCCGGGACCACCGCCGCCATGCGGGATGCAGAAGGTCTTGTGCAGGTTCAGGTGCGACACGTCCGAGCCCCACTTGCCCGGCTTGGCCACGCCGACCAGCGCGTTCATGTTGGCCCCGTCGGTGTACACCTGGCCGCCGTGCTGGTGGATGATCTCGCAGATCTCCACGATCTCTTCTTCGAACACGCCGTGCGTGGACGGGTAGGTGACCATCAGCGCGGCAAGGCGGTCGCTGTACTTTTCCGCATTGCGGCGGATGTCGTCGACATCGACGTTGCCGTTGGCATCGGTCTTTGTGACCACGACCTTCATGCCGCACATCTGCGCCGATGCCGGATTGGTGCCATGCGCCGAATCCGGGATCAGGCAGATGTCACGGTGGTCATCGCCGCGCGAACGGTGATACGCGCGGATCGCCAGCAGGCCGGCGTATTCACCCTGCGCGCCGGAATTGGGCTGCAGGCTCACCGCGTCGTAGCCGGTGCATTCCACCAGCATGGCTTCCAGACCTTCGATCAGTGCCTTGTAGCCCACGGCCTGGTCGGCCGGCACCAGCGGATGGATGTTGCCGAACTCCGGCCAGGTCACCGGGATCATCTCGGCGGTGGCGTTGAGCTTCATGGTGCACGAACCCAGCGGGATCATCGTGCGGTCCATCGCCAGGTCCTTGTCGGCCAGCGAACGCAGGTAGCGCAGCAGTTCGTGCTCGCTGTGATGGGTGTTGAAGACCGGGTGGGTCAGGAAAGCGCTGCGGCGGGCCAGGTCGGCCGGGATGGCGTCGGCAGTGCTGTCGTCCAGCGCATCCACGTCGGCCTGTGCACCGAATACCGCGGCCAGTGCGACCACGTCCTCGCGGGTGGCGGTTTCGTCCAGGCTGATGCTGACCGAGCTGCTGTCGATGGCGCGCAGGTTGTAGCCGGCCGCGCGCGCGGCGCCGTGGATGGCGGCGGCGTCGATGCCGGTCACGTGCAGCGTATCGAAGAAGTCGCTGCCGACGGCCACGCCGTTGCTGCGCAGGGCAGCGGCCAGGATCGCCGCCAGGCGGTGGGTGCGCCGGGCGATGCGGGTCAGTCCGTCCGGGCCGTGGTACACCGCGTACATCGAGGCCATCACCGCCAGCAGCACCTGGGCGGTACAGATGTTGGAGGTGGCCTTTTCGCGGCGGATGTGCTGCTCGCGGGTCTGCAGGGTGAGGCGGTAGGCGGGATTGCCCTGCGCATCGATGGAGACCCCGATCAGGCGGCCCGGCATCGAGCGCTTGTAGGCATCACGGCAGGCCATGAAGGCGGCATGCGGGCCACCGAAGCCGAACGGCACGCCGAAGCGCTGGCTGTTGCCGACCACGATGTCCGCGCCCCATTCGCCGGGAGCGGCCAGCAGGGTCAATGCGAGCAGATCGGTCGCCACCGCGACGAGGCCGCCGCGGGCGTGCACGGCATCGACCAGCGCTTTGTGGTCGGCCACCTGGCCGAAGGTGTCCGGGTACTGCAGCAGCAGGCCGAAGGCCTCCGCTTCCAGCGCTTCGGCCGGGGTACCCACGCGCAGCACGATGCCCAGCGGTTCGGCGCGGGTGCGCAGCAGTTCCAGCGTCTGCGGATGCACCGCGTCATGCACGAAGAACGTGTCCGACTTCGACTTGGCCGAACGCTTGGCCAGGGTCATCGCTTCGGCCGCCGCAGTGGCTTCGTCCAGCAGCGAGGCGTTGGCGATTTCCATGCCGGTCAGGTCCGCGCACAGCGTCTGGAAGTTGATCAGCGCTTCCATGCGGCCCTGCGAGATCTCAGCCTGGTACGGCGTGTAGGCGGTGTACCACGCCGGGTTTTCGAGGATGTTGCGCAGGATGACGTTCGGCGTGTGGGTGCCGTAGTAGCCCTGGCCGATGAAGCTGCGCAGCACGGTGTTCTGGTCGGCGATGGCGCGGATCTTGGCCAGTGCCTGCACTTCGGTGATCGATTCGGGCAGCGCCAGCGGCGCAGGCGACTTGATCCGGGCCGGCACGATGGCGTCGGTCAGCGCATCCAGCGAGGCATGGCCGACCACGCTCAGCATCTGCGCGATCTCCGCATCGTTGGGGCCGATGTGGCGCTCGACGAACGCGTTGTGGTGTTCAAGCTCGCGCAACGAAGGGGTGTTCTGGGACATGGCGAAGGATCCGTCGGGAAAGGGCACGCACGTGGGCAGGCTGCCGATCAGCAGCCTGCGGGGGCGCCCCTCTGTCCTTTTGCCTGAGAGTTTGGAAGCACGCATGTGCGCGGCTTCGTGCCCCTTCGGCGCCGGATCGAACCGGTCTCTCCAGAGTTTTGATGCGGGTGGTCACGGGCCTGAGCGATTACGGGCGTTTGCGCCTTCGGCAGCGGTGTCCTGCTTCTCCCACCTTGTTGCCCCCCGATTATAGCGGTCGGCCCCCACGGATGCGCGGCTGGATGGGGTCAGGGACCAGACGTTTTCGGACCGGACCGAATGGCAAAGGCGAACGCTACGGTCTATCATGGCGCACTACTCGTATTCATCCGGCGCCGCCCTTCTGTCTCTTCTGGACACGGGCTGGCGCCTGCCGCGCATGGCCTGCGCGGAACCTCCGGACGCTCCCATGACTGCCGCCTCGCCTTCGACCCGCCGTCTGGCCCTGCTGCTCGCAGGCCTGGCGATGTTCGGCCCGTTCTCCATCGACACCATTTTCCCGGCGTTCCCGCAACTGGCGCAGCGGCTCGGGGTGGATGAAGTAGCGGTGCAGCAGACCGTCAGCGTCTACCTGCTGTTCTATGGGCTGATGAGCCTGGCGCACGGCCCCCTTTCCGATGCCTGGGGGCGCAAGCGGGTGATCCTCGGCGGGCTGGTGGTGTTCGTGGGCGCCTCGGTCGGCTGCGCGCTGTCCACCGACCTGACCACGCTGCTGATGTTCCGCGCGCTGCAGGGCCTGTCGGCCGGCGTCGGCATGATCGTCGGCCGCGCGGTGATCCGTGACCTGTACCACGGCCACGATGCGCAGCGGTTGATGAGCCAGGTATCGATGATCTTCGGCATCGCACCGGCCATCGCGCCGATCATCGGCGGCTGGATCCTGCTCAGCGGTGCCGGCTGGCCGCTGATCTTCTGGTTCCTGGTGGTGTTCTCGCTGCTGCTGCTGGTGGCCACCGCGCGATTCCTGCCGGAAACCCACCCGATCGACGCGCGCACGCCGCTGTCGCCGCGCGGGCTGGTGCGCGATTACCTGCGGATCGGCTCGAACCCGCGCTTCATGCGACTGGCGCTGGCCGGCAGCATCAACTTCGGTGGCATCTTCCTGTATATCGCGTCCGCGCCGATGTTCGTGATGCAGCACCTGCGATTGGGCGAGGGCGGATTCGCCTGGCTGTTCATCCCGACCATCGGCGGCATGACGGCCGGTTCGTTCCTGTCCGGGCGCATGGCCGGCCGTACCACGCCGACCCGCCAGGTCAGCATCGGTTTCATCTGCTGTGCGGTTTCGGCCGTGCTGAACATCGGCTACGTTGCCACGGCCCCGCAGCTGGTGCTGCCGTGGGCGGTGCTGCCGATCTTCATCGGTGGCCTGGGCATGGCGCTGATCTTCCCGATCCTGGCGTTGGCGGTGCTGGACATGTATCCGCACCAGCGCGGGCTGGCCTCGTCATTGCAGGCGTTCCTGCAACTGATGGTGAGCACGCTGGTGGCCGGGCTGGTGTCCCCGCTGCTCAGCCATTCGCCGCTGCAGCTGGCGCTGGGCCAGGCGGCCTTCTTCGCGGTGGGCTTCCTGTTCTGGTACTGGGAACACCGGCGCGAGCGCGCTGCGGAGGCGCTGCGGGTGGCCGCAGGCGGGGGCGCGCCGTGAAGCAGGTCAGCGCGCGGCGTGCGGTATCCTTGCCGCCCCGATTGCCCGTACCCCCCTGATGTCGACCACCTCCAAACTGCGCCGTGACATCCGCCGGCGACGCGAAACCCAGGCCGCCAACCGCGAAGCCGCGCACGCCTCACCGGTCGAGCCGCATGCCGAACTGCGCGACCAGCAGCGCACGCTGCTGGCTGGCGTGGTGCGCCGCGATGGCGAATGGGTGCTGGGCATGGATGGCCGAATCGCCGGCCAGAGTGAGAGTGCCGCCCAGGTGCTGGCCTTGATCATGCAGGCCGGCGAACTGCACGAACGCAAGGGTACCCCGGTGCGGCTGGTGTACTCAGACGCGCTGCGCGACGCCGCGCAGGCCGAGGCCAATGCGCAGGGGCTCAGTTTCGATGAGTTCAAGGACGCGCTTGCCGCGAAGATGGCGGCCGGCAAGGCCAACTGATCAGGCGTTGCAAGGAGTCCGAAGGTAACGCCGAGCCCTGCTCGGCGCTACCGGATTCCGGGTGTATCGATCAGCGTTGCGCGGGCGCTGCCGGTGCAGCAGGCGCCGCGGCGCTGGCCTGCCAACCGCAGACCTGGCCCTGGTTCTGTTCCTTCAGCCAGGCATTGACCGGGGTGAAGTATTCGATCATCGGGCCCGCATCGAGCTTGTCACCACCGGTGAGTTCCTTCAGCGTTGCCTGCCACGGCTGGCTGGCGCCCTTGCTCAGCATCGACCAGAACTTCTGCCCGGCTTCCTTGTTGCCGTAGAAGCTGCACTCGTGCAGCGGACCCTTGTAGCCGGATGCATCGCACAGGCCCTTGTAGAACTGGAACTGCAGGATGCGCGCAAGGAAGTAGCGCGTGTACGGCGTGTTGCCCGGTACGTGGTACTTGGCGCCCGGGTCGAAGAACTCCTCGCCACGGGTGGTCGGCGGGGCGACGCCCTGGTAACGCGCCTTCAGGTCCCACCAGGCTTTGTTGTAGTTGTCCGGGGTGATCGAGCCATCGAACACGCCCCAGCGCCAGCGGTCGATCATCAGGCCGAACGGCAGGAAGGCCACGCCGGACAGTGCCATGCGCATCTGGTTGTTGATCACCGCTTCGCGGCTCTCTTCGGGCTTGTCGACCAGACCGATGGAATTGAGGTACTTCGGCGTCATCGCCAGCACGATGGTGTCACCGATCGCTTCATGGAAGCCATCGTTGGCACCGCCCTGGAACAGCGGCGGCAGCGGGTTGTAGGCCAGGTCGTAATAGATGTGGCCCAGCTCGTGGTAGATCGTGGTGAAGTTCTCTTCGTTCGGCTTGATGCACATCTTGGTGCGCACATCGCCGTCCATGTTCATGTCCCAGGCGCTGGCATGGCAGACCACGTCGCGGTCCTGCGGCTTGATGAACTGGGTGTTTTCCCAGTAGGACTTCGGTAGCGCCGGCATGCCCAGCGATACGTAGAAGTCCTGCGCGCGTTCGGTCATCTGCCGTGCGGTGCGCAGTTCGGCTTCGCGCTGCGCCTTGTACAGGCCTTCCACGTTGGCGGTGCTGCCGGCCTTGGCCAGCGCGCCGCTGAGGTTGCCCTGGTACTGCTTTTCCAGTGCAGCGGTGATGTCCAGGCTGCCGGCGCCGGGATACGGCTGCAGCTGGTCCCACAGGTTGGACCAGTCCTGCTGCCACATGTTGCCGGTCAGGTGGGCGGCGATCAGCCCATTGCCCACTTCGGCCTTGTCCTTGCCATAGGTGGCGTCCAGCTTGCCGCGTGCATAGCAGTGCAGCTGCTCGTACATCGGCTTGACCTGTTCCCACAGGCGGTCGGTTTCCGGTCCGATCTGCTCTGGCGGCATGTCATAGCCACTGCGCCACATCTGCCCGGCATCGGCGAAGCCCAGGCCCTTGGCGCCTTCGTTCACCAGGCCGACGAACTGCTGGTAGTCGCCACGCATGTTCTTGGTGGTGCCGTGCCAGCCCTGCCACGCATCCAGTTGCTGGTCGTAGTCGCGGCTGCTGGACAGCACCTGTTCCAGGTCGCCGAGCTGGCGGCAGGAGCTCGGATCGTTGGCATCGGTGCAGTACTTGCCAGCGCCATAACTGCCTTCCATGCGGGTGGCGATCTGGGTCAGCTGCGCCAGCTTGGCCGGGTCGCGCGGGGCGGGCATCGAAGACATCAGCTTGAGCAGCTGCAGGGCGCGCCTGCTGTCATCGGACATCGGCTTACCTTCGAACTTCGCTGCCTGTTCGATCCAGCTGTTGAGCTGGGTCAACGAGCGCTCGTTGGCCTTGGCCGCCACGCGCTCGGAATCACTGTTGATATAGGTCGAGGACAACCACTGCGCCGAGGTCATCTCCGGGTACGCGGCCTTGTATTCGGCATTGATGCGGGCCACGAACTGGTCGGCGGTTTCGCCGGCCGGCGCGGTTGCGGTTGCCGATCCGGTGCCCGGGGTGGGCTCCTTCTTGCAGGCGACCAGCGACAGCGTGGCGGCGGCGATTGCCGAAGCCAGCAGGAGATGACGGTGTTTCACGGGTGGTCCTTGGGCGGTGAACGACCGCTGAAGGCTAGTGGGCCGGGCCCGCTGCCGCAAGGGGCAGAGGTCGGGGGGCGCCGGAGGCGCCTGCCGATGATCACCCCTCGCAGGCGGCAAAAAGGTCCCGCTGCGGCGCGTACAGGGCCGTACGTACCTGCATCAATCCGAGCACCGATGAAAACAGCGCATCGTGGTCGGTGTACCGGCCAGCGCGCTGGCGCACGCACTCCAGGTCCAGCCCGCGGTTGCGCGCGAACGAAGGCGAGAACCACATCGTCATCGGGACATGGGTCTGCTCTTCCGGCGCGATTGCGTACGGAATCCCATGCAGGAACAGGCCTTTCTCGCCCAGCGATTCCCCGTGGTCGGACACGTAGATCATCGCCGTGTCGTAGTCTTCCATGCCCTGCAGCGTACCAATGGCCTGGGCAAGCACGTGGTCGGTGTACAGCAGCGCATTGTCGTAGCTGTTGGCGATCTGGTCGCGGGTGCAACGTCCCAGGTCGACGGTATCGCAGGTAGGGGTGAAGCGGCGGAAGCGCGGCGGATAGCGCTCGAAGTAGGCCGGGCCGTGGTTGCCCAGCTGATGCAGCACGATGACCCGGTCACCGGGTTTCGCGCGCGCCTGTGCGGGAAGGTCCTGCAGCAGGATCTCGTCCAGGCAGCGCCCGTTGGCGCAAAGCCCCGGCGTGGTTGCATCGGCCAGTGACTGCAACGGCAGCCCTTCGCAGACGCCTTTGCAGCCGGACTGGTTGTCGCGCCACAGTACGTCGATGCCGGCGTGGTCCAGTACATGCAGCAGTGATTGGTGCGCACGGATCTTCTTCTCGTCATAGTCGCCACGTCCCCAGGGCGAGAACATGCAGGGCACCGACACTTCGGTGCTGGTACCGCAGGAATGCATGTCGGGGAAGTTGATCACCGGCTTCTGCGCCAGCTCCGGGGTGGTCTGGCGGCTGCCGCCATTCAGGCCCCAGTTCTGCGCACGCGCGGTTTCGCCGAGGACGACCAGCAGCAGCCGCGGCCTGCTGCCCGACGCGTGGTGCATGGCCTGTGCATCGACGCCAATCGGCAGTTTGGGCGCGCGCTGCACCGGGTTGTCGCCGCGCAGCGCACGGGGCAAGCCCAGCAGCACGTTGGCCGGGGTCGCCAGGTAACGCACTTCACGCTGGCTGCGCATCAAGGCGGAGATCTCCTGGAACGACAGCAATGCGCCGCCCACTGCAACGCCGGCTGCAAGCAGCAGGAAGCCTGCGCGCCACGACAGCGCGCCCGTCCAGCGTCGGTCGGTGAGCTGCAGGCGCCAGACCGCAAGCGTGGGCACCAGCCCCAGCAGCAACGGACCGGCCAGCGACGCGGTCAGCAGTTCGCTGCTTTCGCGGCGGTCGGTGGCCAGCACGTTGCGCAGCATGTCCGCATCCAGGTAGATGTGGTAACGGCCCATGTAGTGGGAGGCCAGCATCGTCAGCATCAGCAGCGTGCTGACCACCACCTTGGCATTCCAGCGCCAGACCAGCAGGCCAAGCAGGAAGGCATGCGTGCCCAGCAGCAGGAGCAGCAGCGACAGCGCATAGCGGAGGCTGCCGGGATGGGTGGCCATCGCGCTGTTCCAGAACAGCCCATTGCCGGCGATGGCGAAGAACAGGCTGGCCAGCGCAATCAGCGCCTCGGTGGAGAGCCGCGGCCGGCCTTGCAGCCAGGCGACGGCGGGCAGGCGCAGGGTGCGAGCGACGGTGGCGCTCATGCGCGCGCTCCCGCCGGGCGTGCGAGCGGGCGCCGCAGATAGCCGTTCAGGAGTGCGTAAAGGCCCAGCGACAGCAGCCAGCACACGATCAGGGTGGCGACGTCGTGCGACATGAAATGCGCGCCACGAAGCTGCTGGGCAAGCCCCAGCGCCATGCCGGCGAGCAGCCCGATGGCCAGTCCGCGCCAGCGCCATGCCGGTCGCCAGAGCAGCGCGAAGAAGTACAGGCTGACCCACGCATAGCCCGCACTGGCCTGGCCGGCGGGAAAGCAGGCAGCGGCGGGCAGGACGGCGGGGCGGGCCTGCAGCAGGCCGACGAACGGGCGCTCGCCTCCGTAACGCACAAGGTCCCAGGGGCAATCCATGTGGGTAAGCGATTTCAGCAGCGATACCGCGCCGGTGCCCAGCGCGATGGCCAGCAGCAGATACAACAGCGCCCAGCGCAGGCGGCGATCCTCGCCACGGCGCCACTGGTACAAGCACAGCATCAGTGCCGTAAGCGTGGCGGCGACGCTGAGCCACTTGCCCCCCTTGTGCATCAGCGTGCTGGTCATCCACGCTTCGCGCAGCAGCCATTGGTGGCCTTCCAGTGCGAAGATGCGATCGGCGATCCACTGGTCGCCGCCCAGCACCAGCACGCTGGAAAGCAGGGATGCGGCGATCAAAGGCAACCAGAGATGGCGTGCAGTGAATCCGCTGCCTGCGGTCTGCCGAACGCGTGGGAGTGGATATGCGGGAACAGCGGTGCGGTGCATGGTCAAGGCCATCTGAGGATCTGCGGCCATGCTAGGGAGCATGCTGTCGGAGAAAAATCGGAGCCCCGTTCGCCTTTGGTTAAAGCGCGAATGCGTGGCGCTTTCGATCATTCTTCGGCGTTGCTGGCACCGCTCATCGCTGCATGACAGTCGCCGGACCATGCGGTTCCCGGCACCAGTTGCCACCGGTTGCGGTTGGAGATGCCGATGTCGATGACCTGCGCGGTATCCACGCAGGGGCTCATCGCCGCATCCAGCACCAGCAGCCAGCGTGCCTGCGGTGCAGCAGCAAGCCAGCGGCCCGCATCACGCCACTGCAGGTCCCACGGTCGCTTGAAGCCGAACTCGCGTGCCGGTCGGTCGGCCTGCAGCAGGTTCTGTTCGCGCCATGCCAGCAGGCCCAGTTCTGCCTGCGGTCCGATACGCTCCCCCGCGCGCTGCATCAGCTCCGAAGCGGAGGCGTAGGGGTCCACCGCGGGCAGCAGCAGCACGCCGTACACGCACCACAGCAGGCTGTGGATGAACAACACCAGCAATGCTGCGCGGCGTTGCCGCAGCCATGCACACATGCCGAGCACAGCGGCTCCCAGGGCAAGCAGGCTCCCGCCCAGCACGGGCAGCAGACCGATCGGCATCGCACGCCGTTCCAGTTGCGCCAGCGCCCAGGGCGCGCCGTGCAGCAGCAGGGCGCCGACTGTGAATGACAGCAGCCCCAGCGCGATGCTGTAGGCCAGAAGGTAGCGACGCACACTCATCCGGCGCAGCAGGCCGGGCAACAGCGGGGCACTGGCCAGTGCCAGCGCCGGCAACATCGGCAGCACGTAGACCTCGCGCTTGCCTGCGCTGATGGTGAAGAACAGCAGCACCAGCGCGGCCCAGCCCAGCAGCAGCCAGAAGCGTGCATCGGTACGACGCAGCCGCCGCCACCACGGCCGCGCCAGCCAGGGCAGCAGCAGACTGCCGGGCAGCCACAGCGTCAGCATCACCTGCAGGTAGTACCAGGCAGGTTGCAGGTGATGCCAGGCATGGGCGTAACGCGTGGCCGTCTGCTTGAACAGCAACTCGTGCGCATAGGCCTGCAGGGCTGGGTCGGGATGGTGCAGCAGGGCCCAACCCAGCGGCGCCAGCCAGACGGCGGTGCCGAGCAGGAAAGCGGGAATGAGCCACGCCAGCGTCGCCGGGGCCGGGCCAGGCGCGTCCCGGCAGTGCCTGCGCCGGTACTGCAGCCGCCACGCCCACCACGGCAGCACGATCAGCAGGGGCAGGAAACCGACCCCCTTGGTGACCGTGCCCACCCCGGCGGCGATGCCGGCCAGCCACAGTGCGGGCAGGTTGGGACGTTCGCACAGGTGCCGCAGCAGGCCCCACAACGACGCGGTGGTCATCGCCACCAGCACCATGTCGATCTGCGCGCGCTTGGCCATCAGGCCGAACTGCAGACTGCAGAACAGGGCCGCCATGGCATAGGGCGCCAACCGCGGCGACCACAGCCGACGTGCCAGGTCAGCCACCAGCCACAGGCTGAGCAGGGCGGCCAGCAGGGAGGGCAGCAGGAAGCTGCCCTTCCAGTCCAGCAACTGGTGCGCCGCGGCCTGCATCCACATGTACACCGGTGGTTTTTCGGCATAGAACTCGCTGCCCCGGTGTGGCACCAGCCACTGGCCGGAGTCGACCATGGCACGCGCGGCCAGCACGAACCGTGGCTCGTCCGGCGGTTGTGGCAGGCGCATGCCGATTCCGGCAGCCAGCGCGACCACGGCCAGCAGCCAGAGCAGGGGCAAGCGCCAGCGCGCGCGGGGGGAGGAAGGCAGGGCCAAAGGGGGGCGTCCGGGTAAAGCCGGACTATCCACCCGGGCGCGTGGGAAAATCGTCGGAAGCGCGGGGGCACGGGATTCCGACACCGGCGGCGCTACCATGCAGGGAATTACGGGATGGGTACGCGCATGCGTCTGCTGGTGATCGAAGACAATCGGCAACTGGTCGCCAACCTGTTCGACTACTTCGAGTCGCGCGGGCATGTGCTGGACGTAGCGCCGGACGGCATCACCGGGCTGCACCTGGCCACCACGCAGGTCTACGACGCGCTGATCCTGGACTGGATGCTGCCGCGCATGGAGGGCCCTGAGGTACTGCGTCGCCTGCGCGCCGAACATGCCTCGGAAGTGCCGGTGATCATGCTGACGGCCCGCGATGAACTGCCCGACAAGATCGCCGGCTTCCGCGCCGGCGCCGATGACTACCTGACCAAGCCCTTCGCATTGCCCGAGCTGGAAGTCCGGCTGGACGCGCTGCTGTTGCGCGCGCAGGGGCGCAACCCACGCAAACGCCTGCAGGTGGCCGACCTGGTGCTGGACCTGGCCACGCTGGAAGCCCAGCGTGCAGGCCAGGTGCTGCACCTGTATCCGGCCTGCCGCAAACTGCTGGAGGTCCTGATGCGTGCCAGTCCCGCCGCCGTGACGCGGCAGCAGCTGGAGTTCGCGCTGTGGGGCGATGAACCGCCGGATGGGGACCTGCTCAGATCCCATGTCTACGAACTGCGCCGCAGCGTGGACGGACCTTTCGCGCGCAAGCTGGTGCACACCCTGCCGCGCGTAGGCTATCGCTTGGCCGTGCAGGAAGGAGAGGCCACCGATGGCCGCTAGGCCCGCCCCCCTGTATCGGCGCGTGCTGGGCTGGCTGCTGACCTACCTTGCGCTGATTTCGCTGGCGGTGTTCGGCGTGGGCAACAACGTGCATGAACATGCCGAACACGCGGCGTGGCGCGCGCTGCTGAACTCCGAGCTGGACAGCATCATCCTGCACAGCAAAGATGATCCGGACTACCGCTGGCAGGATTCGGACACGCTCAGCCTGTTCCGTCTGGACCAGCCGGGCACCCCGGCAACGCTGCGCGGACTGCACCCCGGGCTGCATGACGGCATTCCGATCGGCGAGCGCAAGGCAGCAGTGATGGTGCGGCAGACCGACACCATGGGCCGGCTGGCACTGGCCCTGGATATCTCCGACTTCGAAGCGCTGGAGCAGTTCGCCACGCGCTGGGTGCTGCTGGCCGGGCTGGTGATGGTGATCGTCACGGTGATCATGGCGCGCCTGGGCATGCAGCGGGTGGTACGCCCGTTGAGCCAGCTGGCCGGCGATATCGCCGCGCTGAAGCCGGGGGCGCCGGGGCAGCGCATCGTCGTGGATCCGCGTGGAAGCGCCGAGCTGCATACCATTGCCAATTCCCTCAACGATTACCTGGCGCGCAACGAGCAGTTCGTCGAGCGCGAACGGGTGTTCATCAGCACCGCCAGCCATGAGCTGCGTACGCCGGTGGCGGTGATCACCGGGGCGGCCGAGCTGGCGCTGGAACAGCCTGGCCTGCCCGAGCGCGCGCGCCAGCAGGTGCTGCGCGTGCAACGCACCGCCGGCGACATGGAGGCACTGATCGAACTGCTGCTGGTGCTGGCGCGCGATCCGGCGCGGCTCGCCGCGCGTGCCGAGCGCATCGCGCTGGACCAGCTGTTGCCACAGATCATCGACGACCATCGCCACCTGCTGGGCGACAAAGACCTCACCGTCGGCCTGCGGGCTGCGCCGGTCGACCTGGTGGCGCCGCTTGCGGTAGTGCAGGCGGCGATCGGCAACCTGTTGCGCAACGCCATCGAAAACAGCGGGCGGGGGAACATCCAGCTGGAACTCTCTTCCGGCGGCGTGCTGACCCTGCGCGATCCCGGGCACGGCATGAGCCCGGAGGAGATCGCCGCGATCCACGCGAGGATGGCGCGCGGGTTGCGCAACGAACACGGCGGCATCGGCCTGGAGCTGGTCGCACGCCTGTGCGAACACCTGGGCTGGACGCTGCGGTTCGAACCGGTGAAGCCGCGCGGCACCCTGGCCACGCTGGATGTCGGTGCCTCGCGCCTGCAGTGAGGCGCTCGCGCAGTGGCGACCTCGGTCGGCCCCCGCACCGCTACTCACGCTGCAGGGCCGATGGTAAGCTCAGCGGGTGCCGCCTCCTGCGGCATTTTTTTCGCCCGTCACTTTTCGATCGACAGAGGACCGCATGCCGACCGAACCTGCTACCGCCCTGATCTCCAGCGACATCGTCGGCCTGGGGCTCATCGCCGCCACCCTTGCGCTCATTTTCTGGGCAGCCAGTGGTCCCACGCCACTGCTGAAGAAAATCTTCGCGTGGGTGCCCGCCTTGCTGCTGTGCTATTTCATCCCGGCCATCTACAACACCGTCGGACTGATCGATGGCCATGGCACCGCGCTGTACAACCCGGTCGCGCGCGATGTACTGCTGCCGGCAGCGCTGGTGTTGCTGACCCTGTCCATCGACCTCAAGGGCATCGCCAAGCTGGGTCCGAAGCTGCTGCTGGTGTTCTGCGCAGGCACGGCCGGCATCATGCTGGGTGCGATCGTCTCCTTCCAGGTGATGAAGCTGATCCATCCGGAGACGGTGGCCGGTGATACCTGGGCGGGCATGGCCGCGCTGGCCGGCAGCTGGATCGGCGGCGGCGCCAACATGGTGGCGATGCGCGAGGTCTTCGGCACCGATGCCACCACCTTCGGCCAGTTCGCGGTGGTGGACGTGGCCTGCGCCAGCCTGTGGATGGCGATCCTGCTGTTCCTGGCCAACCGCTCGCAGCAGATCGATGCGCGCAACGGCGCCGACACCCGCGCCATCGATGAAATGAAAGCGCGCATCAGTGCCTACGAGGCGCAGAACGCGCGCATTCCCAGCCTGACCGACCTGATGGTGATCGTCGGCGTGGCGCTGGGTGGGGTGGGGCTGGCGCATGCCATCGCCACGCCGTTGGCGGGCTGGTTCAAGGCCAACGTGGCCTGGTCCAGCCAGTTCAGCCTGGACAGCCCGTTCGTGTGGGTGGTGCTGCTGTCCACGGCGCTGGGGTTGGCCCTGAGCTTCACCCGCGCGCGCCGGCTTGAATCTGCCGGTGCCTCGCGCCTGGGCACGGTGTTCCTGTATTTCCTGATTGCCTGCATCGGCATGCAGATGGACCTGCTGTCGCTGCTGGATCGTCCGTGGTTGTTCCTGCTGGGCCTGATCTGGATGGCCACCCATGTGCTGGTTCTGTGGATCGTGGCCAAGTTGCTGCGCGCGCCGCTGTTCTTCTTCGGCGTCGGTTCGATGGGCAACATCGGTGCGGCGGCATCGGCACCGGTGGTCGCTGCCGCATTCCATCCTTCGCTGGCACCTGTGGGCGTGCTGCTGGGGACGGTGGGTTATGCCACCGGCACCGGCCTTGCGTACGTCACCGGCCTGATCCTGAAATGGATGGCCGGGGCATGAAAAAACGGCGGGGCCGAAGCCCCGCCGTTTTCGCCTGACTCAGCAGCAGCGTCCGCCGTTCCTGCCGCCATAACGCGCTTCCTGGCGCTCGCGGAAGAACGTCTTGTAGTCCATCGGCGTGCGGTCCGGATGGTTCTCCAGTACATGCCGGACGTAGTTGTCGTAGTCCGGGATGCCGCAGCACAGCCGCGCGGTCTGCACCAGGCGTCGCCAGATGCGGCGATGGGCCTGGTGCTGGCCGACCGGTACCAGTTCGGTACTCATCACAGGTCCGCCATCTGGTGCGGCAGCAGCTTCACGTACTCGGTTTCCTTGTCCGTGCGCTGCGGCGTGCGGCGTGCGGCCGCGATGGTCTTCAGCGAATAGAACAGGATCGAGAACACCACCAGCAGGAACAGCACGGTCAGGCTCGTGTTGACGTAGGCGTTGACCACGATCTGCTGCATCTGCCCAACGGTCTTGGCCGGGGCGGTGAGGGTACCGCTGGCGATGGCGTCCTGATACTTGTGGGCCTGGGCCAGGAAACCCTGCGCCGGGTTGCTGTCGAAGATCTTGATCAGCCCGGCGTAGGTGGTGCAGATCAGCAGCCACACCGCAGGCACGGCGGTGACCCAGGCGTAGCGGTCCCGCTTCATCTTGAACAGCACCACGGTGCCCAGCATCAGCGCGATACCGGCGAGCATCTGGTTGGAGATGCCGAACAGCGGCCACAGGGTCTGGATGCCGCCAAACGGATCGACCACGCCGGAATACAGCAGGTATCCCCAGAGCGCGACGCAGCCGGCGGTGGCCAGGATGTTGGCGGTCCACGATTCGGTCTTCTTCAGCGCCGGGATGAAGTTGCCCAGCAGGTCCTGCAGCATGAAGCGACCGGCACGGGTGCCGGCATCGACCGCGGTGAGGATGAACAGCGCCTCGAACAGGATGGCGAAGTGGTACCAGAACGCCATCATCGCATCGCCGGCACTGGGGATCGCTTCGTGCAGGATCATCGCGATGCCCACGGCCAGGGTCGGCGCGCCACCTGCTCGATGGAGGATGGTCGGCTCGCCGATGGCCACCGCGGTGGCTTCCAGCTGCTCCGGGGTGATGGTGAAGCCCCAGTTGGTGGTGATGTAGTGCGCCGCCGACACCGCATCGGCACCGATCACCGAGGCCGGGCTGTTCATGGCGAAGTAGATGCCGGGCTCGATGATCGAGGCGGCGACCAGTGCCATCACCGCGACGAAGGATTCCATCAGCATGCCGCCGTAGCCGATGTAGCGCGCGTGCGCTTCATTGGCCAGCAGCTTGGGCGTGGTGCCCGAGGCGATCAACGCATGGAAGCCGGACACCGCACCGCAGGCGATGGTGATGAACAGGAACGGGAACATCCCGCCCTTCCACACCGGGCCGTCGCCGCTGGCGGCGAACTGGGTCAGCGCGGGCATCTTCAGTTCGGGCATGACGATCAGGATGCCGACCGCCAGCGCGATGATGGTGCCGATCTTGAGGAAGGTGGACAGGTAGTCACGCGGCGCCAGCAGCAGCCACACCGGCAGCACCGAAGCGATGAAACCGTAGCCGATCAGCATCCAGGTGATCTGCTTGGCGGTGAAGGTGAAGGCCGGGCCCCAGACCGGATCGGCCGCGACGATGCCGCCGAACCAGATCGAGCCGAGCAGCAGGATCAGGCCGACCACCGAGATCTCGCCGATCTTGCCGGGACGGATGTAGCGCATGTACACGCCCATGAAGATCGCGATGGGCATCGTGGCGATCACCGTGAACATGCCCCACGGGCTCTCCGCCAGCGCCTTGACCACCACCATCGCCAGTACGGCCAGGATGATGATCATGATCAGGAACGCACCGAACAGCGCAATGGTGCCGGGAACAGGCCCCATTTCCTCGCGCACCAGGTCACCCAGCGAACGGCCGTTGCGGCGGCTGGACAGCACCAGCACCATGAAATCCTGCACCGCACCGGCCAGCACCACGCCGACCACCAGCCACAGCAGGCCGGGCAGGTAACCCATCTGCGCGGCCAGCACCGGGCCGACCAGTGGACCGGCGCCGGCGATGGCAGCGAAATGGTGACCGAACAGGACGTGCTTGTTGGTCGGGACGTAGTCCAGGCCATCGTTGTTGAGCACCGCCGGCGTGGCCCGGGTGGGGTCCAGCTGCAGCACCTTGCTGGCCACGAACAGGCCGTAGAAGCGGTAGGCAATCAGGTAGATGGAGACCGCGGCAACCACGATCCACAAGGCGTTGATCGGTTCACCGCGGCGCAGTGCCACGGTGCCCAGACAGAATGCGCCGAGCAGTGCGAGCAGTGCCCAGCCCAGCTTTGAGAAGCCTTTCATGAGGTGAACTCTCCCTTAAGAACATCACAAGGGTCCGCCTTGCCCAGTGTTGGGTCAATGCAGACAGGGTGTTTCCCAGCTAGTACTTTGGTCGTAACGCGGTCACGGCGGCTCCCCGGCCGTGGCGGGCACCGCTGGAACAATGGGTTGCGGTGCGAGGGCTTGGCGCTGCCGCCGACAGCCGCCATCTTGCGGATAGACACTTTGCTGGAGTTTCCATGAGCACCCAGATCGCGGCCCGCGTGCTGCGCACCATCGAAGGCGCGCCCACGTCCGACGGCGCCGGCGTCCGCCTGACCCGCGTGATAGGCGGTTCGGCCCTGCCGGACCTGGATCCCTTCCTGCTGCTGGATGAATTCGGCACCGACAAGGCCGAAGACTATCTGGCCGGCTTCCCCAGCCATCCGCACCGCGGCTTCGAAACGGTTACCTACATGCTCGACGGGCGCATGCGGCACAAGGACAACCACGGCAACGAAGGCCTGCTTACGCCGGGCAGCGTGCAGTGGATGACTGCTGGCCGTGGGCTGGTGCATTCAGAGATGCCCGAGCAGGAAAGTGGCCGCATGCGCGGCTTCCAGCTGTGGGTGAACCTGCCGGCGCGCGACAAGATGACCGCGCCGAAGTACCAGGAGTTCGCCCCGGACCGCATCCCGCAGGTCACCCCGGCGGCCGGCGTCAGCGTCAAGATCATCGCCGGTGAGGTCGGCGGCACCGCCGGGCCGATCATCCAGCCGGCCACCGATCCGGTGTATCTGGACATCACCCTGGACGCCGGCGCGGCGTGGGACTACGTGCTGCCCGATGGCCACAACGTGTTCGCCTATGTGTTCGAAGGCGAGCTGCAGATCGGCGTGGCAGATGAGGCGCGGCCGGTGGCGGCGCAGCAGATGGCGGTGCTGGGCGGTGGCAATGCGTTGCACCTCGCCGCTGGCAGCAGTGGTGCGCGGCTGATCCTGGTCGCCGGTCGCCCGCTGCGCGAGCCGGTGATGCGGCACGGCCCGTTCGTCATGAATACCCGGCAGGAGCTGATGCAGGCCTTCGTGGACTTCCAGGAGGGCCGTTTCTGAGGCCGCCGTGGCGTTGGGCCGGTCGTCCACCGGCCCCGCCAACACGGGGCGCATGATCAGCGACCGGCGGCCACGGCTGCCGGATTGAGGTTCATGCTGCGGATCATCTGCTGCAGGCCGGCGCGCTCTTCGCTGTCGCCGGGATACAGCGCCAGCTGCGCATAGCGGTTCTTGTCGATCTTCACCACGCTGACGCGGCGGTCGGCGAAGCCCGGGGGTTCCTGGCCGCCGAGGTCGGGCAGGTACCAGTAGAGTTCTTCGCCGGCGAAGCTGTCCTTTTCCTGGCGCAACGCGCGCGGGAAGCGCAGCTCCGGATCATTCCCCGTCAGCATCAGGCTCATCACTTCGCGGCCGTCGCTGGTGGTGGCGCGGCACACCAGGAAATCGCCGGTGGCCTGCTCCTGCCATTGCAGGTTGCTGGCGGCCGGCAGCGACGGACACTTGGGTGCGCTTTGCGCTTGGGCGGTAACGGCGATGGCGCACAGGCACAGCAATATGGCAGCAGAGACGGTTTTCATGCAGTTCCCCCAGAGGCGTTCAAGTCGACGGCACCGCCAGCGGCGGGCCGGCGTGGTCGCCGTTGCGACCTGGCATCCATCCCCGGATGCCGCGTCGGCCCGCCAGCCCAGCTGGCGGGTATGCCCTGACCTTAACGGAACGTGAGCAACTGCACAAATCGCGGTTTCATCGGTAACCAAATTCCGGCGCTGTGCATGGCAGGCGAAGCCTTGGCGCCTCAGTCGCGAGCACTGCCCAGCCACTTGTAGATCATGCCGCCGATCAACCCACCCAACAGTGGCGCTACCCAGAACAACCACAGCTGCGAGACGGCCCCGCTGCCGGCGAACAGCGCCACCGCCGTGGAGCGGGCCGGGTTCACCGACGTGTTGGTGACCGGGATGCTGATCAGGTGGATCAGGGTCAGGGCCAGGCCGATCGCCAGCGGGGCGAATCCTGTGGGCGCGCGGCCATGGGTGGCGCCCATGATGACCACCAGGAACGCGGCGGTGAGCACCACCTCGCAGAGGAAGGCGGCGGCCGCGCTGTAGCCGCCGGGCGAGAGTGCGCCATAGCCGTTGCTGGCGAAAGCGCCTGCCTGTCCGGGCATGATGCTGAAAGCCGGGCTGCCCTTGGCGATCTGCAGCAGGATGAAGCCGGCCAGCAGGCCGCCCAGCACCTGGGCGATCACATACGGGCCCAGATCCCTGCCGGCGAAGCGGCCACCGGCCCACAGGCCGATGCTCACGGCCGGATTGAAGTGTGCGCCTGAGACGTGGCCGAACGCGTACGCCCCGGTCAGCACGGTCAGCCCGAAGGCCAGCGCGACGCCGAGAAAGCCGATGCCGAGTGGATTGCCATCGCCGCCGAAGTTCGCGGCCAGGACTGCGCTGCCGCAGCCCCCCAGGACCAACCAGAACGTGCCGAGGAACTCGGCAGCAAGACGCTTGCCCATGCTCATCGCAGCAGCCTCCATTGGGGTCCCGGCGGTGCCGGGACGCCGCCATTTACGTGTCAGGGCAGTGAAGGCGATGTCAATGCGCGATGAAGGATCACCTGGCCGGCAGCGGGATGAACTCCTGTGCGTCGCCGGGGATGGTGCCGAAGCGGCCGTTTTCCCAGTCGTGCTTGGCCTGCTCGATTCGCTCCTGGGAGCTGGAGACGAAGTTCCACCACAGATGGCGCGGTGCATCCAGCGGCTCGCCGCCCATCAGCATCGCCTTGACCGGCGTCTTCGCGCGAAGTCGGCCGCGGGCGCCTTCGGCCGGGATGATCAGGTGCTGGGCGGGAACATCCACGCCGTCCAGCTGGGCCTGTCCTTCCAGGATGTACAGCGAGCGTTCGCGGTGGCCGGTGTCGATGTCGATCTCCGCATCCGGGTCCAGGTCGATGGCCACGTTGAGCGTATCGGCGAACACCTTGACCGGGGATTCTTCGCCGTAGGCGCGGCCGGCGATCACCCGCAGCCAGGCGCCATTGCGGCGTTGCTGGGGCAGGGTGGCGGCACTGTGGTGGTGGAAGGCCGGTTCAACTTCCTCGTACTGCTTGGGCAGCGCGATCCAGGTCTGCATGCCGTGCAGCGGATGGCCGTGTTCGCGTTCTGGCGGCGGCGTGCGTTCGGAATGCGAGATGCCACGGCCGGCGGTCATCCAGTTGACATCGCCGGGGCGGATCACCTGGTCCGAACCGAGGCTGTCGCGGTGGCCGATGGCGCCGGCCCACAGGAAGGTCACCGTGGCCAGGCCGATATGCGGATGCGGACGCACGTCGATGCCGGTGCCGGCATCGAGCAGGGCCGGGCCCATCTGGTCGACGAACACGAACGGGCCGACGCTGCGCGCCTGCAGGGACGGCACGGCGCGGCGTACTTCCAGCCCGCCGATGTCGTGCACGCGGGGGGCGATGATGGTGGTCATGCGGGCGATCTCGCTGGCGGGGACAGGGGCGCAGGATCGCACGGGCTGCGGGGCAGGGGATGCCCCGAATGGGCAACAGGCTGTTGCGCGGTGCGCACGGGTGGGACCCCTCGCGGGTGGCTGTTGCGAAAAGCGGACTCCGTGTCTGGAGCCGGGCGGTGGGGCTGGGCGGGGGACGGCAAAAACCGCATCCATGCGGGCCTCGTTTCGCGCCATCCATGGCGCTCAACGCCCCTGTCAGGTCCCGGTGGCCGCCACCCGCGTAAGAAAAAAAAGCGGTAGCGCCGACGCATGGTCGGCGGAAACCGTCAGACCCCATTTCCCCCACAATCCGCCGACCATGGGTCGGCGCTACCAGGGCAACCACAGCCACCCCGCCCCGCCAGCAAGCGCCCTGCAGCCTTTGACGTTGATCTTGACGTTGCTTGAAGAGCAGTCGCCGGGCGCAGCCCGGCACACACACAACCTCAGCGCAGGGCATCCAGCAACCGATCGGCATCGCCATCATTGGCGGCCGCGGGCACCTGCAAGAGCCGCGCCAGCAGCGGATACACATCCACGTTGTCGAACGGCGCGATTACCTTGCCCTGCTTGAACGAGGGGCCGCGCGCGATGAACACCGCACGCATCGACGGCAGCGCATTGTCATAGCCGTGCGAGCCCCGATCCTGGTAGCTGCGGCGCGCGATGCTCTGGCGGCTGAGCGCATCCCAGCCCTCGTCCATCTGGCAGATGATCGACGGAATGCGCGGGTTGCTGCCGTAGTGCCAGCGTGCCGGCAGGTCCTGCTTCTTCCAGCACTGGTAGTGCGCGTGGCGGCCGAGCAGTGCACGTTCGGCGGCGGCCTGCTGCCCTTCCACCGGCTCGAAACCGATCGACTGGCCCGTGCTGATGTTGCGTGCCAGCCGCGGGTCCACCATGTCTTCGGTGGCGACCACCTGGCCCGGCGCCACCGCTGCCATGCCGTGGTCGGAGACCACCACCACGTTGGTGTCCGCGCTCAATCCATGCTGCTGCAGGCCATCCAGCAGGCGTCCCACCACGGCATCGGCCTGCTTGACCGCTGCGGTGTACTGTATCGAATCCGGACCATGCCGATGGCCGGCCTTGTCGACGGTTTCCAGATACAGCGTGGCCAGCCGCGGTGCAGCGGCGTCGGTCTGCCGCAGCCACCCCAGTACGCTGTCGGCGCGGGCTTCCGGTGCGATGCTTTCATCGTAGCGGCGCCATTGGCTGGGCCGGATGCCCTTGATTTCCGCTTCGCTGCCCGGCCAGGACCAGGTAGCCGTGCGTACCCCGGCCTGCTCGGCGCTGACCCAGATCGGCTCGCCGCCCCACCACTCCACCCGCGTCACCGTCTCGGCCTCGCTCAGCTTGAAGCGGCCCAGTTCGGCTACGTCCATGCTGTTGTGGATGATGCCGTGATGGTCCGGACGCAGGCCGGTGACCAGGGTGTAATGGTTGGGGAAGGTCAGCGAGGGATACGACGGGGTCATCCATTTCGCGCGTACCCCGCCGTCGATGATGCGCTGCAGGTTCGGCGTGATGCCGCGGTCCAGCGCATCGGCGCGCAGGCCATCGATGGATACCAGCAGCAGCTTGTGCGCGGGCTTTTCCTGCGCCACGGCCGGGGGCGTGGTGGGCACGGTGGAATGGGGCGGGGCGGTGGTACAGGCAGCCAGCGGCAGGACAGCGGCCAGCATCCAGGCAAAGGGGCGTCGAGTCATCACGTCATTCTAAGGCGAGGCGATGACGCACCCAAGACACCCCATGTCACTGGCGTACGAACAACGCGCCATCCCCCTGTTCCAGGCGCAGCAGCGCGGCCTTGGTTTCCAGCCCGCCGCCGAAGCCGGTCAGCGCGCCATTGCGGCCGATCACCCGATGGCAGGGCAGCACGATCGGCAGCGGATTGCGCCCGTTGGCCGCGCCCACTGCGCGGGTGGCGGTGGGCTGGCCAAGCAGGGTCGCCAGCTGCAGGTAGCTCCATGTCTGGCCGAATGGAATGTCGGCCAGCGCGTTCCAGACGCGCAGCTGGAACGGCGTGCCGCGGGGTGCCAGCGGCAGGTCGAAGTGGGTGCGCTCGCCGTGCAGGTAGGCCAGCAACTGCTCGCGTGCATCGTGCACGGTGGCCGGGTTGTGTATCCAGTGCCCGCGCCCCTTGGCATCGTGGCGGTTCTGCGGGAACAGGATGTGGGCGATGCCGTGCGCATCACCGGCCACGGTCAGTTCGCCGATCGGACTATCAAAACGATCGTAGTGCAGGGTCATGACGGAACTCCGGTAAACGGGGTGGACAGATGCCACAGGTGCAGCACGGCATACGCCCGCCACGGACGCCATGGCTGCGAGCGCTGCTCGGCCTGGCGCTCGGTCAGGCGTTTTTCCGGTGTGCCGAGCATCTGCTGCAGCACCAGGTCGCCGGCCGGGAAGGCATCGGGCTGGCCGAGCGCGCGCAGCGCGATGTACTGCGCGGTCCACGCGCCGATCCCGGGCAACGCCACGCAGCGCTGTACGAATTCCTGCAACTGCTGGCCGGCGTTGAAATCCAGCTCACCGGCATCGCAGGCGCGTGCCAGGGCGCGCAGGGTCGCCGCGCGCGTACGCGGCAGGCCGATCGACTCCAAGGGGGCGTCGGCAAGCTGTGCAGGCTTCGGGAACAGCCGGTCCAGCCCCTCCGGCATGCCCGGCAGCACCTGCCCGTACGCCTGCACCAGACGCCGTGCCAGCGTGGTCGCCGCGGCCACGCTGACCTGTTGCCCCAGCACAGCGCGCACCGCCACTTCAAAGCCTTCCCAGCCGCCCGGCACGCGCAGCCCCGGCCGCAGCGCGATGCCCTGCGCAAGCAGGGGGTCGCCCTGCAGGGTGGCGTGTACCTGGCGCAGGTCGGCATCCAGGTCGAACATATGCCGTACCCGCCGCACAACCTGCGGAATCTGCCGCGGGTCTACGCCGTCCAGCTGCAGCACCAGCTCGCTGCGGCGTGCGTCGGCATGCACCCGCAGCAGCGCGGGGCGCTCGGCCGGACCGATGACGCGTGCATAGCCGTCCTCTTCGATGCGCTCGATGCCGGGGATCATGCGCCGGCGCAGGAACTGCAGCATCAGCCCGAAATCAAGCGGCGGCCGGTAGCCCAATCGCAGGCGCAGGCCCTCGCCGGTCCGGGTTGCCACGCCGGGCAGCCGGCGGATGGCGCTGGGTGGCATGCCGCAGCCGGCCAGGAAGGCGTCGTTGAATCGGCGCAGGCTGTTGAAGCCTGCAGCGAGCGCGACATCGGTGACCGGCAGGCGGGTTTCGGTCAGCAGCTGCTTGGCCTGCAGCAGGCGCTGGGTGGTATGCAGCTGCAGCGGCGTCACGCCCAGCGCGGCCACGAACACGCGCTGCAGCTGGCGCGCGCCGACGCCGACCCGTTCGGCCAGCGCGGCCACGCTGGCGTCCTGCAAGAAGCCTGCGTGGATCAGATCGAGCGCGCGACGGACCGTCTCTTGTTCCAGTACCTGCTGGGCGGCGGGCGACAACTCCGGGCGGCAGCGCAGGCATGGCCGGTAGCCGGCGGCGGCGGCGGCCGCTGCGTTGGGGTAGTAGCGGACGTTGGACGGCTTCGGCGGCGGGGCCGGGCACACCGGCCGGCAATAGATGCCGGTGCTGCGCACGGCGGTGAAGAACGAGCCGTCAAAACGCGCGTCGCGCGCCAGACGGGCGCGTTCGCAGGTGGCAGTGTCAAGGGCGACGGTCGGGGACATGGCCACAGTCTAGGCCGCAGGGCAGGGCAGGGCTCGCCATTTTCGGACATGAATGCCAGTGGCGGGTGCCGATTCAGGAAGCGTTGTCGTCACACGCGGCGCAGGCTCTAGACTGGGGTCGTGTCCCCTTCCCGGTTCCAAGGTTCATGTCGCCCAGATGGTGCCTGCCCCTGCTATGCCTCGCCCTCGCTTCGTGCAGCAAGCTGGAGAACCCCGGCAACGTCACCGCCAATGAAGCGGCGACGCGCGCGCCCGGCGCCGATGGCGACCACATGGTATCGATCAACGTGGCCGACGCCCCACGCCCTGTCGCCCCGCCTGCCGAGCGTACCGATCGTGCATGGCCGACGGCATCACTGGAAAACGGCGAGGCCTGGATCAGCTGCAGCACTGACTACGCCAGCGAGGGTGACGGCGTAGCGCTGCCTGGCCTTGCGCGGGCCGATATGGAGCAGGCGTTGCAGCCCTGCGTGGAGCGTGGCCTGCTGCGCGTCCGCTACAGCGGCAAGATCAACCCGGGATTTGCCGAACTGAGCTGGCGGCTGGCCGTGGTGGCCGAACAACTCGGCATCCACAAGCGCATCCTGGACCTGGATTCCAGCGGCGGCCAGGTGGAGTCGGCGATCGTGGCCGGCGATGGCATCGGCGAATCGAACTGGACCATCTGGGTGCGCGAAGGGTCGATCTGCCACAGCGCCTGTGTGTTCGTGCTGGCGGCCGGTGACAATCGCCTGGTATCAGGCAAGGTCGGGATCCATCGCATGATGCGGATCAGTTCGAAGGCCACCTCGCGCGCCGAACTCAACCGCGAACTGCACGAGGTGTACGACAACGTAAAGGACTACCTGCAGCGCAACGGCGTGGCGGTGGGCGTGGCCGACCTGATGATGACCGTGCCCAACCGCAGCCTGCGCCTGCTCAGTGCCGACGAACTGCGCCAGTACGGCCTGGACGGCACCAATGCGGTGCAGGACGATCTGGAGCGGATCAAGCAGATGCGGGCCTGCGGCGATGACTTCGTGCGCCGCAAGGATGCCTTCCTGGTGGCCTTCGACCAGCAGTGCAAACGCGAAGGCGCGGAACTGGATGCAGTCAACAGCTGTGGCCAGGCACTGAAGAAAGACTACGGTTTCCCCGATGAGGTGTGCCCCTCGGACAGCCCTTTGTCGGAGATCGATGTGGCGACCCTGCCCCCCGCGCCGGGAGCTTCCCCGGCTGCCGACGATGGCGCACAGGGAAGCCTGGGGATGGATGCTTCCACGGCCGCAGGACTACAGCCCGTGGACGCGCCACCGGAGTCGTGAAGCCGCATCCCGAAGCTGGCGTAGACTGCGGGCACTTCTCCTGAACAGGTAGTGTCCGATGAAGCGTTCGTTGATGGTGTTGTCCCTGCTGCTGCCGTTCACCGCAGGGGCGCAGCAGCCCCAGCCGGCCGCGCAGCCGGCGCCGCGACCTGCCGCTGCGCCTGCCACGCCGGCTGCCGCACCGGCCGCCGCACGGCCGGGCACGCCGACCCAGCAGCTCACCCCGGCCCAGCAGGCCCAGCTGGACAAGCAGAATGCCGAAATGAGTGCTGCCGCCCTGCAGGCCGTTCGCCTGGTCGATGGCGGACAGGCCGCACAGCTGTGGGATGGCGCCTCGTCGGTGGCACGCAAGGCGGTTGCCCGCGATGCGTTCGCCAAGCAGGTCGCCGCTGATCGCGCCCGACTGGGTGCGCTGGTCGGCAGGGGCCAGCCGAGCATCAGCCGGGTCCGCTTCAATGCCGGTGCGGCGGTGCCTGAAGGTCTGTACCTCAACGTGACCTACCCCACGCGGTTCGAGAAGAGCGCCCAGCCGGTACGCGAACTGGTCAGCTTCCGTCTGGATGAGGACCGCGTCTGGCGTCTCGCCGGCTACAGCGTCCGCGCGCCGGGGACCTGAGCGATGGCCATCGAACTGCAGATGCTGGCCTGGGCCGGTGTGCTCGGGCTGGCGCAGGTGATGCTGGCTGCTGCGGCGATCACCCGCGAGCGTGGCACGCAATGGAACGCCTCGGCCCGCGATGGCCAGGCGCCGCCGCCCGGGCTGCTGGCGGGGCGCCTGCAACGGGCGCAGGCCAACTTCCTGGAAACCTTCGCGGTGTTCGCCGCCGCCGCCATCGCGGTGGTGGTGGCGGGCAGGCAGGACAGCAGTACGGCGTTGGCGGTGCAGCTGTATTTCTGGGCGCGACTGGCCTATGTGCCGCTGTATGCGGCCGGCATCCCCTACGTGCGCAGCCTGGCATGGCTGGTGTCGCTGGCTGGCATTTTGATGCTGTTGTGGGCGCTGTTGTGAACCGTCACCGCAGCACCTGATCCAGATCAAGGCCCCGCGCGTGCCCGCATCGCTATGCTGCTGCTGGACATGAAATCGCGGGGAAGCAGCATGCAGGTGACCGATGTGGTGGTGGTGGGCGCAGGCCCGGCCGGACTCTGCTTCGCCCGCGCGCTGGCAGGCAGTGGACTGCAGGTCACGGTGGTGGAGCCGCAGCCGCGCCAGGCGCTGGCGGACGCAGCGTTCGACGGCCGCGAAATCGCCCTGACCCATGCCTCGCGCCGGGTCCTGCAGGACCTGCAGCTATGGCAACGGCTGCCTGCCGCGGACATCGCCGAACTGCGGGACGCGCGGGTGCTGGATGGGCGCTCGCCGTTCGCGCTGACCTTCGCCAGCGACCGACGCGGCGGCGACCCGCTGGGCTGGCTGGTGCCCAACCACCTCATCCGCCGCGCGGCGTGGGACGCCGTCCATGACCAGCCGGGCCTGGAGCTGCGTGACGGACGCAAGGTACAGGGCGTGCGTGCGGTCGACGGTGGCCAGCAAGTGCTGCTCGACGACGGCAGCACCGTGCAGGCACGACTGCTCGTGGCGGCTGACAGCCGGTTCTCTTCCACCCGGCGCATGCTGGGGATCGGTGCGCGCCTGCAGGACTTCGGCAAAACGATGCTGGTATGCCGGATGCAGGTCGAGCGCGACCACCACCACACGGCGTGGGAATGGTTCGGCTATGGCCGCACCATGGCCCTGCTGCCGCTCAACGACGGTCTGGCATCGGCGGTGGTCACCCTGCCGCCGCGGCAGGCCGAGGCGCTGCTGGCGATGGACGGTGCCGCGTTCGGTGAAGCGGTCAGCGGGTTCTTCGAACACCGGCTGGGCCACATGCACCCGGTCACCACGCCGCAGGCGTATCCGCTGGTGGGCGTGTATGCCGAACGCTTCATCGCCGCCGGTGCGGCGCTGATCGGTGATGCGGCCGTTGGCATGCATCCGGTGACCGCGCACGGGTTCAACCTGGGCCTGGCCAGCCAGCGGCGGCTTGCCCGGCTGGTCGTCGCGCAACAGGCGCGGGGGGCGGACATCGCCGATGCACGCATGCTCGCGCGCTACCAGCGCGAGCACCGGCTGGCTTCCCGCGCGCTGTACGAGGCCACCAACGCCATCGCCCGGGTCTACACCGATGATCGCGTGCCGGCGCGGCTGCTGCGCGCGGCCGGGCTGCGCATCGCGCAGGGCGTGCGCCCGTTCCGCCGGCTGATCGCCCACCGGCTTACCCAGCCGGTGGCCGGGTAGGAGCCGGCCAGGGACCCGGCAGCGCCGGGATTACCCGGCTTCGGGTGGCAGCGCCAGCACGCGGATCACGCTGTCATTGAATTCCACCTGCTGGCCCGCGCGGATCTTGCAGGCCTTGCGCAGTTCGACGGCCCCATCGACCAGCACCAGGCCCTCGCTGATGGCCATCTTGGCTTCGCCGCCACTGCTGACCAGGTCGGTCAGCTTGAGCAGCTGCTTCAGCTCGACGTACTCGCCGTCGAGGTCGAATTCAAGGATCTGCATGGGGTATTCCCGGAATGAATGGCGCCCATTGTGAGGCAGGCGCGGGGCCCACGCACCGGTCCGGGGGGCGGCCAGAGGGACAGCGATGACACGCCGTGCACGTCGTTCATGCAAGGTGCTGTAAGCTATGCACTCGAAAAAGCGCCGGGGCACGCGTCAGAAGGGCGCCCTAAGCGCAAAATACCCCCCTTTTTTCGCCTGCCACGTTCGTGGCAGTGCCTTCGGAGTTCCCCATGTCCCAAGATACCCAGGCGCCGCTGCAGTTCGCGCAGCTCGGCCTTTCCGAGCCCGTGATGCAGGCGGTTGCCGCCGTCGGTTACGAAACCCCCTCGCCGATCCAGGCCGCCACCATCCCGGCGATGCTGGAAGGCCGCGACGTGCTGGGCCAGGCCCAGACCGGCACCGGCAAGACCGCTGCGTTCGCCCTGCCGGTACTGTCCAACATCGACCTGCAGCAGAGCAAGCCGCAGGCCCTGGTGCTGGCGCCGACCCGCGAACTGGCGATCCAGGTCGCCGAGGCCTTCCAGACCTATTCGTCGAAGATCGCCGGCTTCCGCGTGCTGCCGGTGTATGGCGGCCAGCCGTATGCCACCCAGTTGTCCGCGCTGCGTCGTGGCGTGCACATCGTGGTGGGCACCCCCGGCCGCGTCATCGACCATCTGAACCGCGGCACGCTGGACCTGTCCGAGCTGAAGACGCTGGTGCTGGACGAAGCCGATGAAATGCTGCGCATGGGCTTCATCGACGACGTCGAAGCGGTGCTGAAGAAGCTGCCGGAGAAGCGCCAGGTGGCGTTGTTCTCGGCCACCATGCCGCCGGCCATCCGTCGCATCGCCCAGACCTACCTGAAGGATCCGGCCGAAGTCACCATCGTCAACAAGACGACCACCTCGGCGAACATCCGCCAGCGTTACTGGTGGGTGAGCGGCATGCACAAGCTGGATGCGCTGACCCGGATCCTGGAAGTCGAGCCGTTCGATGCGATGATCATCTTCGCCCGCACCAAGGCCGGCACCGAAGAGCTGGCCGGCAAGCTGCAGGCCCGCGGCCTGGCCGCCGCCGCCATCAACGGCGACATGCAGCAGGCCCAGCGTGAGCGCACCATCGCCATGCTGAAGGAAGGCAAGCTGGACATCCTCGTCGCCACCGACGTGGCCGCGCGTGGCCTGGACGTGGAACGCATCAGCCACGTGCTGAACTACGACATCCCGTACGACACCGAAAGCTATGTGCACCGCATCGGCCGTACCGGCCGTGCCGGCCGCAGCGGTGAGGCGATCCTGTTCGCCACCCCGCGCGAGAAGGGCATGCTGCGCCAGATCGAGCGCGCCACCCGCCAGCCGATCGAAGAGATGCAGCTGCCCAGCGTGGAAGCGGTCAACGACAACCGCGTCAACAAGTTCACCGCGCGCATCAGCGAAACGCTGGGCCAGGGCGGCCTGGACTTCTACCGGCAGCTGCTGGAGCGCTTCGAAGGCGAGAACAACGTGCCGGCGATCGACATCGCGGCCGCGCTGGCCAAGATGATGCAGGGTGACACCCCGTTCCTGCTGCAGCCGCCGGTGCGTGCGCCGCGCGAAGAGCGTGCCCCGCGCGAGCGGTTCGAGCGCACCGACCGTCCGGAGCGGAATGATCGCTTCGATCGCGGCGAGCGCCCGAAGTTCGACCGCGCCCCGCGCGCCGAAGGCGAAGGTTTCCAGGAGCGTCCGCGTCGTGAGATGCCGCCGCGCGGTGCACCGGAGCAGGGCATGGAAACCTTCCGCATCGAAGTGGGCCACCAGCATGGCGTGAAGCCGGCCAACATCGTCGGCGCCATCGCCAACGAAGCCGGCCTGGAAAGCCGCTTCATCGGTCGCATCGACATCCACGACGGTTTCTCGGTGCTCGACCTGCCGATCGACATGCCGCAGGACGTGCTGACCCACCTGAAGAAAGTCTGGGTGTCCGGCCAGCAGCTCAACATGCGCCGCGTGGAGCCGGGCGAGGACATCAGCCAGGCACCACGTGCGCCGTCCAAGCCGCGCTTCGACAAGGGCGGTCCGCGCCGCAGCGGTCCGGGTGGTCCGGGTGCGCCGGGTGGCAGTGATCGTCCGCCGCGTCGCGAAGGCTTCAAGCCGCGTGGTCCGCGCAACGTCTGATCCGCGCATGATCCGATGAATGCAACGCCAGCCTCCGGGCTGGCGTTTTTTTTGTCCCTGGACAGGCATCCGGCCAGCGGCGGGCGGTCTACCGGGGATGCAGACAGCGCCGATTCCAGCGTGCATGATGCGCAGGCAGCAAGCAGGATCTACCACGGATTCGGGGGGTTCCAGGTATGGTTGAGGCCGGTGCGGGGACGCGGCAGCGTGCAAGGGCACGCGGCCTGACACTGCGCTTTGCACTGCTCACCGGCATGGCGGTCGGCCTGGTGGGCATCTCCGCGCTCATCCAGGAACTGCAGGCTGCCTCTACCGCCTGGATCGTCGGCCAGAGCCACTGGTCGCGTGCCCAACAGCAGGCGGTCGCCTCGCTGCACCGCTATCTGGAAAGCGGCCACGCGGCGGATCTGCAGCAGGCACGCACGCAGCTCGACGTGCCGCTGGCTGATCTGCAGGCGCGTCAGGCGCTGGAGCGGCAGCCGCCGGATACCAACGCGGCCCGCGCGGCGTTCCTGCGCGGGGGAAATGCACGCGGCGATGTGAACCGGCTGATCCTGTCCTACCGGTATGGGCGCGACCTCGCCTATTTCCGCGAGGCCTCGCAGCTGTGGCGGGAAACCGATTCGCCGCTGCTGGAAATCGCCGCGATAAGCAACGAACTGGAGCAGCGGCTGTCCGGCGGGGCCATCCCGGCCCAGGACGCAGTGCGGTATGAGCGGCGGCTGCAGCAACTGGACCTGCAACTGCAGGACACGGCGCGCCGGTTCTCGCTGGCGCTGGTCAACATGTCCGCGCTGGTGCGCATGACCACCCTCGTCGTCGGCGCGCTGTCGGTGGTTGCGATCGCGATCGTGGCGGTGCTGCTGGCCCGGCGTGTACGCATCGACCTGATGGAACAGGAGACGCGCTTCCGTGCGGCCTTCTACCAAGCCAGCGTGGGCATGCTGAAAATCGACAGCGGCGGCGGCCTGATGGAGGTCAACCAGGCCTTGTCCGATCTGCTGCAGCGACCCCGCGAGCAGCTGGTGCACATGCACCTGCGCCAGCTGCTGGCCGAAGGAGAACTGGTACTGGACGGCGAAGGGGAGATCGACTGGCCCCGTCAGCTGGAGGCCGGCGAGCTGCGCTTCCTGCGCGCCGATGGCAGCCTGATGTGGGGGCGTTGGAGCGGCACCGCCGTCCACCGCGGCAAGCAGGGCACGTCGATCTTCGCCATCGTCGAAGATGTCACCCAGAACCACGTGTTGGCCCGGCAGGTGCAGCACCACGCCAGCCACGATGTGCTGACCGCCCTGATCAACCGCCGCGAGATCGAGCGGCAGCTTGAACTGGCGTTGCAGCAGGTGCGCCACGACGGCGGCGTGCATGCGCTGTGCCATCTCAACCTGGACCACTTCAAGCTGGTCAATGAAGCGGTCGGACACGCGGCAGGCGACCAGATGCTGCGTGCCTTCGCCGAACACCTCAAGGGGGCGGTGCGCGAAGGGGACTGGGTCGGCCGGCTGGGAGCAGACGAGTTCGCGGTGTTTCTCGCCGGCGCGAGCCAGGAGGAGGCACGGCGGGTACTGCAGCGGGTGATCCGCACGCTGGGCCAAGCCAGCATCCAGTTCGGCGACGACACGCTGAAGATCAGCTGCAGCGTGGGCGTGGTCGAAGTGCGCACCGATACGCCGGACGTGAACTGGTTGATGGGCGCGGCCGACAGCGCCTGCTACGCCGCCAAGCAGGGCGGGCGCAACCGGGTGCACTGCTTCAACGAAGACCGGCTGGCGCTGGACGAGCACCGCGGCGAGGCCGAGCGTCTGCGTCGGGTCAGCCACGCCATCGCCGACGGCCGGATGCTGCTGTATGCACAGCGCATAGCCACCGTCGGCGACCCGGACTACCTGCATTACGAAGTGCTGGTGCGCATGCGCGATGAGCAGGGCGTGTTGCATGGTCCGGGTGAATTCATTGGCGCCGTTGAACGCTATGGCATGGGCATGTCGCTGGACCGCTGCGTGCTGTCCATGCTGTTCCGCCACCTGCAGGTCTGTCCGGCGCACGTGGCGCGGCTGGGCCTGTGCAACGTCAACGTCTCGGCGCAGTCGATCGCCGAGCCAGGCTTCCTGACCTTCGTCAACGACCTGCTGGAACGCAACCGCACGCTGGCCAAGCGGCTGTGCTTCGAGATCACCGAAACGGCGGTGATCAGCAACCTGGCTCAAGCGCGGGAATTCATCGATGCAGTCAAGGCGCGTGGCTGCCGCATCGCGCTGGATGACTTCGGCTCGGGGCTTTCCTCGTTTGCTTACCTGCGGCAGCTGTCAGCGGACCTGCTGAAGATCGATGGAACCTTCGTGCGCGACATGCAGACCGACCCGGTCAGCCGTGCCACCGTGCGCGCCATCGCCGCGCTGGGGCGCGAACTGCAGCTGGAGGTGATCGCTGAGTGGGTGGAAACCGAAGAGCAGGCGGCGCAGCTGGTGGAGATGGGCGTGCAGGGATTGCAGGGCTATGCGATCGAACGCCCGCAGCCGCTGGAGCGGATCACCCAGACCGCCCTGCACCCGGTGCGGCATGACACGCACGGGAAGTGGCTGGGTCGCGGTTGAAGCGCGTCGTCGCTCCCGCGCGCGGCGGCGGTCCGGCGTGAAATCGGCCGGGCTGCGATAATCTCCGGACACGGATGGCAAGCAGGCGGGTGTTGCGTGGGGAGCACGATGGTACGGTCGGGCCGCTGGAACAGGAGCGGATGGGGGCTGGCTGCGGTGCTGCTTTCCAGCCTGCTGTGGGTGTGCAATGCCGCCGCCGCGCCGCAGCCGGTGCGCGACTACCTGCTGCTGGGCGGGGCGACCGACGAGCCGACGCCACATCGCGCGTGCGAGGGCTACATGCTGCGCGGACAGCGCCAGCAGCTGGATATCCCCGCGCCGGAGGGGGGATGGTCCGGCCAGCCGCAGGCATTGGACGTGTTCAATGTGTTCGCCGGTGAGGTGTCCATCCGCCATGGCGACCGCGAGATCTGCGGCAACATGGGCGATGCGCGTACGCGTGACTCGCGGTTCCGGGCGGGCATCGGCATGGTGACCGTGCCGCGTGCCGGAAGCCGCGAACCGATCCATGTGTCCTGGGCGACCCCGCTGAAGGAGCGCTGGGGGCCCACGCTGCGGCTCGGCGCGCCGAGCCCGGTGCAGCAGCGTGATACCGCCCGGCTGCTGGTGCGTACCGCCTGCGTGGCGGTCGCGCTGGCGCTGGCGCTGTCGTCCCTGATGGGATTTTTTACCTCCCGTGACCGCATTTTCCTGATGTACATCGGTGCCTGCGCTGTGTTCGTGCTGTGGCAGGCGGTGCTGGGGGGACTGAGCGGGTATCCCGAGCCATGGTTCCCGATCGGGGTGGACAGTGCCTGGTGGCTGGTAGGCCTGACCGCCTGCGCACAGGCCGTGCTGCTACCCATGCTATGGCGACTCAATGCAGGTCATCGCGCCTGGCCGCGGTCGCGTGGCGTGGTGTCGGCCGTGAGTTGCGCCTTGTTCGCGGTGGCGCTGCTGGTGCCCTGGATGGACTGGACGTTGCTGGGCTGGACGTCGGATGTGCTGGAGGCGGCCCATTTTGCCGGCTGCGTGGCGGCCCTGCTGGCAGGGGTATGGGCGTGGTCGCGCAACGACCGCTGGGCCAGTATCGGGTTGGTCGCGCTGGCACCGTTCCTGCTGATGATCGTGGCCGACCTGGCGCGCGCCCAGTGGTTGCTGGCCCACCGTGTCGAAGCCCTGCAGCTGGCGGTGACCTGGCTGCTGATGATGGCCGCCTATGCGCTCAACCAGCGGCTGGGCAACCTGCGCGAACAACGTGATGAGATGCGCCAGCTGGCCGACACCGACGCATTGACCGGCCTGCCCAATCGCCGCGCCGGGCTGCGCGAGCTGGGCGTGCAGATCGAACGCGCACGTGCCGAGGGCGCACCGCTGGTGATCGGTTTCCTCGACATCGACCTGTTCAAGGAAATCAACGATCGCCACGGCCACGACACCGGCGATGCGGTGCTGCAGGCGGTCGCCGGGGCCCTGCGGGGCGCCCTGCGAGGCCGTGACGAGGTGTTCCGGATGGGCGGGGAGGAGTTCCTGCTGCTGTTGCCGGGCGCTCCGCGCGATGTCGCCGCGGCGCGGCTGCAGCAGGTGGGGCGCCGGATCACCGAGGCCGGGGTGGCGCTGCAGGTGGACGGCCTGGCATTGACCGCCAGCATCGGCCTGGCCCAGTGGCGGCCCGACCATGATGACCTGGCCGCACTGCTGCGCCGGGCCGACCATGCGATGTACGGCGCCAAGCGCGCGGGGCGTGACCGGGTGATGGATGGTGAGCAGCTGGACGCGGTGCGTCCGCTATGAACGGATGCCGTGGGCGCGACAATGCCGGATAATGCGGGCATGACCATCCGCATCAACAAATACATCGCCGAAACCGGCTTCTGCTCCCGTCGCGAGGCCGACCGGCTGATCAGCGAACGCCGTGTCACTGTCAATGGACGTCCCGCCGGTACCGGCGCGGTGGTCGGCGAGGAGGACAAGGTGCTGGTCGACGGCCAGCCCCTGCGCGCCCGCCAGGCCAGCCGTCCGGGCGGCCGCCGCCACGTCTACATCGTGCTCAACAAGCCGGTCGGGGTGACCTGCACCACCGAAAGTTCGGTGAAGGGAAACATCGTCGAGTTCGTCGGGCATGAGCAGCGCATCTTCCCGATCGGCCGGCTGGACAAGGATTCCGAAGGGCTGATCCTGATGACCAGCAACGGCGACATCGTCAACCAGATCCTGCGCGCCGAAAACGGCCACCAGAAGGAGTACCTGGTGGCGGTGAACAAGCCGGTGACCGACGAGTTCCTGCGCGCGATGGCGCGTGGTGTGCGCATCCATGACCAGATGACCCTGCCGTGCCGCACCTCGCGCATCGCCAAGTTCGGTTTCCGCATCACCCTGCAGCAGGGCCTGAACCGGCAGATCCGCCTGATGGCGGCTGAATTCGGTTTCCGGGTGACCCAGCTGCGCCGCGTACGCATCGACAACATCAAGATCGGCGCGCTCAAGCCGGGCCAGTGGCGCAACCTCAGCGAGCCGGAACTGCGGGGGCTGCTGCCGGGGCAGGTCGACTGGTAGGAAGGTCAGATCAGTTCGGGATGCTGGACGGGGCGACGACGGTTGAGCAGGGGATGCAGGAAGACCGCCCCGACGATGACCGCGACGCCGACGTAGAACCAACCTGCGACTTCATGTTGTTCGCGCAGCAGCACCACTGCCAGGATCACCGCGTACACCGGCTCCAGGTTGGTCACCAGCTGCACGGTGTAGGCGCTGAGGTGACGCAGCGCGACCAGCGCCAGCGCGAACGGCAGCAGGGTACAGAAGCCGGCCAGCACCAGCAGCAGGATGCCGTCGTGCACGTCCGGCAGCACCCACAGCGGGCTGGCCAGGGCGGGCAGCAGGAACGGCATCAGCGGTGCCAGCAGGGTCAAGGTCAGGGTGCCGGCGCCCAGTTCCAGCGCGGTGACCGTCAGTGGATCGGCATGGCTGACCATGCGTTTGTTGAGTGAACCGAACACCGCCACGAGCAGCGCCGACATCGCACCCACCAGCACCCCCAGGCGCATGCCTTCGGGCACCCCGCCCACCACCAGCGCCACGCCGGGCAGCACCGCGATGCCGAACAGCAGTTCGCGCAGCTGGAACGGCCGCTTGGCCACCCAGGGTTCGATGATGGAGGTGAACACCGGGGCCAGCGCGATGCAGGTGGCGGCGACCGAGGCATTGGCCAGCTTCACCGCGCCGTAGAAGGTGAGCCAGTGCAGCGCGACCAGCGCGCCGATGCCGGAGTAGGCCGCGACCACCCGCCAGGGCATGTTGCGCAGGCCCTGCCACACCCGCGGCAGCAGCGCCAGCATGGCCACCACCAGCAGCATGCGCCACCACACCAGCGGCAGTGCGGGCAGGGTGATCAGCTTGCCAAGGATGGCCGTGATGCCCCACAGCAGCACGCAGAAGTGGATCTGGAAAAGGGCTTTGCGGGTATCGGGGCTGCTCATCGCGGTATTGTGCGTCAAGCCAGCGTCGGCGGCGATGGGTCAGCGTGTGTCGCAGCGCTGCTGCAGGGCGATGGCGGCTGCCGGGTTGCGCCGCTTGCCCGCCCCGATGCACAGCAGGTAGACCTCGCGCGGCGTCGGATCGGCTGGCGATGTGATCAACGGAAGATCTTCGACCGCAGCGCCTTGTGCCCACGCCTGCGCGCGCGCGGCCCAGCGTTGCTGTAACGGGGCCGGCAGCCCGGCACGGAGGCGCGGCTGGCTGCGCTTGATCCGGGCGTAGACGAAGTCGGCGCTGAGGTCGCCGTGCAGCGGGGCCTCGTCGCTGTCTTCGATGACCAGGGCAACGTTGTGGGCGCGTGCTGCCTGCACCAGCGTGGCATTCACTGCCGCGGCGTTGCGTACCTCCAGCGCGTGCTGCAGCGGCACGCCCTGCAGGGTCGCTGGCAGTGACCGCATGAACTCCGCCAGCACGCCGGCATCTGCTTTGTGAGTGGGGGCGAACTGCCACAGCAGCGGGCCCAGCCGGTCACCCAGGCCCAGCGCGGCCTGCAGGAATGGCTGCGCGGCCTCGGCAACGCCGGACAAGTCGCGCCGCTGCACGAGGTAACGCGGGGCTTTCATCGAAAACCGGAAGCCTGGCGGTGTCTGCGCGGCCCACTGCGCGCATTGGGCCTGGGTCGGCGTGCGGTAGAACGTGCCGTTGATTTCGATGCAGCGCAGGGCGTTGCTGGCGAATGCCAGTTCCTCGCGCTGTGGCAGTCCTTCCGGATAGAACATGCCACCGCGCCACTCCGGGAATACCCAGCCGCCGATGCCGCAACGGATCGGCGCGGAAGTCGAACCCCCTCTGGTCTTTCCACCTGTCTCCATCCCACCCCTCCTTTGGCACGGGGAAGGCTGCACCGCCGGCCGTTACCATGATGAGAATTCCCGGCGCGCCCGCTCGGCGCGGCCATCCACTCTGGAGAACGTGCGTGATGAAGTCCCTGATCGGAGGCGCGATGCTGCTGGCCTTTACCACCCTGGCGACTGCGGCGACTCCGGCCCCGTTGCAGGATCTGGATGCCACGGTGGAGCGGGTACGCGCGCGCTTCGACGTGCCGGGCATCGCGGTGGCCGTGGTCAAGGACGGCAAGGTGGTGCTGGAGCAGGGCTGGGGCGTGCGCGAGCAGGGCCGCCCGGAGCCGGTGCAGGCCGATACGCTGTTTGCGATCGCCTCCAACACCAAGGCGTTCACCGCGCTGTCGCTGAACCTGCTGGCCGAAGAAGGCAAGCTGAAAATGGACGACAAGGTGGTCGACCACCTGCCGTCGTTCCGCATGTCCGATCCCTTCGTGACCCAGCAGATGACCCTGCGCGACCTGCTCTCGCACCGCAGTGGGCTGGGCCTGGGCGCCGGTGACCTGCTGTTCTGGCCGACCACCGGCTACAGCAACGCCGAGGTGGTGGAACGGTTGGGCAAGGTGCCGCTGAAGGGCGGCTTCCGCGAACGCTATGCCTACGACAACATCCTGTACGCGGTGGCGCAGCAGGTGATCGAGAAGGTCTCCGGAAAGTCCTATCAGGACTTCCTGCAGCAACGCATCTTCGACAAGGTCGGCATGGCCGGCACCCGCTACAACGCCGACCATCTGCGCCCCGGCGACAACGCCGCGGTCGGCCATGCCAAGTTCGATTTCAAGGACCTGCGCACGGTGGCACCGCTGACCTGGCAGAACAATGCCGGCGCCGGTGGCATCTACTCCAGCGTGCATGACATGGCGCGCTGGATGCAGGTGCAGTTGGCGCAGGGAAGGTTGGCTGACGGCAGTGCGCTGTTCACAGCGAAGAGCCAGCAGCAGATATGGCAGATGATCACCCCGCAGGTGGTGGCCGAGCCGGCGGTGGCGGAACTGGCGCCGGCGCGGCCGAACTTCGCCGGCTACGCCGAAGGCTGGAGCCTGAGCGATTTCCGCGGCCGCAGGCTGGTATGGCATACCGGCGGTTGGCCGGGCATGGTGTCCCGGGTGACGCTGGTGCCCGGTGAGAACCTGGGCGTGGTGGTACTGACCAACCAGGAAGCCGGCGCGGCCTTCAATGCCATCACCCTGAGCGTGCTCGATGCCTATCTGGGTGGTGACCGGCATGACTGGGTGGATGCCTACGGCAAGGCCGTGGACAAGAGCCGTGACAAGGCCGACGCGGCCTGGGCCAAACACCAGGCGGCACGCACCGCGCACACCACACCATCGTTGGCCCTGGAGCGGTATGCCGGTCGCTACCGCGACCGCTGGTACGGGGACATGCACATCACCGGCAACGGCAAGGCGCTGCGCCTGCGGTTCGACAAGACCGCGCAGCTGGTCGGCACGCTCGAACACTGGCAGCACGACACCTTCATCGTGCGCTGGGACGACCGTTCGCTCAACGCCGATGCGTTCGTCAACTTCAGCCTGGACCCGGACGGGAAGGTCCGCGAGGTCCGCATGCAGGCGATCTCCGAGCTGACCGATTTCAGCTTCGACTTCCAGGATCTGTTGTTCGTGCCGCAAGGGTGAAGCTTGCGGGGATGACGGCCAGTGGCCGTCACTCCACGACAGGCCTGCGGTGGGATAATCAACCGGTTACCCCGTTGTGAGCGACTGTGATGTTCCGCTGGTTTGAATCCCTGATCCCGGTCTTTCCGCCGGTGGACACGCGCATGCCGCCGCGCAGCGTGTTCAAGTTCTACCTGTTCTACCTGCGCCCGGTGTGGCCGGTGCTGCTGGCCACGCTGGTCGCCGGCCTGCTGCTGGCACTGGTGGAAGTGGCGATGTTCGACTTCCTCGGCCGCATCGTGGACATGGTCGCCGAGCAGCCCGGTGCCGGGTTCTTCCAGCGCCACGCATCGGACCTGCTGTGGATGGTGGCGGTGTGCGTGGTCGCCCGGCCGGTGCTGGTCGGGCTGCACAACCTGCTGGTCAACCAGGCCATCGTGCCGGGCCTGAGCAACCGCTCGCGCTGGCTGATGCACAACTACGTGGTGCGCCAGAGCCTGACCTTCTTCCACAACGATTTCGCCGGCAGCGTGGCCAACCGCGTGATGCAGACCGGTACCTCGCTGCGCGAATCGGCGGTGCAGATGGTCGATTCGCTCTGGTACATCGTGGTCTACACCGGCACCGCGCTGTTCCTGTTCGCCCAGGCCGACTGGCGGCTGATGATTCCGCTGGTGCTGTGGATGCTGGCCTACGCGGTGATCATGGTGTACTTCGTGCCGCGCGCGAAGGAGCGCGCCTGGATCGCCTCCGAAGCGCGTTCCAAGGCGATGGGCCGCATCGTCGATGGCTATACCAACATTCCGACGCTGAAACTGTTCGCCCACGGCGGACGCGAGCAGGCCTACGTCGCCGAATCGATCCAGGAACTGGCGGAGAAGCATCGCCGGCAGACGCGCATCACCAGCGGTATGGACCTGACCATCGCCATCGTCAACGGGTTCCTGATCGCCGGCACCTGTGGGCTGGCGCTGTGGCTGTGGAACGATGGGCTGATCACGGTCGGTGCGATCACCCTGGCCACCGGCCTGGTCATCCGCATCCACAACATGTCCGGCTGGATCATGTGGACCATCAACGGCATCTTCGAAGACATCGGCACGGTGCAGGACGGGATCACCACCATTTCCCAGCCGCTTACCGTGCAGGACCGCGATGACGCGGTGCCGCTCAGGGTGAGTGCCGGTGGCGTGCACTTCCAGGACATCCACTTCCACTACGGCAAGCGCGGCGGGGTGATCGCCGGGCTGGAACTGCGGGTGAAGCCGGGCGAAAAGATCGGCCTGGTCGGGCCCTCGGGCGCGGGCAAGTCGACCCTGGTCAACGTCCTGCTGCGCCTGTATGACCTGGAGAGTGGACGCATCCTGATCGACGGGCAGGACATCGCCGGGGTCACCCAGGAAAGCCTGCGCGGGCAGATCGGCGTGGTGACACAGGATACGTCGCTGCTGCATCGTTCGATCCGCGACAACCTGTTGTACGGACGTCCCGAAGCCTCTGAACAGGAACTGCGTGCGGCCGTGGCCAAGGCGCGTGCCGATGGCTTCATCGATTCGTTGGTCGATGGCCAGGGGCGGCAAGGTTACGACGCGCTGGTCGGCGAGCGCGGGGTGAAGCTGTCAGGCGGGCAGCGGCAGCGCATCGCGATCGCGCGCGTGCTGCTGAAGGACGCGCCGATCCTGGTGCTGGACGAAGCCACCTCCGCGTTGGATTCGGAGGTGGAAGCGGCGATCCAGGACAACCTGGATGAGCTGATGGGCGGCAAGACGGTGATCGCCATCGCGCACCGGCTGTCGACCATCGCGCGGATGGACCGGCTGGTGGTGATGGACCAGGGACGCATCGTGGAAACCGGCACGCATGCCGAACTGGTGGCGGCCGGCGGTCTGTACGCGCGGCTGTGGGCGCGCCAGACCGGGGGCTTTGTCGCCGCCGACGGATGATCGGTAGCGCCGAGCCCTGCTCGGCGGACGTCTTCCGTGCCGATTCAACAAGAAGCCGCCGAGCATGGGCCGGCGCCTCCTGCTGCTCCGAATCTGCTTCCACGAAATGGCTTGATCATTCTGGCCACCTGGGTTCCGGGCCGGTGGCTGATTCCAGCGGCTTGCCCATAGTCTTGCCTCACGGCGGCAGGACGTCGCCCGGCATTCGCAGCAGGCGCGGTCGGGCGCAGCCTTGCACGCTGGATCTGCGATGGCGATCAGGTGACGCCTGGTTACAGCGTCAGAGATTCCGCCTCGCGGCAAAGCTGCGATAGGTCTCTGCAGCGTCCCTCTGCACGCGTCATCCGATGATGCTCCAGGCTCCTGACAAGACGAGGCATCGCAACGACACTGGGTTGCAGCGGCCATCCGGCTGCGCTGCCTTCGCCCGAACAAGAGACCTGGCAGATGATCCGACACCTGAGCATGTTGATCGCCGCAGCGATGCTTTTTTCATCGACATCGGCAATCGCAGCGGCGGCACCGTACCAGTGCACGTTCGTGCTCCGCAGTGCACCAACTACGCAGAGCGTAAACGCAGACTCTGAGATCCATGCCAAGGAAATCATCCGCCACGAACATGGCTACTCCAATGTTGATCGCCTCTCCTGCAGCCGTGTCTGACACGGCCCTGACGCTCCCGTGCTGAAATGAGAAAGCGCCCCTGACGGGGCGCTTCGCATCCGGAGAGCCAGCAGGCCCGCCAGAAACCAGACCGGCGCCCTTACTCGATCGGCTGGTCCAGCATCAGCTGGCGCGCGAAACGCACCGGCGGGGCGCCGTAGGACAGCATCTTGTCGTGGTAGGCCTTCAGGTTGAACTGGTCGCCCAGCTTTTCCTGCGCGGCCTTGCGCGTGTCGAAGTGTTCCTGCGCACCGACGAAGTAGGTCGGCAGCTGCGCGGAGGTCAACTGCGCGCGCACCCACTTGCCCGACGCTTCGCTTTCCTGCTGGAACGCATCGTGGGTCATCAGGTGCATGGCCTGTTCGCGCGTCCAGTTGTCCACGTGCACGCCCTGGTCCAGGATCGCGTTGGAAATGGTGCGCAGGTAGAACTTCAGCTGCACCAGGTGGAACAGCGGATCGTTATCCAGGTAGCCCTGTTCCTGCATCATGCGTTCGGTGTAGACCGCCCAGCCTTCTGCGAACAGGCCCGAGCGCAGCACCGCGCGCAGCGTGGAGGGGAACTTGGCCGAATGCCAGCCTTCCAGGTAGTGCCCCGGGGTGCCTTCGTGGATGCTCAGCAGGTGGATCATGCGGGAGTTGTACTCGCGCAGGAACGAGTCGACCTGCTTGTCGTTCCAGTCATCCGGGATCGGCGAGACCGCGTAGAAGGTCTTCAGGTTCTTGTCCAGCGGGCCGGGCGAATCACAGTAGGCCACGGCCACGCCGCGCTGGAATTCGGGCATCAGGATGATGTCCACCGGTGCGTCGGGCAGGGTCATCAGGTCATGCTCGCGCACGAACGCGGTGGACTGGTCCAGCGCGGCCTTGGCATCTTCCACGACCTTGTCGCGGGCCGGTTTGTCGGCGTAGGCCAGTTCCAGCGCTGCTTCGATCGCCTTCTGCTGCTGGTCGTCGCTCGGGTTGGCCGGCATCTGCGGTGCGCCCGGCTTGTCCTTCAGCACGGTCTGGGCGATGCCATACATGTCCTGGCGCACGCGCTTGAGTTCGGCACGCGCACGCTCACCGATCTCCTGCCGGGAAAGCGAGGAATTCAGCGCGAACTTCAGCTTCTGGTCGTACAGCTCGGCGCCGACGCGGAACTCGCCCTTGGCATTGGGCACCAGGGTCTTGTCCAGCCACTGCTGCTGTTCGTCCACGGCCTTCTTCAGGCCGTCGATGGCGGCCTGCAGGCGCTGCTGGTCGGCCTGCGGCAGTTCGCCGATGTGCGGGGTGATGAAGGTATCGACGATGCTGAGGATGCCGCGGTTCTGCTTGGCCACGGTTTCAGCGTGGATCTTCGGCACGCGGGCCGGGTCCAGGTTTTCGCGCGCCTGGGCGAAGATCGCCGGGATCTTCTCCATGCGTGCGGTGGCCGACTTCAGGCGCTCGGGCAGCGGGGCGAACTCGCGCGCCATCAGGCCGTAGATCGCACTGCCTGCCAGGCCGTTGTACATCTGCGGATCCCACTTGGACGACTGCAGCACTTCGGCATTCCAGATATCCGACTGCAGCTGGTTGCGCAGGATCGCCGCATCCACCTGGTTTTCGCGGCCAAGCTTGGCCACGTCGATCTTTTCCAGCTCGGCCAGCAGGCCCTTGTAGGCGGTCAGCGTCTTCTGCTGGCCGGCGGCACTGAGATCGTCGATCTCGCTGTCGAAGCGGTGGTCGCCGATCTGCGTGGCACCCACGGGCGAAAGCTGCATCCAGCTGTCCAGGGCGCGCTTGGACAGATCGGCAAAGGCCGCATCTGCAGCGGCATCGGCGGCCTGCGCCGGCGCGGCGGCGGGCGGGGTGGCGGACGACGGGGCGTCGGCCTGCTGGCAGCCGCCGAGGGCAGCGATCAGGGCGAGGGCAAGGAGATGCTGGCGCATCGGCAATCCTGTCTTGGGGTCAATCGCCAAGCATAGGTCGCGGGCGTCGCCCTGTCTGCGTGCCAAAGGATTACCATCGTCGCCACTCCAACGCAGGGACGAGACAGAATGCACAAGGAAGCACGGCGTCATCCGCGCTGGGTCGGCGCGCTGGCCATGCTGCTGACCCTGGCCGGCTGCGGACGGCATGAGGCGGCGGCCGAAGCGGGTGCCGGCGCTGCCGGTGCGGTGGTGTCGCCGGAAGGCGCATCGCTGGCCTACGAACATGACCTGGACATCCGCCTGGATGCGGCGAAGATCGGCCCGCGGGTCAAGCAGATCGCCGACGCCTGCCAATCCGCCCGATTCGGCGACTGTGCGGTGCTGCAGGTGGGGCAGCAGGGCGGTGAGTACCCCAGCGGTTCGATCCGCGTGCGCATCGCGCCGAAGGGCGTGGAGCCGATCATCGGACTGGCCGGGCAGGGCGGGGAGGTGTCCTCGCGCAACACCCATGCCGAAGACCTCGCCCAGCAGGTAGCGGACACTGCATTGGCCAAGGCGCGCCTGCAGAAGGAGCACGATCGGCTGCTTGCCTACCAGGACAGCAAGGACATCAAGCTGGCCGACCTGCTGGTCATCACCCAGCGGCTGTCGGAGATCGAGGCGGGGGTGGAACAGGCCAACAAGGATGCGGCCCAGCAGCGCCGACGCATCGACACGCAACTGGTGACGATGCAGTTCAACGCACCGTCCGGCCAGCGCAGCCGCAATGAAATCGGCATGGCGCTGTCAGAATCCGGAGCCATCCTGACCACCAGCATCGCGTACCTCATACGGGCCATCGCCGCGCTGCTGCCGGTGCTGGTGATCGTCAGCATCATCGGTTGGATCGGCCTGCGCCTGTGGCGCCGGCGACGTGCGCGCAGGGCGGGTTGACCCCGCCCCTTCACGCGCGCCGGATCAGCCCTCGTCGGTCTCGTATTCGACGAAGACATCCAGCTCCAGGGCGAGCTCCTGTACCGCATCGCGCACCTTCTGCGCGGTGCTTTCGTTGCCCACTTCCACTTCCAGTTCATGGCTGCCCGGGCCGATGTCATCGGACAGGCCGGCCGAACTGGAATCGTCATCGTCCATCTTCGGCATCAGGTCGTCGGTTTCCTCGACATGCTCGATGCCTTCGATGCCGAGCAGCAGGTCGCTGATCGCACGCGCGTCGTCTTCGGTTCCGGTGATTCGCAGTCGCAGCAAAGCCATGGGGGTTGTCCTGATGGGAAACAGGACTCCAGCCTAGCCAGCCGGCGGAAAAGAGCGGGTGAGGGCGGAGCGGGGCCCGTGCTCACGCGTTCTGTACGGCGCTGCACGGGCCGCGTGGCGGTCAGCCAGCGCCGCTGCGCGTTACCGCACCGGCACCGGAATGTTGCACAGATCGATGTGCCCGGCCGGTCGTTTGTAGAAATCATCGACGCGGTTGCGACGGGCTTCCACGGTATCGGCGAAGGTTTTCGAGTCGGTGCGCAGTACCTGGATCGGCGTGCGTTCGGCGGCGGGGACATCGCTGGCGCGGCGTATCGAGGTGATCGGCGTACGCTGCTTCGGGTCGGCATAGAAGCCCATCGGCGCCGGACCCCGCGGCACCGCGCTGAGCAGTTCCATTCCCTTCAGCACACGGCCGACCACGGTGATGTTGCGGTCCAGCTGGCGCGGCGACTGGCCGGTGACCACGTACAGTTCGGCGCCTACGCTGCTGTCTTCGTCATTGTTGCGACCCGCGCCCAGCGCGCCATAGCAGTGCGCCAGCCAGGTCCTGCCCTCCTTCATGTCCTGGCCGACCGGGAAGCCGTCGACGAAACCGGTGCGCGACGCCCAGCCATCGCGGTCCGGCAGCGGGCTGACCTTCAATCCCGCCGTGGCCCGTTCGAATTCGGCCGGCAGTTTCTTCTGCGCCGATCCCATCGGCCGGGCCTTGGCGGCGTCGTCGGCGTCGGCATCGCCGAACTGCACCACGAAGTTGTCCTGGGACCGGTAGATGCTGGTGCCGTCCCAGAAATGTTCGTGGGCAAAGGTCTGGATGTTGGCCACGTGGCGCGGCGCGAACTGCGGCGCCAGCTCGATGATCACCCTTCCGGCGGGCAGGTCCATGTACAGCAGGTTGGCCGGGTCAGGCGTGCGCCAGTCGCGGTCGGGTGCGGCTTCCAGGATCTGCTGCGCGCTGCGGTAGGGCGTGGCCGCGGGGGCCAGCGAAGGCAGCAGGCAGGTGGCCAGGGCAAGCGCCAACAGGGCAGGGCGACGGTCCATGGTGAGCCTTTCAGGAAAGAGAGCCCGATCATGCGCGAGGCCACCGTTTCCTGCCAGCGCCCGGCGCGGTTGCCGCACGGCACCGTGACGTCCGGCCTATTCCACTAGGTCGAACTCCGCACTATTGTTCACTTCAACGTAGTGGAGATGCCGCCATGGTCGATGAAGAGATCCAGCTGAAGAAATTCCAGAAGGAGCTCAGTGCGGGGACCGTATCGCTGGCGCTGATGGCGGTGTTGGCCAAGGCACCGGAGCCGCTGTACGGCTACCTGATCGCCAAGGAGCTGGAGCAGGTGGGCGAGGGCGTGCTGAGTGGCAAGCAGAGCGCCCTGTACCCGGTGCTGCGCAACCTGGAAGGGGCCGGCCTGCTGCAAAGCCACGTAGAGCCTTCCACCAGCGGCCCGCCGCGACGCTACTACCGCATCACCGAGCAGGGACGCGCCGTGCTGGAGCAGTGGATCCAGGCCTGGCGTGCCACCCGCGATTCCGTCGATTCCGTTCTGGAGGGCGTACTGCAATGAACATCGAACACACCATGGGCAGGACCCTGCCGGCGACCATTCCTGATTACCTGGCGCAGTTGCGCGCGGCGCTGCACGATGCCGATCCGGCGATGGTCCAGGATGCGCTGTACGACGCCGAGGAGTACCTGCGTTCGGAACTGGCCGCACAGCCGGGGCGCAGCGAGCGCGAGGTGATCGCCGACGTGGCCGGCAGCTACGGCGCGCCGGACGAGGTGGCCGAGATCTACCGCGAAACCGAGCTGACGGTGAACCGCGCGCTGCGCACGCCGAAGACGCCGCTCGGAACACGTGTTGCGACCACCCCTGCATTGGGCAGCGGCTTCGATGCGGTGCCACCGGCGGCAGGCGTGGCGGCATCCGGTCCGGCCATCCCGGATCCGCCGCCGTCGCCGCCGCGCTCGCTGGCGGCGCGATTCTTCGGCGTAGCGGTGGATCCGCACACCTATGGCGCCCTGTTCTACATGCTGCTGTCGCTGGCGACGGGCACCTTCTTCTTCAGCTGGGTGGTGACCGGCCTGTCGCTGTCGCTGGGCCTGCTGATCCTGATCATCGGCGTACCGGTGGCGGTGCTGTTCTTCGGTTCCATCCGCGGGCTGTCGCTGCTGGAGGGGCGGCTGGTGGAGGTGCTGCTGGGCGAGCGCATGCCGCGCCGGCCGCGCTTCAGCGACCGCAGCCGCAGCTGGCTGCAGCGGATCGGCGACATGTTCACCGATGGCCGCACCTGGCTCACCCTGCTGTACTTCGTGCTGATGCTGCCGCTGGGTATCGCGTATTTCACCGTGGCGACGACGTTGCTGGCGCTTTCGCTGGCGTTGATCTGGTCGCCGGTGGCGGTCTGGTTTCCGGGTGCCTACACCGGGGTGACCATCAATGGCCTGCCGCTGCTGGAAGGCGCTTGGGCCACGCCGCTGCTCGCACTGGCCGGCGGGCTGCTGCTGTTCGGCACGCTGCACTTGGCGCGGGCGGTCGGTAGGATGCACGGCACCCTGGCCAAGCACCTGCTGGTGCGGCTGTAGGGGCGGCGGGCCGGTAGCGCCGAGCCATGCTCGGCGAGCGCGCAGCGCGGCCTGTGTCAGCCACCACGATGCTGGATCGAAATGCCGCCGAGCATGGCTCGGCGCTACCTTGGTCCAACGGTAGTGACGGCCGCTGGCCGTCAGCGCCAACGCCGGTTGTCAGCTAGCTTTCCGCCGCAACGGGGTGACGTTGCTCTTCTTCTTCGGCTTCGCCGAGGCCGGTGCTTCGGCATTGGCGGCGAAGAAATCGCGCACCTTCGGGTACACCACTTCGCGCCAGCGACGGCCGCTGAAGATGCCGTAATGGCCGGCGCCTTCGACGATGAAATGCTCGCGGCGGTCCTCGGCGATGCCCGTGCACAGCGACTGCGCCGCTTCGGTCTGGCCGAGGCCGGCGATATCGTCCAGTTCGCCTTCGATGCTCAACAGCGCGGTATCGCGGATGGCCGAAGGGTCGACCTTCTCACCCTTGATGTACCACTCGCCGCGCGGCAGCAGGAAATCCTGGAACACCACGCTGATGGTATCCAGGTAGTACTTGGCCGGCATGTCCAGCACCGCGTTGTACTCGTCGTAGAAACGCCGGTGCGCATCGGCATCTTCCAGGTCGCCCTTGACCAGGTCGGCGTAGAAATCCCAGTGCGAGCTGAAATGCCGGCTGGGGTTCATGGACAGGAAGCCGGCGTGCTGCAGGAAGCCTGGATACACGCGGCGGCCGGCGCCAGGGTAGCTCGGCGGCACGGTGTGGATGACGTTGTTCTCGAACCACGACAGCGGGTTCTGGGTGGCCAGGTTGTTCACTGCGGTCGGGCTGCAGCGCGCATCGATCGGACCGCCCATCATCACCAGCGACTTCGGCGTCGGTTCACCGCGGCTGGCCATCAGCGAAACCGCAGCCAGTACCGGTACGGTGGGCTGGCACACGCTCACCACATGCAGCCGCTCCACGCCGAGGTGGCGGATGAAATCCTGGATGTACTCCACGTAATCATCCAGCCCGAACTCGCCTTCGCTGCCCGGCACCATGCGTGCATCGACCCAGTCGGTCACGTACACGCGATGGTCGCGCAGCAGGGTGCGCACGGTATCGCGCAGCAGCGTGGCGTGGTGGCCGGACAACGGCGCCACCACCAGCACGAACGGCTGGTTGAGCATGGTGTGCAGCTGGTCGGCTTCGTTGCTGTGCCGCTTGAAGCGCAGCAGCTTGCAGAACGGCTTGCTGACCTCTTCGTGGACCACGATCGGCACGCGCTCGCCGTCCACCTCGATCTCGTTGATGCCCCACTCGGGCTTCTCGTAATCCTTGCCCAGGCGATGGAACAGCTCGTTCATCGCCGCCAGGCGATCAGCCCCGGGCATCTGCCCCCACCAGTGGCCGGCATTGTTGAAGAAGTGGGCATTTGCCTGGGCCTGGTGGACCCAGGGGGCCAGCAGGTTACGGGTCAATTCGTGAAGCTGGTAGAGCATATCGACTCAATATGTATGGTCATATGTTGCCGTGCAGCATACCCGATCCGGCGCGGCGTAATATTAATTGGGGTCGCAGACCTGCCGGCACCCGTTCAGGCCGTTTCCAGCGCCGAAGCTTCCTGGCCCAAGGAGGCGCCCAGCCAGCAATGCGAACCGATCGGGGCCAGGCCGTGCTTGCCCAGTTCGCGCCGGTACCAGCGGGCCGGCCGGGGGTGGAAGCCTTCGTGGTCCCCGTCGAAGTCGTCCTCGGCGGCGAAGGTCTCCAGGAAGGCGACGCCCCCGGTCAGCTCGCCGATGCCCGCCAGACCGGCACGCAGCTCGCGGTCGGGCACGTAATGCATCACATCCGAGCAGATCAGCAGGTCCACCGGCGCGCACGGCCGCAGCCAGGCGAAATCGCCGAAGCTGGCCGGGTGCAGGTTGCGGGTGCGACCGTAGCGGCCCACGGCGTAGTCGCTGCTGTCAAAGCCCAGGTAGCTCAGCTTCGGGCGCAGCTTCAGCAGCGGCGCGCGCCATGCGCCTTCGCCGCAGCCGATGTCCAGCACGCTGCGGATCGGGCGTTCCAGGTAGTACTCGGCGCTGGCCACGGCCAAGGCGACCTTGCGCGCCAGCCGCGCGCTGCCGCCGATATCGGCACGCCGGTACCAGTGCTGGAAATAAGCGGCGTCGTAGGTCTTGTGCATGTACGTGGCCCTGCGCATCGGTGAAAATGGTGCTCATCCTACGCCAGCCGCTGGAGCGAGCACATGCAGTCCTACTTCTGGGTCAAGACCTTCCACCTGGTGTTCGTGGTGGCCTGGATGGCGACGGTGTTCTACCTGCCGCGCATCCTGGTCAACATCGCCGAGACGGCAGGGCAGGCGGCAGTCAGCGAACGTCTGCAGTTGATGGGGATGCGCCTGTACCGCTTCGGCCACAGCATGTTCGGCCTGGCCTTCGTGCTGGGGCTGGTGCTGTGGCTGGGCTACCGCGTCATCCCGGACTTCCCGACCATGGTGGCCCCGGGCGGAGCCGGCTGGCTGCACGCCAAGCTGGGCCTGGTGGTGGTGCTGCTGGGGTATTTCATCTGGATCGGGCGGCTGCTGAAAGGCGTGGCCAAGGGCCGCGCGCTGCCGTCTTCGCGCGCGCTGCGCTGGATCAATGAGATCCCGCTGCTGGCCTCCATCCCGATCGTATGGCTGGTACTGGCCAAGCCGTTCTGAGCCACGCCGGGTAGCGTCGGCGCGTCGGCGTGCCGGTAGCGCCGGTAGCGCCGAGCCATGCTCGGCGAGCGCGGAGCGCGGCCTGCATCCGGCCTGGAGATGCCTGATCGGAGAGCCGCCGAGCATGGCTCGGCGCTACCAGCTACCTGATCGGAGAGGCGCCGGACATCGTCCGGCGCGTCAGGTCATGCGGCTTCGTAGGTGCCGTAGCTGCGCAGGCGCGTGTAGCGCTTGGCCAGCAGCTCGCCGGTCGGCAGGCCCTGCAGGGCGTCCAGTTCGTTGACCAGCACGGCCTTCAGGCGCTTGGCCATCTGCACCGGGTTGCGGTGTGCGCCGCCGGTCGGCTCGCGCACCACTTTGTCGATCAGGCCCAGGCCCTTCAGGCGCGGCGCGGTCAGCCCCAGCTGTTCGGCGGCGTCCTTGGCCTTGCTGGCGTCCTTCCACAGGATCGAGGCGCAGCCTTCCGGGCTGATGGTCGAATACACGCTGTATTCCAGCATGATGGTGCGGTCGCCCACGCCCAATGCCAGTGCACCGCCGGAGCCGCCTTCGCCGATCACCGTGCAGATCACCGGCACCTTCAGCTCGGCCATCTCCATCAGGTTGCGCGCGATGGCTTCGGACTGGCCACGGGATTCGGCGTCGATGCCCGGCCAGGCACCGGCGGTGTCGATCAGGGTCAGCACCGGCAGGCCAAAACGCTCGGCCATCTTCATCAGGCGCAGCGCCTTGCGGTAACCCTCCGGCTTGGGCATGCCGAAGTTGCGCTTGATCTTTTCCTTGGTGTCGCGGCCCTTCTGGTGGCCGATCACCATGACCGCGCGGCCATTGAGGCGGGCCAGGCCGCCCATGATCGCCTTGTCGTCGGCGAAGGCACGGTCGCCGGCCAGCTCCTGGAACCCGTCGAACATCAGGTGCAGGTAATCCTGCGTGTACGGACGCGACGGGTGGCGGGCCAGCTGCAGCACCTGCCATGAGGTCAGGTTGCGGAAGATCTGCGCGGTGCGCGTCCGCAGCTTGCCCCGCAGGGCCGTTACTTCGGCTTCAACGTTGACCGCCGGACCGGCGCTGGCGCTGCGCAGCTCCTGGATCTTGGCTTCCAGGTCGGCGATGGGTTGCTCGAAGTCGAGGTAGTTCGGATTCATCGGAAGCCGTCGTATGAATGTAAGGGGGGAAGTTTAGCCGAATGCGTGCGGATGCCCCGTACGCCGTCGTCTGGTCAGCTCGCCCACGGCGGGCTGTAGCGTACCTTCAGCGTGCGCACGGCGGGGTCGGCGCGCAGGGCCTGGATCAGCCTGGAATCGATGCGTACAGCGCTGTCGCCGCCCACGTCCAGCATCCCCGCCAGCGACCCTTCCGGGTCCTTCAGCAGCAGGTCCAGGCGCAGAGGCGTGCGGCCGGGGCGATGGCGGTCGAGCAGGGCATTGATGCGCTCCCAGACCGGCCGTTCGCGGCGCAGGTCCACGCGCAGCGACAGCCGCGTGGCGTAGTTCGCGCAGACCTCGTCGAAGTCCCAGCACTGGCGGATGCGCAGGGCGAAGCCGCCATTGAATTCGTCCTCGCGCAGACCGCCCTTGACCACCAGGATGCGGTCCTTGGTCATCAGGTGGCCGAACTCGGCCATCGCATCGGAAAACGCACTGCACTCGACCCGGCCGCGACCGTCTTCAAGCTGGATGAAGATCTGGCTTTCACCTTTGCGGCGCACCCCGACGACCTGACCTGCCAGCACCGTCTGCACTTCCGGGCGCCAGCGCTTTTCGCCACCGCCGCCCCCGCCGCTGGCGGCACTCCAGATCTTCTCCACCGCGCCGAGATCGGTGCCGACCAGGTCGCGCACGTCCTCCCGATGCGGATCGAAGGGGTGTCCGCTGAGGTAGAAGCCCAGCGTATCGCGCTCACCGGTCAGGCGCTGCAGCAGTGGCCATTCGTCGGTTTCCTGCAGTTCCAGGTGGATCGCCGGTGCATTTGGATCCGGACCGCCGAACAGCGAGTTCTGGCCGGACGCGCGCTCGCGCGCCATCTGCTCGGTCGCCTTGATCACTTCGGGCAACTGCAGGGCCAGCGAGGCACGATTGCGCCCCAGCTCATCCAGTGCGCCGCAGTTGATCATCGCTTCCAGCGTGCGGCGGTTGAGCTTGGCCGAACCGATGCGCGTGCAGAAATCCAGCAGGTCGGTATAGGGCCCGTTCTGCAGGCGCTCGTCGACCACCGCTTCGCAGGCGCCCTGGCCGACGCCCTTGATCGCGCCCAGGCCGTACTGGATGGTGTCCGGCGTGGCCGCTTCGAACATGTAGGCGGACTGGTTGACCTTCGGCGGCAGCACGGTCAGGCCGAGGTTGCGCACCTCATCCAAGAAGCCGACCACCTTCTCGGTATTGTCCATGTCCGAAGACAGCGTGGCGGCCATGAACTCGGCCGGGTAATGCCGTTTCAACCAGGCCGTCTGGTAGCTGACCAGTGCGTAGGCGGCGGCGTGGGATTTGTTGAAACCGTAGCCGGCGAACTTCTCCATCAGGTCGAAGATCGCATCGGCCTTGGCCTCGCCGACGCCGTCCTTGGCCGCGCCTTCGCGGAAGATCTCGCGGTGCTTGGCCATCTCGGCCGGCACTTTCTTGCCCATCGCACGACGCAGCAGGTCGGCGCCGCCCAGCGAATATCCGCCGACGATCTGCGCCATCTGCATCACCTGCTCCTGGTACACCATGATGCCGTAGGTGTCGCGCAGGATGCGCTCGGTGCGCGGATCGGGGTATTCCACGTCTTCGCGCCCATGCTTGCGGTCGACGAAGGAAGGAATCAGGTCCATCGGGCCGGGGCGGTACAACGACACCAGCGCGATCAGGTCTTCGAAGCGGTCCGGCTTGGCGTCCTTCAGCAGGCGCCGCATGCCGGAGGATTCGAACTGGAACACCGCGCCGGTGTTGCCCGAGGCGAAGATGTCCTTGTAGGTGGGGGCGTCGTCCAGCGGCAACTGGGTGATGTCCACCGGCGGGATGCCGGCGCGCTCATGGCGCTTGTTGATCGCCTTCACCGCCCAGTCGATGATGGTCAGCGTGCGCAGGCCGAGGAAGTCGAACTTCACCAGGCCGACTTCTTCCACGTCGTTCTTGTCGAACTGGGTGACCGGATTGCGGCCGATGCCGTTTTCATCGTGCTCGGCGAACAGCGGGCAGAACTCGGCCAGCGGCTCCGGCGCGATGACCACGCCACCGGCGTGCTTGCCGGCGTTGCGGGTCAGGTCTTCCAGCTGCCGGGCCAGGTCGATCAGGTCGCGGACATCGTCCTCGCTCTGGTAGCGCTGGATCAGCTCCGGCGAGGCCATCTCGCTGTCCTTGCCTTCGCCCATCGCATCCTTCAGCGAAATACCCAGGATGTTGGGGATCAGCTTGGCCACGCTGTCCACCAGGCCGTACGGGAAGCCAAGCACACGCCCGCAGTCGCGCACTACGGCCTTGGCCGCCATGGTGCCGTAGGTGATGATCTGGCTGACCCGTTCGCGGCCGTACTTGCGCGCCACGTAGTCGATGACTTCGTCGCGGCGGTCCATGCAGAAGTCGATGTCGAAGTCGGGCATCGAAACGCGTTCGGGATTGAGGAAGCGCTCGAACAGCAGGTTGTAGGGCAGGGGGTCGAGATCGGTGATCTGCAGCGCCCAGGCCACCAGCGAACCGGCACCGGAACCACGGCCCGGGCCGATCGGGATGCCCTGGTTCTTGCCCCACTGGATGAAGTCGGCCACGATCAGGAAGTAGCCGGGGAAGCCCATCTTGATGATGGTATCCAGCTCGAATTCCAGGCGGTCGCTGTAGTCCTGCAAGGTCATGCCAGGCGCTACAGGGTTCTTCTCCATGCGCAGCGCCAGGCCCTTGCGCGCTTCGCTGCGGATCCAGCTGTCCAGCGTCTCGTCGTCGGGCACCGGGTAGTTGGGCAGGAAGTAGGTGCCCAGCCGCATTTCGATGTTGCAGCGCTCGGCCAGCGCGCGGGTGTTGTCGATCGCATCGGGGATGTCGGCGAACAGCGCGCACATCTCTTCGGATGACTTCAGGTACTGCTGGTCGCTGTAGTCACGCGGACGCTTGGGATCATCCAGCACGCGCCCGGAGGCGATGCACACGCGCGCTTCGTGGGCGCTGAAATCGGTGGGTTGCAGGAAGCGCACATCGTTGCTGGCGATGACCGGCAGGCCGCGCTGGCCGGCCGCCATCAGCGCGAACTGGTTGAACGCCTCTTCGCCTTCGCGCCCGGTGCGGGTCAGTTCCAGGTGCAGGCCATCGCCGAACACCCGCTGCCAGTCGGCCAGCTGTTGTTCGGCGAGGTCGTGCTTGCCAGCGGCGGCCAGGCGGCCTGCCAGGCTGTCGCGGCCACTGAGTGCGAACAGGTTCTGGCAGCCGGCCTTCAGCCATTCAGGGTGCACGGCCACGCCGCCTTCCGGGCGATGGCCTTCCATCCACGCACGCGTCAGCAGGCGCGACAGGCTGAGGTAGCCTTCGCGGTCACGGCACAGCAGGGTCATCCGCCAGGGATCCTGGCCTTCCTCGGCGATCATCACGTCCGCGCCGGCGATGGGCTTGATGCCCACGCCTTCGGCGGCCTTGTAGAACTTGACCAGCGCGAACAGGTTGTTCAGGTCAGTGACGGCCAGCGCGGGCAGGCCAAGTTCGACCGCGCGCGACAGCAGGTTGGCCTGTTTGGCCTTCTTCGGGTCAGCCTGTTCCGGCTTCGCCGGCACGCGGATGGTGGAATCCGCCAGCGAAAATTCGGTGTGGACGTGGAGATGGACGAAACGGGAGTTGGACATGCCGGACCAGGTTGGAGCGCACCGGCCCCGGGAGCAGGCGTAGGAACGGCCGCCGGGGTCGCAGGTGCGCAGGAGTGCCCGCTCAGGGTAGCGGCGAGGGGCTGTACGGACAAGGTCTTGACGTCGGGGTGTTGCGCGCTGCGCGCGGGCTTCGAAGCCGAAGCAACGTCAACGTCAACAGCTGCATTGCTATGGGTTGGCGGGGCGGGGTGGGTTGGCGGGGGACGGCAACAACCGCATCCTGCGGGCCTCGTTTCGCGCCATCCATGGCGCTCTACGCCCCCGCCAACCCACTCCGCCCCACCTTCGACAGGTCCATGGCGGCCCTGGTAGCGCCGACCCATGGTCGGCGGATGGTGGGGGAAAAGGAGACTGACAGTGTCCGCCGACCATGGGTCGGCGCTACCGCTTTTCTTCTTTTTCATTACGCGGGTGGCGGCCACCGCCCGGCCCAACCCAGCGCTGCGGCTTTCCAGCCACCCGCGAGGGGGGTCTCACCCGTTCGCCGACCCACTCACAGCGCCAGCGCCATCTCCACCGGAGCAGCAACCGGCACCGCCAGACACTCCCGCACGGGCGCGAAACTGCGTCGGTGCTCCAGGCACGGGCCGTGCGCGCGCAACGCTGCCAGATGCGCCGGTGTGCCATACCCTTTGTGCTGGTCGAAACCAAAATGCGGGTACTGCATGTGCGCCTGCTGCATGTACCGGTCACGGCTGACCTTGGCAAGGATCGAGGCGGCCATGATCGCGCGGTCGATGGCATCGCCGCCGATCAGCGCCTCGCCCGGCAGTACCAAGCCCTTGGGCACCACGTTGCCATCGATGCGGGCCAGTTCGGCCACGTGGGCGACGGCGGCCACCACCTCGCGCATGCCCTGCAGCGTGGCCTGGTAGATGTTCAGCCGGTCCACGGTGGGCGCATCCACCAGCACCACATGGAAGGCCAGTGCGCGGTCGATGATGCGGTCGTACAACTGCTCGCGGCGGGCGGCAGTCAGCTGTTTGGAATCATCCAGGCCGTTGATGCGTGGCCGTGCCGGGTCAAACACCACCGCAGCCACCGCGACCGGACCGGCCAACGGACCGCGACCGGCTTCGTCCACGCCGGCAATGCGCTGCACCACCACGGGGGCCGGACCGCCCGCGCCGAACAGCGCCAGCGAGGCGGCGGCAGCGCCGCGACGGCTCACGAGGCCACCGCTCCGCGCGCGACCAGTTCGGCTACCGCGTCGGCCGCGCGTGCCGACGCATCGCGGCGCAGCGCTCCGTGCAACTGCTCGTAGGTCGCTTGCAGGTCGATGATCTTCTGCGGATGGTCGAACCACTGCTGGATCGCCGCGGCCAGCTTTTCCGGCACGCAGTCGTGCTGCATCAATTCCGGCGCAAGATCCTTGTTGGCCAGGATGTTGGGCAGCGCATAGCGGTCCACCTTGAGCAGGCCCAGCGCCTTGACGAGACGGTAGGTCAGCTCGTTGACCCGGTAGCCCACCACCATCGGCCGCTTCACCAGCATCGCCTCCAGGGTGGCGGTACCGGAAGCGAGCACCACCACGTCGGCGGCGATCATCGCAGTACGTGCCTGGCCATCGAGCACATGCGAATGCACCACCGGCAACGCCGAGCGCGACAACTGTTCATCGATCAGCGCACGGCAGGCCGCGTTGGCGGCCGGTACCACCACGTGCAGGCCGGGAATGCGCTCGCATACCTGCCAGGCCGCCTCGAAGAACGGTTCACCGAGCCGGCTGATTTCACCCAGCCGGCTGCCGGGCAGCACCGCCAGGACCTTGGCATTGGACGGAAGGCCCAGCGCCGCGCGCGCCTGCTCGCGGTCCACGTGCAGGGGAATGTCATCGGCCATCGGGTGGCCGACGAAACGCGCATCGATGCCGTGCCGGGCATAGATCGGCGGTTCCATCGGGAACAGGCACAGCACCAGGTCGGCGCTGGCGCCGATCTTCTCGGCACGCTTCTCACGCCAGGCCCAGACCGAGGGGCTGACGTAGTGCACCGTGCGGATGCCACGCTGCTTCAGCCAGCGCTCCACGGGCAGGTTGAAGTCCGGGGCATCGATGCCGATGAACACATCCGGCTGCCACTCCAGCACGCGCTGGCGGAACTGCGCGCGCAGCTTCAGCAGGCGTGGCAGGTGGCGCAGTACTTCGGTCAGGCCCATCACCGCCAGCTCGCTGGCATCGAACCAGGTCTGGCAGCCGGCACCGCGCATGCTGTCACCGCCGATGCCGGCGAACTCAGCATTCGGGAAACGGGCCTTGAGCTCGCTCACCAGGCCTGCGCCGAGCAGGTCGCCGGAGGCCTCGCCGGCCACCAGCGCAACGCGCAGCGGCCGCGGATCCACGTGTGCCGGCAAGCTGGCGTTGTGCACGCGGAACGGGATGACCGCAGCGGTCGGCGGCAGCGGCGCAGGATTCATCGCAGCAGCGGCCGCTCGGCCTGCTCGATGAACGCCAGCAGTTCGGCCACGTCTTCGCTGCTGCGGGCCTGTTCGGCCAGCTGCACCTTGGCCTCGGCCAGGGGCAGCCCAGCGACGTACAGCGTGCGATAAGCGCGCTTGATGCTGGCGATGCGCTCGGCATCGAAACCGCGGCGCTTGAGGCCTTCGCTGTTGATGCCGCGCGGACGGCCGAGCGAATCGCTGCCGACCATGGTGAACGGCGGCACGTCGCCATTGGTCAGCGCGCCCATGCCGAGGAAGGCATGCGCGCCGATGCGGCAGAACTGGTGCGCACCGGCAAAGCCGCTGATGATCACGTGGTCGCCCACGGTCACATGGCCAGCCAACGTGGTGTTGTTGGAAAACACGCAGTGGTTGCCGACGTGGCAGTCATGCGCCACGTGCGTATAGGCCAGCATCCAGTTGTCGTTGCCCACGGTGGTGATGCCACCGCCGCCGCCGGTGCCGCGGTTGAGGGTGACGAACTCACGGAACACGTTGCGGTCGCCGATCACCAGTTCGGTGCGTTCGCCGGCGTACTTCTTGTCCTGCGGTTCGCCGCCCACCGCCACGTGGCCGATGAAGCGGTTGTCGCGCCCGATCCGGGTGGGACCGTGCACACTGCAATGCGGTCCGATCTCGGTGTTCTCGCCGATTTCAACATCGGCACCGATCAGGGTGAACGCGCCCACGCGGACGCCATCGGCGAGTTTCGCCGACGGATCGATTGCCGCCGTGGGGTGGATCAACGGAGCGTGTCCGCTCATCGGTGGTCCTCCTGTTGGGTTATTCGCGGGTGCCGGCACACATGACTTCGGCGCACGCAACGATCTTGCCGTCGACGAAGGCCTTGCAGTCGTACACCGCCATGTTGCGGATCACGCGCTTGATCTCCACGTGCATCTCCAGCACATCGCCGGGAACGACCTTGTCACTGAAGCGGACGTTGTCGACCTTCACCATGTAGAACAGCTTGGACTGTGCATCGCGGCCCAGCGTGAGCTGGGTCAGCACGCCGCCGGCCTGCGCCATGGCTTCGATGATCAGCACGCCGGGCATGATCGGTTGTTCCGGGAAATGCCCCAGGAAAAACGGCTCGTTGATGCTGACGTTCTTGCGCGCGACGATCCTGCGGTTCTCGAAGTCGAGCGATACGACCTTGTCCACCAGCAGGAAAGGGTAGCGGTGCGGGATCAATGCCCGGATCTGGGCGATGTCCGGCAGGGTCTGTTCCTGGCTCATTCCTTCTCCTTGCTCACAGACAGGATGCGACGGGCCAGCGCATCGAGCTGTTTGAAGCGCGCGGCGTTCTTGCGCCACGTGCGGTTGTCGGTCAACGGGGTGCCGGACGAGTATTCGCCTGGCTCGGTAATGGAGTTGCGCACCACCGATTTGCCGGTGATCACGACCTTGTCGCAGATTTCGAGGTGGCCGACCACGCCTACCGCACCGCCCAGCAGGCAGTAGCGGCCGATCTTGGCGCTGCCGGCGATGCCGGTGCAGCCGGCGATCGCCGAATGGGCGCCGATCTGTACGTTGTGGGCGATCTGCACCAGGTTGTCCAGGCGCACGTCTTCGGCCAGCACGGTGTCTTCCAGGGCGCCACGATCCACGCAGGTATTGGCGCCGATCTCGCAGTCATCGCCGATACGCACGCCGCCCAGCTGCGGCACCTTGATCCACTTGCCGGCGTCCATCGCCAGGCCGAAGCCATCGGCGCCCAGCACCGCGCCGGGATGGATGCGCACGCGCTTGCCCAGCTTCACCCGGGTGACCAGGGTGACCCGGGCGATCAGTTCGCAGCCGCTGTCCAGCGTGCAGTCTTCGCCGATCACGCTGCCGGCGCCGATGATGCAGTTCTCACCGACCACGCTGCGCTCGCCGATGGTGACGAAGGGGCCGACGTGGGCGCTGGCGGCCACCTGCGCGCTGGGGTCGATGACCGCGCTGGGGTGGATGCCCGGCGCGCGCGTGGGCGCCACGTCGAACAGGGCGGCGATGCGGGCGAAGGTGTTGTAGGGATCCTTGGCGACCAGCGCGGTGCCGGGGGCGGCCTCGGCGTCGTCGGCGCGCAGCACCACGATGCCGGCCTGGCTGTCGGCCAGCTGCGCGCGGTAGCGCGGGTTGGCCAGGAAGGTGAGCTGGCCGGGTCCGGCATGGGCCAGCGTCGCCACGCCACCGATCACGGTGGAGGCATCGCCATGGACCTGCAGGCCGAACTGCTCGGCGAGTTGCTGGGCGGTGTAGGTAGGAGTGTTCACGCGGGGAGTTTACCGCGTGGCGTGACGGGGGTCATTGTCCGGCTTCGGTGGATTGGCCGTGCAGCACCTCCCCGCAACGGCGACGGGGAGGGGCCGGGCTGGGGCAGGACACGCTGCAGGCCCATCCCTGCGGCTCAGGGTCCCGCCCGATCCGCCCCATCAGCACCTGTTCCCTCCCGCACCCGCGGACGCCACGCGCCGCAATGCCGGTAGCGCCGAGCCGTGCTCGGCGAGCGCGAAGCGCGGCAGGGGCGGCCGCTGCCGGAAACAAGATCGCCGGGCAATACCCGGCGATCTTGTAATACCTGCACCAGCTTTTAGAACTGGCCGCCGAAGGTGAACTGCAGGCGTTCGACTTCGTCGCCGTCTTCCTTCTTCAACGGGAAGGCGTAGCTGATCGAGATCGGGCCCACCGGAGCGCGCCACAGCAGGGCTACACCGGTGGAGACGCGCAGTTCGTTGGCCTTGAAGTTATCGACACCGGTATATACGTTGCCGAAATCAAGGAACGCGGACACGCGCGCCGATGGGCTGTCGAACAGGCGCGGGAAGTAGGCTTCCACCGAACCCACCGTCTTCAGCGAGCCACCGAGCGGCTGGCCGTTACGGTAGCCGTTGGTGATTTCGGAACGCGGGCCGAGTGTGTTGTCTTCGAAGCCGCGCACCGAGTTGGTACCGCCAGCATAGAAGTTCTCATAGAACGGCAAGCCGGAGGCAGTAACAGTACGCCCGTCAGGCAAAACGACCGTGCTGTCGTTGCCATAGCTGTCGCCATAGCCGACCTCTGCGCGGGTGTTGATCACCAGCGAGGGAATGATGGGCCAGTACTTGCTGATCTGGTAGTTCAGCTTGTAGTACTCGACGGTCGAGCCCGGCAGGGTGGCCTCCAGGCCGACGCGCTGGTAGGTACCGCGGGTCGGCATGAAGTAGTCATTACGCGAATCGCGTGCCCAGCCCAGTTCGCTGCGCCATGCGTGGAAGGTCTTGCGGCCTACAGCATTGATGTAGTCGATGATCGACTTCGGCGTCGAGCCCTCGTACGTCGTGATCTGGTTGCTGTCAATACCAAACATCAGCGAAACCGTGTCGGTCTCGGTGATCGGCACGCCGAACACCATCTGCGCGGCACCGTTGGTGCTGTTGTACTGCGCGGTGTTGAAGTCGGAGTAGTCCAGTTCGCGCCAGGACAGGTTGTAGCCCAGCGACACGCCGTCATCGGTGAAGTACGGGTTGGTGTAGCTGAAGCCGTAACGCTGCAGGTAGCTGCTGCGCGATGCTTCCACCGACACGCGGTTGCCGCCGCCGAGGAAGTTGTTCTGTGACAGCTGCACCGAGGTGGTCATGCCGTAGGACTGCGAATAACCCAGGCCGAACACGAAGCTGCCCGAGGTGGTTTCCTTGACGTTGTACACAACGTCGACCTGGTCATTGCTGCCGGTGACCGCCGGGGTTTCCACTTCCACCGCCTCGAAGTAACCCAGGCGCTGCAGGCGGATCTTGGAACGGTCGATGGCGGCCTGCGAGTACCAGCTGTTCTCGAACTGGCGCATTTCACGGCGCAGCACTTCGTCGGACGTGCGGGTATTGCCGCGGAACACGATCTGGCGGACCGAAACGCGCGGGCCGGGAACGACCTGCATGTTGATCGCCACGGTGCGGTCGGCACGGTTGCTGGTCGGGATCGGGTTCACCTTGGCGAACGCATAACCGATATTGGACAGCGAATTGGTGATGCTGTTGCTGCTGAACTCCAGCAGCGCGCGCGAGAACGTATCGCCGGGCTTCTGGATGACCATGCGCTCGACATCTTCCTGCGGCAGCACGGTATCGCCGCTGACCTTGATCTCGGAGATCTTGTACTGCTCGCCTTCGGTGACGCCGGCGCTGATGAACATGTCGCGCTTGTCGGGGCTGATCGAGACCTGGGTGGAGTCGATGCTGAAGTCCACGTAGCCGCGGTCCAGGTACCAGGAATTGAGCTTTTCCAGGTCGCCGGACATCTTTTCCTTGGAGTACTGGTCGTCGCGGCGGTACCACGAGGCCCAGTTGTGTTCCTTCGACTCCCAGGTATCCAGGATGTCTTCGGCTTCGAACTTCTCCGTGCCGATCAGGTTGACGTGGCGGATCTTGGCCGCCTTGCCTTCCTTGATGGTGATCGCGATGTCCACCCGGTTGCGGTCCAGCGGGCTCACCACCGGGGTGATTTCCACGTTGTACTTGCCACGGTCGTTGTACTGGCGGCGAAGCTCCTGGGTCACCCGGTCCAGGCTCAGGCGATCGAAGGTACCGCCCTCGGTCAGGCCGATATCGCTCAGGCCCTTCAGCAGCTGGTCGGACTTGATGTCCTTGTTGCCGGTGACGGTCAGCTTGTTGATGGCCGGACGTTCCTTGACCGTCACCACCAGGATGTCGCCCTGCCGGTCCAGCTGCACGTCTTCGAAGAAGCCGGTCTTGTACAGGGCGCGGATGGTTTCACTGATCTTGGCGTCGGTCAGTGCCTGGCCGCGTTCCACCGGAAGATAGGTGAAAACGGTACCGGAGCTGATGCGCTGCAGGCCGTCAACGCGGATGTCGCTGACCGTGAAGGGGGCGGCAGCCTGGGCCAGTGCGGGGGCGCCGATGCCAACAGCGAGGGCGAGGGCCAGCAGGCGGCGGTTCGGGAGTCGCGTCATGTCACGTCCGGTTGAGGTCGATTGCGTGTTGCGGGATGCGGGATGCCGACGTGTAGACGGCGACAGCAGGAAAAAGTTCATCAAGGAGCCCAGGTTCATCGGGTAACCAGGCCAAGGATGTCGTTGTAGAACGCCAATCCCATCAGCCCTGCCAGCAGCGCCAGGCCAACAAACTGCCCGGCGGCCATGGCGCGCTCACTGAGCGGGCTGCCCTTGACCAACTCAATAAGGTAATACAGCAGGTGCCCGCCGTCCAAGACGGGGATGGGCAACAGGTTGATGATGCACAGGCTGAGCGACAGCAGGGCAAGGAACTGGAGGAACCAATCCAGGCCCCGCTGCGCGGAAACATTGGCTACCCGGGCGATGGTGACCGGCCCGGAAACGTTCTGCAGCGAGGCGCTGCCGGTGACGATCCGGCGCATCATGCCCAGCGAATCGGCGGCCATGCGCCCGGTTTCGCCGACGGCGACGGGCACGGCGGCGAAGGCACCGTACTTCAGCACGGTGTCGTAGGCGGGGGCATGCGACTCGGAAAAACCGATGCCGAGCTGCCAGACGGGCTGCCGGTTGCCATCCAGGCCCTGCCGGGGGGTGACTTCCAGCGCCAGCCGCTCACCGCCGCGCAGCACGTCGATCATGCCGGGCCCGCCGCGCTTGCCCAGCGCCTGCACGGCCGGGTAGACCTGGTCGGCCGCATCGATACGCTCGCCGTCCACCGCCACGATCAGGTCGCCGGGTTGCAGTATGCCGCGTACGGCGGAGTCGTCCACCAGCCGGTCCACCAGCGCCGGCTGCAGCCAGAACTGCCAGTTGACGCCGGCCAGCGGGGCAACCCGGCGTTCATCGAAGCCGGCCGGCAGCTGGGACAGCGGCAGCACGCGCTGGTGCTGGCGTTCCTGGGCGTCGACCACCTGCAGGGTGACGTCGTGGCGGTCCATCGCCGCCGCGGTGAGCGCCATGCTGGCCTCGCCCACGGTGGCCACGCTGCGGCCGTCCACCGCCAGGATGCGCTCGCCGCCCTGCAGGCCGGCGGCCTGGGCCATGCCCGTGGCGCGGCCGACGGTAGCCGAATAATCCTGCTTGCCGATGACGAACATCGCCCACAGCAGCAGCATGCACAGCAGCAGGTTGGCCAGCGGACCGGCGGCGACCACCGCGATGCGCTGCCAGACGGTCTTGTGGTTGAAGGCCTGTCCGCGCTCGTGGGGGTGCACCTCCACCTCGCGCTCATCCAGCATCTTCACGTAGCCGCCGAGCGGGATGGCGGCGATGGCGAACTCGGTGCCATGGCGGTCGCGGCGCGACCACAGTGGCTTGCCGAAGCCCACCGAGAAGCGCAGCACCTTGATCCCGCACCGGCGCGCCACCCAGTAGTGCCCGAACTCGTGGATGGTCACGAGCAGGCCCAGGCTGACGATCATCCACCATACCGATCCGAGGAACTCAGTCATGGCAGCTCACGGTGGTGGTGGCAGGGCAGGGCATTCAGAGGGCTTCGATGGCAGTCCGGGTGAGCAGGCGGGCACGCTGGTCGGCGGCAAGCAGGCCGCCCAGTGTATCGGCAGGCTCGACCGGCAGTGTTGACAGAGCGTTATCCACAAGCGCGGGAATGGTCAGGAAGCCTATCCTTCCCTGAAGAAACGCTGAAACGGCCTCTTCGTTGGCCGCATTGAGCACCGCCGCGGCGGTGCCGCCGGCCTGCATGGCCTGCCAGGCCAGCGCCAGGCAGGGGAAGGCGTCGGTATCGGGAGCTTCGAAATCCAGCCGGCTCTGGCGCAGCAGGTCCAGGCCGGCGACCCCTGCATCGATGCGCTGCGGCCAGCCCAGCCCCACCGCCAGGGTGGTGCGCATGTCCGGCAGGCCCATCTGCGCCAGGGTGGAACCATCGACGAACTCGACCAGTGAATGGACCAGGCTCTGCGGATGCACCAGCACCTCGATCCGCGAAGCCGGCACGTTGAAGAGGTGGTGGGCTTCGATGACTTCCAGCCCCTTGTTCATCAGGGTGGCTGAATCCACCGAGATCTTGGGGCCCATCGACCACTTGGGGTGCGCCACGGCCTGTGCCGGGGTGACCCGTTCCAGTTCGGCGCGGCTGCGGCCACGGAACGGGCCGCCGGAAGCGGTCAGCAGGATGCGGCGTACGCCGGCGCCTTCCAGGGTAGCGTCGCGAGAGCGCAGGCACTGGAAGATGGCGCTGTGTTCGCTGTCGATGGGGATGATTTCCGCCCCCGCCTGCTGCGCGGTGCGCATCAGCAGTTCGCCGGCCAGCACCAGCGATTCCTTGTTGGCCAGCAGGAGGCGCTTGCCTGCCGCCGCGGCGGCGAGCGTGGAAGACAACCCGGCGGCACCGACGATCGCGGCGATCACCGTGTCGCAGTCATCGCCGGCGGCCAGTGTGTCCAGTGCAGCGCTGCCGGCGTGGGCGGTGGTTGCCAGGCCGGCCTCGCGCAGGCCGTCACGCAGGCGCGGGTACAGCGCCTGATCGGCGATCACCGCGTGCAGCGGACGGTGGGCGAGGCACAGCGCGATGAGCGCATCGACCTGGGTCCCGGCAGCCAGCACGGTCGGCTGGAAGCGGTCCGGGTGGCGCGCGATGACATCCAGCGCCGATGCGCCGATCGAGCCGGTGGCGCCGAACACGGCGACACGGCGCAGGGCAGGGGCAGCATGCATGGTCAGAGTCCGAAGATTTCCTTGCCGATGGCAAACACCGGCAATGCGGCCAATACGCCGTCGATACGGTCCAGCACGCCGCCATGGCCGGGAATGATGTGGCCCGAATCCTTGGCGCCGGCATGGCGCTTGAGCAGGCTCTCGAACAGGTCGCCGAGCACCGAGGCGAACACCGCCACCACCGTCACCAGCAGCAGCCAGGGCAACTGTGCAGGGGTGACCAGCTGCCAGGCATCCACGCCGAAACCAAGGCCGAACGCGGTAGCCACCAGCAGGCCGGCGACCAGCCCACCAAACAGGCCTTCCCAGGTCTTGTTGGGGCTGATGCGCGGGGCCAGCTTGTGGCGGCCGAAGGTGCGGCCGGCGAAATAGGCGCCCGAATCGGCGGCCCAGACCACGGCCAGCGCGGTCAGCAGCCACAGGTGGCCCTGGTCGCTGGTGGCGTGCAGCAGCACCAGCGAGGCCCACGCCGGCAGGATCGCCAGGGTGCCGGCAAGCAGCTTGAGCGCGCGCGCCGGGCTGTCCGGCTGTGCACCGAAGTTGAAGAAACGCAGCCACAGCAGGGCCAGCAGCCACCAGCCGACGCCGATCAGCGCAGCCACGCGGAACAGGAACAGCGAAGCGTCGCGGTCCCAGACCACCAGCACCATCAGCACCAGGTTGAGCAGCAGCAGGGTGGTGCGGGCCAGCGTGTCTTCCACGCCCGCCAGCTTCAGCCATTCCCACAGGCCGATCAGGAACACCGCGGCGGCGGCGGCGGCGAGCCATTGGCTGGGCAGCAGCAGGATCGCGGCGATGGCCGCCGGCGCCATGATCAGCGCGGCGAGGACTCGGGTCTTGGTCATGGGCTGGACGTCTCGGTGGCCAGGGCAGCGATCTGGGCACTGGTCAGGCCGAAACGGCGCTCCCGCCCGGCGTAGGTGTCCAGCGCGCGCTGCAGCTGGTCGGTGTCGAAGTCCGGCCACAGTACATCGGTGAACCAGAGTTCGGTGTAGGCCAGCTGCCACAGCAGGAAGTTGCTGATGCGGGTGTCGCCACCGGTGCGGATGAACAGGTCCGGGGCCGGTATGTCGGCCAGCGCCACGTGGCTGCCCAGCAGGTCTTCATCGATCTGTTCGGGCAACAGGCGGCCGGCGGCCACTTCCTGGGCCAGCGTACGCGCGGCACGGGCGATGTCCTGGCGGCCGCCGTAGCTGGCGGCGATGGACAGGGTCATCGCGGTGTTGTCCACGGTGCGCTGTTCGGCCAGTTGCATGCGGCTCACCAGCGAGGCACCGAATCGCTCGCGTTCGCCGATGAAGCGTACGCGCACGCCACGGCGGTGCAGCTCGTCCACTTCGCGATCCAGCGCGTGCAGGAACAGCTTCATCAGCGCCTGCACCTCGTCATCCGGGCGGCCCCAGTTTTCGCTGGAGAACGCGAACAGGGTCAGCGCCGGGATGCCCAGTTCCAGGCAGCGGTCGATGGTGCGGTTGACCGCGCGGGCACCGGCACGGTGGCCGATCATGCGCGGGCGGCGGCGCTGCTGCGCCCAACGCCCGTTGCCATCCATGATGATGGCAACGTGGCGCGGCAGCGCGCTGGGCAGCGGGGGCGGGGCTGAAGGCATCGACTTCAGACCGCCATCAGTTCCTTTTCTTTTTCCGCCACGACCTTGTCCACGTCCTTGATGCTGTTGTCGGTCAGCTTCTGGATATCCTCCTCGGCGCGCTTCTTGTCGTCCTCGGTGATTTCCTTGTCCTTGAGCAGCTTGGCCACTTCCTGGTTGGCATCACGGCGGATGTTGCGGATGGCGACCTTGGTTTCCTCGCCTTCCTTGCCCACGGTCTTGGCCAGTTCCTTGCGGCGCTCTTCGGTGAGCGGCGGCAGGTTCAGCCGGATGACCGTGCCGACCACGGTCGGGGTCAGGCCCAGGTCGGAGGCGTAGATCGACTTCTCGACCGCTGCGACCAGCGACTTGTCGAATACCGAAATCACCAGCGAACGACCTTCGGAAACGCTGATGGTGGCCACGTTGGCCAGCGGCGACTGCGAGCCATAGGCCAGCACGGAAATGCCGTCCAGCAGCGCCGGCGAGGCGCGGCCGGTGCGGATGGTGGTCAGGGTGTGGCGCAGAGCGTCGATGCTCTTGGCCATGCGCGTCTGCGCGTTCTGCTTGATGTCGTTGAGCATCGCCCGGTCCTGGGTATTACTGGAATCGGGCGATTATAGGCGAATAGGCGCCCAGCCGGGACCGCAGGGCCCCGGTCATGCATCCGGCGCTCAGGCGGCGGGATTGCGGCCGCTGACCAGGGTGCCGATGTTCTCGCCGTGCAGGATCTTCAGCAGTTCACCCGGCTGGCCCATGTCGAACACGCGCATCGGCAGGTCGCTGTCGCGCGCCAGGGCGAAGGCCGCGGTATCCATCACTTCCAGGCCGCGGATGATCACTTCGTCGTAGGTCAGGCTGTCGAAGCGCACCGCATCGCTGTACTTGTTCGGATCCTTGTCGTAGACGCCATCGACCTTGGTGGCCTTCAGCAGCAGGTCCGCGCCGATCTCGATGGCGCGCAGAGCGGCGCCCGAATCGGTGGTGAAGAACGGACTGCCGACGCCGGCGGCGAAGATCACCAGGCGGCCCTTTTCCAGGTGGCGGATGGCGCGGCGGCGGATGTAGTCCTCGCACACGTCGTTTATCTTGATGGCGCTCATCACGCGGGCCTTGGCACCGACTTTTTCCAGTGCGTCCTGCATGGCCAGCGCATTGATCACCGTGGCCAGCATGCCCATCTGGTCGCCGGTGACGCGGTCCATGCCGCCTGCAGCCAGCCCGGCGCCGCGGAAGATGTTGCCGCCACCGATCACCAGTGCCACTTCCGCGCCAGCCTGCTGGGCTTCGACCACTTCACGGGCCAGGCGGTTGATGATCTTGGGATCGATGCCGTAGTCCTCGTCCCCCATCAGCGCCTCCCCGGAAAGTTTCAACAGGATGCGGCGATAGGCGAGCTTGGACATGGGGGACCTCAGGGTGCGTGAATTCCCGGCAGATTCTACTGGCAAGCGCGGCGCTGCTGTAGTTATTTCGCGCGCGGACCCTGGTTCAGGCGGCGGACGGGGCTTCTGCCGATGGGGCCAGGGCCGCTCCATCGCCCGGGGAACGCGCGATCACCCGGTTGCGGCCAAGGTTCTTGGAGCGGTAGAGCACATCATCGGCGGCACGCAGCAGGTCCTGCACGTCGGCGAAGCGTTCATAGCCTCCCTGGGTCGCCACGCCGGCGGAGAAGGTGATGAACAGCGGCCCGCCCTCCAGCATTGCCATCGGGGTGGACACGATGCGCGCCAGCACGCGGCGGATCACATCCAGGGCGACCGATTCGGTGGTGTTGGGCAGCAGCGCGACGAACTCTTCGCCACCAAAGCGCGCCACCGTGTCGCTGGTGCGCAGCTGTCCCTGCAGCGTGCCGGCGAACTCGCGCAGCACTTCATCGCCGGTCAGGTGGCCGTGCGCATCGTTGATCTTCTTGAAGTCATCCAGGTCGATGAAGGCTACCGAAAGCGGCCAGCCGTGCCGCGTAGCGCGCAGGAATTCCTGTTCCAGCACGGTTTCCAGCTGGCGGCGGTTGAGCACGCCGGTCAGGGCGTCGCGGTGGGCCTGTTCGGTGAGCCGGTTGGCCCGCGCTTCGAACTCGTCGGCGCGGCGGCGGGCCTGCTCGGCGTCCTGCATCTGGCGCAGGTTGCGCAGGGTCGCCAGTTCCTGTGCGTGGTCGATCAGCAGCTGCACGCGCGCCGGGGTGGTCGGCGAGGTGTCGAACAGGCTGGCGATGGTCGGCAGGGCCTGGCTGATCTGCGCCAGCACCTGGTCGAACTGCGCGCTGTCCAGCTGCAGGCGGGCATGCGCCTGCTCAAGCGCGCGCTCGCGTGCGGCGTCGGGGTCGCTGTCCAGCCAGATGTCGGCCACCGTGCCGGACAGCTGGACACAGGCCTGGAAGGTGTCCTGGGACGGGGTGCCGTCTTCACTGCGCGCGATCGCTTCGCTGAGGTAGCGGGGCAGGTCCCACTGCGCGGCCATGTAGGCCCCGACCTCGGCGTGGGTGCACTGCAGCTGCGCGCGTTCGGCGTCCAGCAGGGCCGCGTTGCTGTCGGCGTCGCGCAGCAGCGGCAGGTAGGTATCGGGGTGTGACTGGGCCAGCGCAAGCACGCCGATGTCCTGTAGCAGGCCGGCCAGCATCAGTTCTTCCAGCCGGCGCAGGCCGCGCGCCTGGCCCAGCTGGCTGGCGGCCAGCGCACTGAGGATGCTGCGGCGCCAGGCGCGTTCGCGCAGGTCCTGTTCGGGGCTGCCCGCCGTACCTGCCACGCCTTGGGTAATGGTGAAGCCCAGGGCCAGGCTGAGGGTGGCATTGAGCCCGAGCATGGTCAGCGCCTGGCCCAGGTTGTCGATCCGGCGGCGGCTGGCATACAGCGGGGAATTGGCGATGCGCAGCATGCGCGCGCTGAGCGCCATGTCGATGGCGATGATATCGGCGGCGGTGCTGAGGTCGGCTTCGGGATCCTGGGCCAGTTCGATGATGCGCAGCGCGATGCCGGGAGGCGACGGGAGATTGCGGCAGAGCGCCAGGACGGCTGTCAGCTCGGGAGGCATATCGAGTCGATCGTTCAAGGGTGCGGGATGAGGGTTCCGTCACAGATCTGCATAGTGGCCCTTGCACTAAACGAACTCCCCCGGAAGAAGTATCGGTCCGAACGCCACATAACGCAAAGGCAGTGCGGCGCTGGCCCGGGGGCCTTGCGCCGCACGCACAAAAAAGCCGCGCAAAGCGCGGCTTCTTCGTGAATCAGGTCAACCCGGCAATCACGCCAGGCCGGCCTGCTTCATCACTTCGGCGGCGTAGTCTTCCACCACCTTCTCGATGCCTTCGCCCACGGCCAGGCGCTTGAAGCCCACCACGTCGGCGCCGGCAGCCTTCAGCACCTGCTCGACGGTCTGGTCGGTGTTCAGCACGTACGGCTGGCCGTACAGGGTGACTTCGTTGACGATCTTGGCGATCTTGCCGCTGATGATCTTTTCCAGGATGTCGGCCGGCTTGGCCTTGTCCTTGTCGGTCATCTTGGCCAGCTCGATTTCCTTCTCCTTGGCAACGAAGTCGGCCGGAACGTCGGACGCCTTGTTGTGCGGTGGATTCATCGCCGCCACGTGCATGGCCAGGCCACGGGCCAGCTCGGCATCGCCACCGGCCAGTTCCACCAGCACGCCGATGCGACCGCCGTGGACGTAGGCCGCCACGTTGTTGCTGCTTTCCAGGCGCACGATGCGACGCACGTCGACCTTCTCGCCGACCTTGGCGATGACCGCAGCGCGGGTCTCGTCGACGGTGTCGCCCGAAGCCAGCTTGGCGGCCTTCAGCGAATCGATGTCGGCAGCGCCGGAGGACAGCGCAACGTCGACGACCGACTTGGCGAAGTTGGTGAAGTTCTCATCCTTGGCGACGAAGTCGGTTTCGGAGTTGATCTCGACCAGCACGGCCTTGCCGGCTTCCTGGGCGGCCACGATGACGCCTTCGGCGGCAACGCGGTCGGACTTCTTGTCAGCCTTGGCCAGGCCGGACTTGCGCAGCGCTTCGATGGACGCCTCGATGTCGCCGTTGTTCTCAACGAGCGCCTTCTTGCATTCCATCATGCCGGCGCCGGTGCGCTCGCGCAGTTCCTTGACCAGGGAAGCAGTGATTTCCATGGGATTACCTCACAAAAGAAAGGGGTTGGGCCGGCATGCTGGCCGGCCCGTATGACAGGGTGCTGTCAGCCGCCGAAGCGGCCGGCAGGGCGGGTGGACGCAGCGCATCCACCCGGGGCCTGGATCAGGCCTGTGCGTCGTCGGACTTCTTCGGCGCAGCCTTCTTGGCCGGAGCGCGACGGGCCGGCTTGGCCTCTTCGCCTTCAGCGGCTTCGGCGAACTCTTCTTCGCGCACGGTGGCGGCATGCGGAGCAGCGGCCTTGCCTTCCAGCACGGAGTCAGCGGCAGCGCGGGCGTACAGCTGCACGGCACGGATGGCGTCGTCGTTACCCGGGATGGCGTAGTCCACCAGTTCCGGGTTGTAGTTGGTGTCGACCACGGCGATCACCGGGATGCCGAGCTTCTTGGCTTCCTTGATGGCGATGTCTTCGTGGCCGATATCGATCACGAAGATCGCGTCCGGCAGGCGGTTCATGTCCTTGATTCCGCCCAGCGAAGCTTCCAGCTTGTCGCGCTCGCGACGCAGGCCCAGCACTTCGTGCTTGACCAGCTTCTCGAAGCTGCCGTCGTTCTCGCCGGCTTCCAGTTCCTTCAGGCGGGCAACCGACTGCTTGACGGTACGGAAGTTGGTCAGGGTGCCGCCCAGCCAACGCTGGTTCATGAACGGCATGCCGCAACGCTCGGCTTCTTCGCGGATCGACTCACGCGCGCTGCGCTTGGTGCCCAGGAACAGGATGGTGCCGCGCTTCTGGGCCACCGAGGAGATGAAGTTCATCGCATCGTTGAACAGCGGGACGGTCTTTTCCAGGTTGATGATGTGGATCTTGCCGCGGGCACCGAAGATGTACGGAGCCATCTTCGGGTTCCAGTAACGGGTCTGGTGACCGAAGTGGACGCCGGCTTCGAGCATCTGGCGCATGGTGATCTGGGGCATTGCAAAACTCCTGGCAGGGAACCGGCGTGCTCCGTTGTCCCTTGCGGGACGCCCGCGGAAAGTGTGCGGGACTGCGCGGGCGCGCATTGATGGTTCCGGGGTTGGGCTTCCCCATCGTCTCCGTGGCCGAACCCCTTGCGGGGCACCCCGGCACGGATCGGGACGATGGGTGTGGATTCACCGGTGACGTCCGGTGTGGACGATGTCCCGCGCAGGGATGCGGCAGGCAATCCGCCGATTATAGGCCAGCAGGGCGCGCGCTGCAATCCGCTCCAGGTGAGTGACGGCAGCGGCGGCGCGACAGGCTGGAGCTGCCGCCCGCAAGGGCTCTGGGCCCCGGGCGAGAGTCCCTGCCGGCCCGTATTCAGCTTCCTTTATGGTCCCGTGCCCTCGGTCAGCCCCGCACGTCGCTGTGTCACGAACCCGTTCAGCATCGGGCCCGGATCGGCGATAATGGCAGGCATGAGCGTAAATCTGAAAACCCCCCAGGAAATCGAGTTGATGCGCGAGGCCGGGCGACTGGCCAGCGAAGTGCTGGACATCGTCACGCCCTTCGTCAAGCCCGGTGTCACCACCGAAGAGCTGGACCGCATCTGCCATGACCACATCGTCAACGTGCAGAAGACGATCCCTGCCAACGTCGGCTACCGCGGCTTCCCCAAGAGCGTATGCACGTCGGTCAACAACGTGATCTGCCATGGAATCCCCAGCGAGGCCAAGGTGCTCAAGGACGGCGACATCGTCAACATCGACGTCACCGTGATCAAGGACGGCTGGCACGGCGACACCAGCCGCATGTACTACGTGGGCTCGCCATCGGTAATGGCCAAGCGCCTGGTCGATGCGACCTATGAAGCGATGTGGCGCGGCATCCGTGCGGTCAAGCCGGGCGCCACCCTGGGCGATATCGGCCATGCCATCCAGAGCTACGCCGAAAGCGAGCGCTTCAGCGTGGTGCGCGAGTACTGCGGCCATGGCATCGGCAAGGTCTACCACGATGAACCGCAGGTGGTGCATTACGGCCGCCCGGGGCAGGGCCTGGTGCTGCAGCCGGGCATGACCTTCACCATCGAACCGATGATCAACGAGGGCACCCGCTACAACAAGGTGCTGCCGGACGGCTGGACCGTGGTCACCAAGGATCGCAAGTTGTCGGCGCAGTGGGAGCACATGATCGCGGTCACCGAGACCGGCGTGGACGTGCTGACCCTTGCGCCGGGCGAATCGCAGGTCGCTTGACGATGCTGCCGGCGGGTTCGTTGCTGGACACGCCGGCCTCGTCGGTGCCCGATGCCGAATGGGCTGCCGCGGCGCGCCAGGCGCTGCAGCAGGCCGATGCGCGCCTGCACCGCCGCTTCGACCAGGGCGACCGGATCGAGCGCCTGCTGGCACTGCGTGCGCGTGCCGCCGATCATCTGATCCGGCTCGCCTGGCAGCGCTGCATGCCGGCCGCGCAAGGCCTTTCGCTGTTTGCCGTGGGCGGCTACGGTCGCGGCGAACTGTTCCCCCACTCGGACATCGACGTGCTGGTGCTGGGCGAAACCTCGGCCCAGCACGCCGCCGAAGCGGGGCTGTCGCGCCTGTTCGCGCTGCTGTGGGATTGCGGCCTGCCGGTCAGCCATGCGGTGCGCTCGCTGCAGCAATGCCGTGACGCCGCTGCTGACCAGACCGTACTCACCGCGCTGATCGAAGCACGTCCGCTGGTCACCGCAGACGGCGCGCGGGGTGCCCTGCGCCAGGCCACCAATGATGGGTCGCTGTGGCCGCCGCGTGCCTTCTTCCTGGCCAAGCTGGAGGAACTGCACACGCGGCATGCCCGCTTCGGCGATACCGCTGACAACCTGGAGCCGGATATCAAGGACGGTCCGGGCGGGCTGCGCGATCTCAATACGCTGGGCTGGATGGCGCTGCGTGCCTTCGGCGTGCGCGAACTGGAAGCGCTGGTCGGTCTGGGCCACCTGGGCGCCGATGAAGCGGTGGCACTGCAGCGCGAGCGCGCGGTGCTGGCTGGGCTGCGCTATGGACTGCACCTGGTCGCCGGACGTCCTGAAGAACGATTGCGCTTTGATTACCAGAAGACCCTGGCCGCACGGCTGGGGTTTGAAGACGACGCGGAAAGCCTGGGCGTCGAAAAAATGATGCAGGGCTTCTACCGCGCCGCATCGGTGGTGCGTCGGATCAGCGACCGGCTGCTGCAGCGCTTTGAAGAACAGTTCGACGGCGAGGCGGTGCCGGAGCCGTTGACGGTCGGCTTCTCGCTGCGCCGGGGGTATCTGGCAGCCAATGATGCGGACTGGCCGCGCGGGGAGATTGGCGAGGTCTTCGCCCTGTTTTCCAGCTGGGCCAACAATCCGCAGGTCCGCGGGCTGCATTCGCTCACCGCGCGCGCGCTGGCCGAAGCATTGCCGCAGCTGCCCGGATACCAACAGGCCTGCCCACACACCCGTCAGCAGTTCCTGTCGCTGCTGCGCCAGCCGCGTCCGGTCGACACGCTGTCGCGCATGGCGCGGCTGGGCGTGCTCGGCCAGTGGGTCCCGGCCTTCGCCCAGGTCAGCGGGCGCATGCAGTTCGATCTGTTCCATGTCTATACCGTGGACCAGCACACCCTGATGGTGCTGCGGAACATGGGCGAGTTTTCCAGCAGCCGGGCCGCCGAACGCTTCTCCATCGCCCACGAGGTGTGGCCGCGCCTGCGCAAGCCCGAACTGCTGCTGCTTGCCGGGCTGTTCCATGACATCGCCAAGGGCCGCGGTGGCGATCATTCCGAGCTCGGCGCAGTCGACGCGCGCGCCTTCTGCCAGACCCTGGAGATGAGTACCGCCGACACCGACCTGGTGGCCTGGCTGGTGGAACAGCACCTGCGCATGTCGGTGACCGCGCAGAAGCAGGACATCTCCGATCCGGCGGTGATCCATCGCTTCGCCACGCTGGTTGCCAGCCGCGAGCGGCTGGATTACCTGTACCTGCTGACCTGCGCCGACATCGCCGGCACCAGTCCGAAGTTGTGGAATGCGTGGAAAGACCGTCTGCTGGCCGACCTGTATTTCGCTACGCGTCGCGCACTGCGTGAGGGCCTGGAGCCGCCGCTGCCGGCCGCTGAGCGGGTGATCGAGGCGCGCGAATACGTGCGCCAGCTGGTGCGCGAGCAGGGCTATGACGATGCCACGATCAACCGGCAGTTCGCGGTGATGCCCGATGAAGGCTTCATCCGCCTGCGCCCGGAGCAGCTGGCGTGGCAGGCGGGTGCACTGGTGCCGGTCCGCCAGGGCCATACGCTGGTGAAGGTACGCCCGATCAGCCCGGATGACCCGGCGCTGGAAGTGTTCGTGCATTCGCCCGACCGCGATGGCCTGTTCGCCGCGATCGTGATGACGCTGGACCGCAAGGGCTACGGCATCCACCGGGCACGCGTGCTGGATGGACCCTCCGACACCATCTTCGATACCTTCGAAGTGAACCCGGCCGACAGCTTCGCCGATGGCGACCCGCTGCGGCTTGAGGCCGCCCTGCGCGAAGCGCTGTCCGGCGACCTGTCGCGGCTGCGTCCGTCGCGACGCGCGATCCCGCGCCAGCTGCGGCACTTCCGCTTCGCCCCGCGCATCGAGTTCCGCGATGAAGCGGGCGATGCCGCCGGCACCCGCTTCAGCCTGGTCGCACCCGACCGCCCCGGCCTGCTGGCCGACGTGGCGCACGTGCTGCGCAACCAGCGGCTGCGCGTGCACGATGCACGCATCGCCACGTTCGGCGAGCGCGCCGAAGATACTTTCGTGATCACTGACGAACACGACCTCCCCCTGGATGAAACCGCCAGGCAACAGCTGCAGGACGCCATGCTGTGCTGTCTGGACCCAGACCGAAACGCCGGAGATACCCGCTGATGGCCACCAAGCCGACCAAGAGAACCGCCGTTGCCAAGACCGTGGCAACCAAGAAGAGCACCGCTGGCAAGGCCGTGGCGGTCAAGCCGGCCGTGAAAAAGGCCGCTGCCAAGCCGGCCGCTTCCAGGAAGCCGGCCGCCAGCAAGGCCGTCGCGAAGAAGGTGCCGGCGGAGAAGGCCCGCGCGGAAAACATCGCCCGCAAGTCGCTGCGCAAGCCGCCGGCGGTGGGCGTGGAAGAATTGAAGTTCGGCATCGAGAGCGCCTTCGAGCGCCGTGCCACCTTGACCCTGCATGAGCTGGAGGGCTCCACCAAGCCGCTGGTCGGCCGGGTCATCGATGGTCTGGAAAGCGGCGAGTTCCGCGTCGCCGAGCCGGACGGGCACGGCGGCTGGAAGGTCAACGAATGGTTGAAGAAGGCGGTGCTGCTGTACTTCCGCGTCAACGACATGGCGGTGGTCGATGCGCGCCCGGCACCGTTCTGGGACAAGGTCGAATCGCGCTTCGCCGGCCATGACGAAGCGAAATTCCGCCGCGCTGGCGTACGCGTGGTGCCCGGTGCGATCGCGCGCCGCGGCACGTACTTCGGCAAGGACGTGGTGTTGATGCCGAGCTTCACCAACATCGGTGCCTACGTCGGCGAAGGCACCATGGTCGATACCTGGGCGACCGTCGGTTCCTGCGCGCAGATCGGCCAGCACTGCCACCTGTCCGGTGGTGCCGGCATCGGTGGCGTGCTGGAACCGCTGCAGGCCAGCCCGACCATCATCGAGGACCATTGCTTCATCGGTGCACGTTCGGAAGTGGTGGAGGGCGTTGTCGTCGGCCATCACAGCGTGATCGGCATGGGCGTATTCCTCAGCCAGAGCACCCGCATCTACAACCGCGCCACCGGCGAAATCAGCTACGGCTACATCCCGCCGTACAGCGTGGTGGTGTCCGGCTCGCTGCCTTCGGCAGACGGCACCCATTCGCTGTACTGCGCGGTGATCGTCAAGCAGGTGGACGCGCGTACCCGCAGCAAGACCAGCGTCAACGACCTGCTGCGCGGCCTGGCTGACTGACCGCCATGACCACCACCGTGCATGGGTTGAAGAACTGCGATACCTGCAGGAAGGCCACCAGGTGGCTGGACCGTTTCCAGGTGCCGTACACCTTCGTTGATTATCGCCAGGACAAGCCCTCGCCCGAGACGCTCATCGACTGGGCCAGCCAGGCCGGTGGCTTCCCCGCGCTGGTCAATAAATCCTCCACCACGTGGCGGCAACTGCCGGACAACCGCAAGGCGGCCGGTTCGGACGCCGAGTGGAAGCTGCTGCTGCGCGAGTACCCGCAGTTGATCAAGCGGCCGGTGGTGGTGACCGCCGATGGCAAGGTCAGCCAGGGCTTCTCGGACAACGGCTTCAAGCAGCGCTTCGGAGTGGACGCGTGAGTGCGGTGCTCGACCTGGCCTGCGAGCTGATCGCACGGCCGTCGGTCACCCCCGATGATGCGGGCTGCCAGCGGCTGCTGGCCACGCGGCTGCAGGCCGCCGGCTTCCAGTGCGAGCACCTGCGTCTGGGCGAGGTCGACAATCTGTGGGCCACCCACGGCAGCGATGGGCCGGTGCTGGTACTGCTCGGCCACACCGATGTGGTGCCGACCGGGCCGGTGGCGGACTGGACCACCGATCCGTTCGTGCCGACCGTGCGCGATGGCGTGCTGTATGGGCGCGGGGCGGCCGACATGAAGGGCAGCGTGGCCGCCTTCGTGGTCGCAGCCGAACAGTTCGTTGCCGCGCACCCGGATCATCCGGGCACGCTGGCGGTACTGCTGACCAGCGACGAAGAAGGCGATGCGATCGATGGCGTGCGCCATGTCGCGCGGCTGTTCGCTGAGCGCGGCGAGCGTATCGACTGGTGCATCACCGGTGAGCCGTCGTCGACTGCCCGGCTGGGTGATCTGTTGCGGGTAGGTCGCCGCGGCAGCCTGTCCGCGCGCCTGCTGGTGCAGGGCGTGCAGGGCCATGTCGCGTATCCGGACAAGGCGCGCAACCCGATCCACCAGGCCGCGCCTGCGCTGGCCGAGCTGACCGCCCGACAGTGGGACGAGGGCTTTGAGAGCTTCCCGCCGACCAGCCTGCAGGTGTCCAACGTGCATGCCGGGACCGGTGCCAACAACGTGATTCCCGGTCAGCTGCAGGTCGATTTCAACCTGCGCTACAACCCGCATTGGAACGCAGACAAGCTGGAAACGGAGATCGCTGCGCTGCTGGACCGGCACGGGCTGGAGTACACCGTGAAGTGGCATCGCAGCGGCGAGCCGTTCCATACCCCGGAAGGCACGCTGCGACGCGTGGCACGCGAGGTGCTCGGCGAATTCGCCGGTGCACCGCCGGAAGAAAGCACCGGTGGCGGGACGTCGGACGCGCGTTTCATTGCGCCGTTGGGCGCGCAATGCATCGAAGTAGGTCCGGTCAATGCGAGCATCCACCAGGTGGACGAGAACGTGCGCGTGGACGAGCTTGAGCGGCTGCCGGCGCTGTACCAGCGCTTGATCGAACGCCTGCTGGCGTGAGGGGTGGTAGCGCCGAGCCATGCTCGGCGGCTCCTTGCAAACGGGCGTGCGGATGGTCTTCGCCGAGCATGGCTCGGCGCTACCGCGGGTCGCGGCTAGGCCACCACCAGGCCGAACGCGGCCAGCGCTGCGGCGGCCTGGCGCTGCGAAATCACCGCCTTCCGGAACAGCTTGGCCTCCATCACGTTGAGCCCGCTGATGTCGGTCCCGCGCAGGTCCGCGCCTTCGAAGCGGGTCAGCCGGGTCTGCGCGTTGCGCAGGCTGCCGCCATTGAACACCGCCTCGCGGAAGTCGCAGCCGGAAAGATCCGCTTCGGAGAAATCCATGCCCTGCAACCGGGCCTTGCGGAACGACAGGCCGCGCAGGTCGGCGCTGACCATCAGGCAGTCGCGGAACTCCAGTGCCCATCCGCTTGCCTCCTGCAGGTGCGCGCCGGTCAGCTTGCAATCCAGGAACTGCACCGAAGACAACGTGGCGCGCCGCCAGTGGCTGTTGTTGAGATCGCAGTGCGAAAAGCGCGCGTCGCTCAGCAGTGCCGAACTGAAGTCGCAGGCCGCGCCGCGGCATCTGCTCCATTGGCTTTCCTCCAGCGAAGCCGCCAGCCAGTTCGCCCCCGCCAGCGAACACTGGTTGAACTGGAAGCCGTCCATGTCCAGCCGCGAAAAATCGCCATGATCGAAGCTGCAGCCTTCGAATACCGCCGCGCGGGGGTGCGCGGCGATGATCGCCTGCATGCGTTCGCGGGTGAGGGTTTCAGTGCGGAAAATGGCGGTCGTCATGCCGCCATTCTGGGCGATGTACACCGCTCACAATAGGCTTGAGCATTGCGTTGGAGTGTGTACAACGCCAGCGTGAAGCCGTTACTCGAACGTCCAGAAGGGCGGTGCGATCGCCTCGCGCCAATACGATTCGGCCGCCATGTAGAAGCCCTGTGCCTCGGCCAGGGCGAACCATGCCGCCGCCGCGTCCACGTCCTTGGCCAGTCCGTCGCCACCACGGCCCACGGCCAGCCCGGCCAGGTACTGGCCATACACGTTGCCCTGCCTGCCGGCACGTTCATACCAGCGCAATGCTTCGGCCTTGTCCTGCACCACGCCGATGCCGGCTTCATGCAGTGCGCCGAGGTCGACCTGGGCCTCGGCATCGCCACGCGCGGCGCGGCGCTGGATACCGGCGATGACCGGGTTCGGCGCCGGGCCTGTATCGATCGGCTGGCCATGCGGTGCCGAGCCACTGGTTGCCTCGCGCAGCGGCTTCAGCTTGTACAGTTCGCGCAGGTACACCGCCGAACGCAGCCGCCAGCGCAGCGCGCCGGTCATGTCGCCGCGACCTTCGTACCAGCGCTCCAGGTCATGCATCGCATAGGGCGAGCCGTGGTAGGCCGCACTCTGGAACCAGCGGAACGCCTTGCGCGGTGACGCCTTCATGACCACGTCGGCGGGTTTCTGTGGGCCCTCGCCGCTGTCCAGCCGGCCGCGCGCGTACAGCGTGCCGAGCGTTTCCTCGGCACTGGTGCTGTGGTGCGCGCGTGGGGTCGTCGCGGCCGCGCGCGCATACCAGTCCAGCGCGCGCGGATCATTCCAGGCCTGGTACATCCGGGCCACGCGCAGCGCCGAGTCGAAACGACCATCGGCGGCCGCGGCGAGGGCGTCGCGCTCGGTGTCGTTGGGCGGGCGGGCAGGCGTGCTGGCACAACCGGCCAGGGCAAGCAGTGCCAGCGCATGCAGCAGTGCGCGGCGGGGGAAGGGAATCATCCGTGAAGTCCTCCAAGGGGGCGGGAGATTATCCGGGACGTCGACCGCGCGGCGGCTGAACGTCGGCGCAGGAACGGTTGCCATCGCAACAGTTGCGCCGCCGCCGGAACCCGGTTACGGTCGGTCCATGTCCTTGTTCCCCGCCACCGCCGTCCGCAATACCAACCGCAATAACCTGCGCGCGAATAATCGTGCGCGGCCGATGCGGGACTGCGCCCTGGGTAGATAAGACACTCCACACCCGGACACCAGAAAACCCGCATCGACCGATGCGGGTTTTTTTTGTGCCCGGGAAACCTCCCGGGCCAGGCTGGCCGGTCGAACACCCCTACCGCGTATAGACACCAAACAGGAGCTTCCCCCATGTGTTCGATCTTCGGAATATTCGGCCTGCAGGCCGGCGATGACCTCCCCGCGCTGCGCCGGCATGCGTTGGAATCCTCGCAGCGCCAGCGCCACCGCGGTCCGGACTGGAGCGGTGTGTACCTGGACGACGGCGCGCTGCTGGTGCACGAGCGGTTGGCCATCGTCGATCCTGCTGGCGGCTCCCAGCCGCTGCTGTCCGAAGATGGTGGCCTGGCGCTGGCGGTCAATGGCGAGATCTACAACCACCAGCAGCTGAAGAACGGACTGAGCCAGCCGTACGCGTTCCAGACCGGCTCGGATTGCGAGGTGATCAACGCGCTGTACCGTCAGGGTGAGCCGTCGCAGTGGCTGGAACGGCTCAACGGCATCTTTGCTTTTGCGTTGTGGGACAAGGCGGCTGCGCGGGTGCTGGTGGCGCGTGACCCGATCGGGGTGGTGCCGCTGTACTGGGGCCACGATGCACAGGGGCGCCTGCGCGTGGCGTCCGAATTGAAGGCGCTGGTGGATAGCTGCGCCGATGCCGCGCAGTTCCCGCCGGGTCATTACTACGACAGCGCAACCGGCGAGCTGGTGCGTTACTACCAGCAGTCCTGGCGCGAGTACGACGCCGTGCAGGGCAAGCCGGTGGACCTGGCCGAACTGCGTGAAGCGTTCGAGCGCGCGGTGGAGCGCCAGCTGATGAGCGACGTGCCTTATGGCGTGCTGCTGTCCGGTGGGCTGGACTCCTCGCTGGTGGCTGCGGTGGCCGCACGCTATGCGCGCCGGCGCATCGAGGACGGTGGAGAGAGCGAAGCGTGGTGGCCGCGCCTGCATTCCTTCGCCATCGGGCTCAAGGGCTCGCCCGATCTTGCCGCCGCCGCCATTGCCGCCGAGGCGCTGGGTACGGTGCACCACGGGTTCGAATACACCTTCGAGGAAGGCCTGGACGTGCTGCCGGAGGTGATCCGCCATATCGAAACCTATGACGTCACCACCATCCGTGCATCCACGCCGATGTTCCTGCTGGCGCGCCGGATCAAGGCGATGGGCGTGAAGATGGTGCTGTCCGGCGAGGGCAGCGACGAGATCTTCGGCGGCTACCTGTACTTCCACAAGGCGCCGGATGCACGGGAGTTCCACAGCGAGCTGGTGCGCAAGCTGGATGCCCTGCACAACTACGACTGCCTGCGCGCCAACAAGTCGATGATGGCGTGGGGCGTGGAGCCGCGCGTGCCGTTCCTGGACCGCGAGTTCCTGGACGTGGCGATGCGTTTCGATGCCGCGCACAAGATGGTCGGCAGTGAAGCCTCCGGTGGGCGCCGGGTGGAGAAGGGTGTGCTGCGTGCGGCGTTCGAAGGCTATCTGCCGGAGAGCATCCTGTGGCGGCAGAAGGAACAGTTCAGCGATGGCGTGGGCTACGGCTGGATCGACGGGCTGAAGGCACACGCCGAAGCGCAGGTCAGCGACCGTGTGCTGGCTGCTGCCGACAAGCGCTTCCCGCACAACCCGCCGCAGACCAAAGAGGCCTACTACTACCGGCACGTTTTCGAGCAGTACTTCCCCAGCCATGCGGCGGCGGAGACGGTGCCGGGTGGCAAGTCGATCGCCTGTTCGTCACCGGCGGCGATCGCGTGGGATGCCAGTTTCGCCGCCGCCGCGGACCCGTCCGGGCGGGCGATCAGCGGTGTGCACGAAGCGGCGTTGGCTTGAGATGTGGGTATCGCCGAGCCGTGTTCGGCGACTCCTTGTCGAAGGCCGCCGATGGATACCCGGACACAGCTCAGCGGGCAGGTCGCAGGGTAAGCGTGTGCTGGCTGGGACCGGGCAGGAACGGGGTCGGACGTCCGTGCACGTAGTCCTCGTGGCCGGCCGCCCAGAACGGGGACAACGGGTGGCCGCTCTGGCCGCCCGGCATGTGGATGATGCCCTGGTCTTCGTGGCCGGGGGACACCACCATCCGCTGCGAAGCGCCGAAGCCGGGCCCCTGCACGCGCGGCATGTTGTTGTCACCGGGCAGCGGTTCGGCGGGCATGCACAGCCAGCGTTCCGCGAAGGCGGGCAGGGCACGGCTGATCGGGTGGCAGATCGCAGCAGTATTGCGCTCACCCCAGGTGCGTTCGGCCAGCGGCCCCTGCGCGGTCAGGTCCGCTTCCACGCGCTTGGCGGTGTCGGCCAGCAGCGCGTCCCAGCTTGCGTGGCCAGGCGGCAGTAGATGCGCCGGGCGCTGGCTGACCAGCGGCCACAGCACACCTTCGAACTGCGCCAGCCGCGGTTCCAGCCAGTCCTCGCCCAGCGCTTGTTTCGCCGGTGCCAGCATCGCACCGGTCACTTCCTCCAGCAACATGCCACGGAAACCACGCACTACCCGATAGCTCACCGAATCCACCGAGGCATGGCCCGCCCAGCTGCGCGTGATGGCCTCCAGCCGCTGCAGTTGCGGGTCATTGGAGCCCTCCACCACCTGGCGCAGCAGGTGCCACCAGCGCTGCAGGAATACCGCGCGGTCATCCAGCTGGATCGCCAGCAGGTCCGCTTCGCTGAAACGTCCGCTGGCCTGCAGTGCATCGCGGATCTGTGCGCCGCGCGCGCCGAGGTCGTAACCGCCGTCACCGGCGAGAGCCAGTGCTTCGCCGTCCATCACACGTCCGTTGGCGGTCCACAGGCGGTGGCTTGGCGGGTCGACCAGCGAGGGCGCCGCGTCACTGCGGATGCCCCATGCCGGGCAGCCATCGGCCGTGGTGGTGCGCATGCCGGTGGGCGCGCAGCCGGCAGCACGATCCGGGCGCGCACCCAGCACACGCCAGGCAATGCGTCCGGTGCTGTCGGCCAGCAGCAGGTTCTGCGCCGGGATGCGGGTGCGGTCGGCGACCTGCAATGCCTGGTCAAGATCGGCGACGCGTGCAAGCTCGGTCAGCGCCAGGCTCACCGCGCCGGGTTGGTGGGCAACCCAGCGCAGCGCATCGCCGCTGCCATCGGCACGCTGGTGCAGCAGCGGCCCCCATGCGCTCTCGCGCACGGTGAAATCCACCGGCGCAGCACCGGCCACCTCGATCTTTTCGTGGTACTCGGACAGTTTCGTGCCGGCCGGCACCGGCTGGAAATCGGCGGTGTCGATGTAGCTGTTGGTGAAGCCCCACGCCACGTGTCCGTTGCTGCCGACGATGATCGCCGGCAGGCCAGGCAGCGAAAATCCACTCACGTCGACCTGCCCACCGGGCGCCTGCGGATCAGGGTAGCGCAGGCGCACGCGGAACCAGATATTCGGTGCGCGCAGGCCCAGGTGCATGTCGTCGGCCAGGATCGCGCGGCCATCGGTCGTCAGCGCCGCGCCGACGGCGAAGTTGTTGCTGCCTTTGACATCCGTATCCGCCACGGCAGCGGCAGGCGCGGCAGGCTGGCCACGAAGGTCCAGCACATCGGCGCCGGGCAACACGGCATCGCCGCGCGGTCCGCCCATCAACGGCGCGTCCCAACTGCTGCCATCGTGGCTCAGCAGTGCGTACAGCGCCGGTGGCACTACCGCACGCAGGCGGCTGTACGCCAGCTCGCTCTGGTTGGCCGGATCCTGCAGGTCGGCATACATCGCATAGCCGGTAAGCAGGCTGTCGCTGGCCTGCCACGGCGCGGGCCGCTGGCGCAGCAGCAGGTAGGGCCAGGGCCGCACGTGCAGGCTGGCGATTCCTGCGTTCACCCCTTCCACGTAAGCCTGCAGTTCGGCACTCACCGGTTCTTTCGATGCGCGGTGGCGCAGGCGATGCACGCGCATGCGTTTGTCCACCTCCAGCGCGGCCGGGCCGAACAGCGCGGACAACTCGCCGGCGGCGCTGCGGCGCATCAGGTCCATCTCGAAACCGCGTTCCTGTGCGTGCACCTGGCCCAGGGCGCGCATCACATCGCGTTGGCTGGCGCCTTCGATGGTGACCACGCCCAGGCTGTCGCGGCTGACGGTCACCGGGGCCTGCAGGCCACCGAGGACCTGCTCGCCGTCCAGCGGCGCAAGGCTGCCGCGCAGCAACCACCAGGCCATCAGGCCGAGTCCCAGAGCCAGTATCAGCAGCAGCCAGAACAGCCGCAACAACCATTGACGCATGGGGCGCTTCCTTGCAGGGAAAGAGTGGGAACGAGTGTAGACAGCCGGTATGGCAGATCGCAGACGTGACGCGACTGCGATTGATTCCGATTAGATCACGGGATTTCCGGATAGGGCACCATGGCGCCATCGAGTCAAAGGAGCATCCCCCATGAAAGGCAATCCGGACGTCATCGCCTGCCTGAAAGAACTGCTGCGCGGCGAGCTTGCTGCCCGCGACCAGTACTTCATCCATTCCCGCCGTTACGAGGACCAGGGCCTGTTCGCGCTGTATGAACGCCTGAACCACGAAATGGAAGAAGAGACCCAGCACGCCGATGCGCTGCTGCGCCGGATCCTATTCCTGGGCGGCGACCCGGACATGCGCGCGCATGCCTTCGAACCCGGCAAGACCGTGGAAGAGATGCTGCGCAAGGACCTGGACACCGAATATGCGGTGCGCAACAACCTGGCCGCCGGCATGAAGCTGTGCGAAGCCAACGGCGACTATGTCAGCCGTGACATGTTGCTGGTGCAGTTGAAGGACACCGAAGAAGACCACGCCTGGTGGCTTGAGCAGCAGCTCGGTTTGATCCAGCGCATCGGCCTGGAGCTGTACCAGCTGAGCAAGATCGACGGAAAGGGCGCTGCCGCGCACTGACCTCGCAGCCAGCCAGCCTCGCGCCAGCCAGCAACGAAAAAGCCGGGGATGTCCCCCGGCTTTTTTCTGCTCGATTCCAGGCCATGCGTGGCGCCGGGCAGGGCCCGGCGCTACCTCCCTCATTCCACCGACAGTCCTTCCACCTTCTGCCAGCCGCGCGGCAGCAGGTGGCCACGCGTGGCGCGCGAACCCAGGTAGGTGTCCAGCTCGTTGAACTTCAGGCCCATGGTGCGTTGGCCGCTGCGGACCTGCAGGGTCTGGCCGGGGCTGATCGCCACCACCGCCACCACCCGCTCGGTGGCCAGCTTGGCTTTGGGGATCTCGATGATCTTGTTGCCCTTGCCCTTGTCCAGTTCCGGCAGGTCACTGGCGGCGATCGCCAGCAGGTTGCCCGAACTGGTCACCGCCACGATGCGGTCGGTATCCACGTTGGCCACCAGCGCCGGCTGCAGCACCGACGAGCCCGATGCCAGGTTGAGCATCGCCTTGCCGGCCTTGTTGCGGCCGATGAGGTTCTCGAAGCGGGTCACGAAGCCGTAGCCATGGGTGGAGGCCAGCACGAAGCGGCCGTTCGGCTCGGCACTGGCCAGGGTGACGAAGCTGGTGCCCGGGGCCGGCGAGAAGCGGCCGGTAAGCGGTTCACCGTTGCCGCGTGCCGAGGGCAGCGTGTGCACCGGCGTGGAATACGCGCGGCCCTCGCTGTCCAGGAAGGCGACCTGCTGGGTACTGCGCGCGCGCACCGAAGCCAGCATGCTGTCGCCATCGCGGTAATTCAGCGACGACGCATCCACGTCGTGGCCCTTGGCCGCGCGGATCCAGCCCTTCTCCGACAGCACCACGGTCATCGGCTCGCTGGGCACCAGCTCGGTTTCGTCGATGGCCTGGGCGGCAGTGCGTTGCACCAGCGGCGAACGACGCGCGTCGCCGAACTTCTTCGCATCGGCGGTCAGTTCGTCCTTGATCAGCTTCTTCAGCTTGGCCTTGCTGTCCAGGATGCCGAGGATCTTGTCGCGTTCCTTGGCGAGCTCGTCCTGTTCGCCGCGGATCTTCATTTCTTCCAGGCGGGCCAGCTGCTTCAGCTTGGTTTCCAGGATGTACTCGGCCTGGTCGTCGGACAGGCCGAAGCGCGCGATCAACGCGGCCTTCGGCTCGTCTTCGGTACGGATGATGTGGATCACCTCGTCCAGGTTGAGGAAGGCGACCAGCAGGCCTTCCAACAGGTGCAGGCGACGCTCCACCTTCTGCAGGCGATGCTGCAGGCGGCGGGTCACTGTGCTGCTGCGGAAGGCCAGCCATTCGCTCAGCAGGGTCTTGAGGTTCTTGACCTGCGGGCGGCCATCCAGGCCGATCACGTTGAGGTTGACCCGGTAGCTGCGTTCCATGTCCGTGGTGGCGAACAGGTGGCCCATCAGCTGGTCGGCGTCGACCCGGTTGGAGCGCGGCACCAGCACCACCCGCACCGGGTTGGCATGGTCGGATTCATCGCGCACGTCCTCGATCCACGGCAGCTTCTTGGCGCGCATCTGCGCGGCGATCTGCTCGATCACCTTGGACGGCGATACCTGGAAGGGCAGGGCGTTGACCACCACGTTGCCGTTTTCCTTGAAGAACGTCGCACGCGCGCGGACGCTGCCATGGCCGGTCTCGTACATGTGCAGCAGGTCGGCGGCCGGGGTGATGATCTCCGCGTTGGACGGATAGTCCGGGCCCTTCACGTGTTCGCACAGGTCGCGCACGCTGGCATCGGGATCTTCCAGCAGGTGCAGCAGGGCGCTGACGATCTCGTTGAGGTTGTGCGGCGGCACGTCGGTGGCCATGCCCACGGCGATGCCGGTGGTGCCGTTGAGCAGCAGGTGCGGCAGCCGCGCCGGCATCCAGGTCGGCTCCTGCATCGTGCCGTCGAAGTTCGGCGTCCAGTCGGTGGTGCCGTGGCCCAGTTCGCCCAGCAGCACTTCGGCGATCGGGGTCAGCTTGGATTCGGTGTAGCGCATCGCCGCGAAGGATTTCGGGTCGTCGCTGGAACCGAAGTTGCCCTGGCCTTCGATCAGCGGATAGCGGTACGAAAACGGCTGCGCCATCAGCACCAGTGCTTCGTAGCAGGCGCTGTCACCATGCGGGTGGTACTTGCCGATGACGTCGCCGACGGTGCGGGCGGACTTCTTCGGCTTGGAGGCAGCGTTGAGCCCCAGCTCGCTCATCGCATAGATGATGCGGCGCTGCACCGGCTTGAGGCCGTCGCCGAGGAAAGGCAGCGCACGGTCCAGCACGACGTACATCGAGTAATCGAGGTAGGCGCGCTCGGCATACTCGCGCAGCGGCAGTTGTTCGAAGCCGTGGAAGACGGGGCGGGCAAGATCGGTCATGCGGGGTTGTTACCTGTGTTCGGAGGCGGCGACGGCCGTCGCCCTCGCAATGCGTTGATTATCCGGATGCGGCCGGAGAAGCCAAGCCACGTGGTGGATCCAGTCCGTGCGCGGCACGGGCCAGATAGCGTCCGGGCGGCACCCCGAAGTGGCGGCGGAACACGGTGACGAAGGCGCTGGAGCTGCTGAAGCCCAGTGCGTGGGCGATATCGGCCACCGCGCGGCCCTCGCTGAGCTGGCGCAGCGCCTCGGCCAGTCGCGCCTGCTGGCGCCAGTGGGCAAAGCTCAACGTGGTCTCTTCGCGGAAATGGCGGGTCAGCGAACGGGTCGACAGGCCCGCCCAGGCCGCCCACTGCGCCAGGCTGCGGTCATCGGCCGGTTCGGCCAGCAGCTGCGAGGCGATCTTCAGCAGGCGCCGGTCGCGCGGCATCGGCAGGTGCATGCGCTGGCGCGGGGCGGCGCGGATTTCGTCCAGCAGCACCTCGATCAGGTGCTGCTGGGGTGCGCTGGCCGCATCGGCGATCGGCCAGTCGCAGACCCGCAGCGCCACGGCCTGCAGCAACGGGGAAATACCGATCACGCAGGGATCAGCCGGCAGATCGCGGCACAGCGCCGGTGCCAGCACCATGCCCCAGCCCCGCAGCGGCCCATCGATGGCCACCGTGTGCGGTTCGGCAGCAGGCATCCAGCCGGCGGACCCGGGCGCCAGCGACCAGGTCCCGTGGCGGGTGCGGGTGGTCAGCAGGCCACTTTCCACGCAAATCAGCTGGGCACGGCCGTGGGTGTGCCAGTCCACCTCGTTGGCCAGGCCGGTCGGGCTGTCGATGCGGAAGCCCACCACCGGCAGCCCATCCTCGCGTTCGAACCACTCCAGCGCACTCTCGCGCAGAACCTGCCGGCCCGCCTCGATATCGGGACCTTGGCGGACGAGGGCGGGCGACGTTGGCTGGAAACTGTCATTCATTGGCTGGATTGTACTACCGGGCCAACTGCGCGCGCTATTAACGTGGCAAGCCTGCCGATCACGCCATTGCTGCAACACAGCATTCCCAGCCAGATCGAAATATTTCCATTGAGAAATATATTTTTTGGAAGAGAATGCTACCCCATGATCTGTCCTTCCGACTCTCCCCCCAGCTTCGGGCTGCTGTTGCGCCAGGTGCGCGACGGCCTGGTCCGCCAGCTTGATGCCTCGATGGCCGAGGAAGACCTTGGCCTCAACTTCACCCACTACATCGGCCTGAAAGTGCTTGCGCGGATGGCGCCGTGCACCGCCAACGAACTGGCCAAGGCCATCGACCAGGTGCCCAGCGCGGTGACCCGCCTGCTGGACAAGCTTGAGGCGCTGGGCTGTGTTCGCCGCGAAGCGCACGCGCAGGACCGGCGCGCGCTGCAGATCGTGCTGACCGAAGAAGGCCGCGCGCTGTGGCTGCGGCTGCAGAAACGTGGCGAGGACGTGATCGATTACGCCTCCCGTGAGCTCAGCGCCGACGAACGCGCGCAGCTGCTCTCCCTGTTGACCCGAATCCGCGACTCCCTGGCGACCCCATGACTCCCATCACTTTCTCTTCCAAATGGCGGCATGGCCGGCCGTTGCTGCTTGCCGGCCTCGCGCTGGCCCTGGCAGCGTGCGCCAGCAGCCGTGGCCTGCAGCCGCACGGCGCGCTGCGCGATGTTGATTCCCTGCACAGCGAGCGCACGCTGGCCGATGCCTCGCTGGGTGCGCCCGGTTTCCCCGCGCGCGACTGGTGGACCGCGCTGGGCGACCCGCAGCTGGATGCCCTGATCAGCGAAGGACTGGCCAGCCACCCCAGCCTGGAAGCGGCTGACGCACGCCTGCGCCAGGCCCGTTCGCAGGTTGGCGGTGCACGTGCCGACCAGTTGCCGAACCTGTCTGTTTCCGGTGGTTACACCGGCCTGCGCCTGCCGGAGTCGATGCTCGGCGAGGAGACCGGTGGCCATTACGCCGGCAGCGGGCAGGTCGCGTTCAATTTCAGCTACGGCGTAGACCTGTGGGGCGGCAAGCGCGCGACCTGGGAAGCGGCGGTGGACAGCGCCCACGCGGCGGCCGTCGATGAGCAGGCCGCTCGACTGAACCTGTCGGCCAACATCACCCAGGCCTATGCCGGGCTGGCCTACGCGTGGCAACTGCACGACGTGGCGGCCGAAGAACTGGCGCGCTCGCAGAAGGCGCTGCAGTTGACCCGCCAGCGGCGTGCGGCCGGCATCGACAGCGATCTGCAGGTGCGCCAGGCGGAATCCCGCGTGCCGGCGGCGCAGCAGCAGTTGCAGGCCGCCCAGCAGCAGATCGACGAAGGGCGTACCGCTTTGGCTGCGCTGGTCGGGCAGGGGCCGGATCGTGGCCTGCGGATCGAACGCCCCCATGCGCTTGATCCGATGGCGCTGCAGCTGCCGGGCGTGCTGCCCAGCGCGCTGCTGGGCCGTCGCCCGGACATCGTGGCGGCGCGCTGGCGGGTGGAAGCGGCCGGCAAGCAGATCGATGCAGCCAAGGCGAAGTTCTATCCCAGCCTCAACCTCACCGCACTGGCCGGGGTGGTCGCCCCGGACGTTGGCGACCTGTTGCAGAGCAGCTCCACTTTCGCCTACATCGGCCCTGCGCTGAGCCTGCCGATCTTCGACGGCGGCCGCCTGCGTGCGGGACTGGACAGCAAGGACGCCGACTACGATCTGGCGGTGGCCACCTACAACCAGCGGCTGGTGGACGCGCTGCACGAGGTGGCCGACCAGGTCAACGCGGTGCGCTCGCTGCAGCAGCAGGCGCAGTCGCAGCAGCAGGCGGTGGATACCGCCCGCGCCGCGCATGGCCTGGCCGAACAACGCTACCGCGCCGGCATCGGCGGCTATCTCGACGTGCTGACCGCGCAGTCCACCTTGTTGCAGGCACAGCAGCGGTTGGCTGGGCTGCAGTCGCAGCAGGTGCTGTCCTCGGTGCGCCTCAGCCAGGCGCTGGGCGGGGGCTTTGAGCCCTCCGCCGATGACAGCCGCCGCGCCGCCTCCCTTTCCGATTCCTCGCATTCCTGAAGAAGCCTCCCATGAGCCAGACTCCCAATTCCGCGGCCCCCGCCGCTCCCAGCCGCCGCGGCAAGCTGCTGCGCGGACTGCTTGTCATCGTGCTGCTGCTGATCGCCGCAGCCGCGCTGTGGTACTTCATGTTCGGCCGTTGGTTCGAAGAAACCGACGATGCCTATGTCGGTGGCAACCAGGTGCAGATCACCTCGATGATCACCGGCACGGTAGTCGGCATCGCGGCCGATGACGGCATGCGCGTGGAGCGTGGCCAGGTGCTGGTGCAGTTGGATCGGTCCGATACCGAAGTCGCCCTGCAGCAGGCCGAAGCCAAGCTGGCCGGTACCGTGCGCCAGGTGCGCGGTCTGTACCGCAGCGTGGAAGGTGCGCAGGCCGAACTCAACGCCCGCCAGGTCACCCTGAAGCGCGCCCGTGATGACTTCGCACGCCGCAAGGACCTTGCTGCCACCGGTGCCATTTCCAATGAAGAGCTGGCGCATGCGCGCGATGAACTGGCCGCTGCCGAAGCAGCCGTGGCCGGTTCGCGCGAGACCTTCGAGCGCAGCCGGGCATTGGTGGATGACACCGTGATCGCCACCCAGCCGGACGTGCAGGCAGCCGCGGCGCAGCTGCGCCAGGCGTGGCTCAACAATGCGCGTGCCGGCATCGTTTCCCCGGTCAGCGGCTACGTTGCGCGTCGTTCGGTGCAGGTGGGCCAGCGCGTGCAGCCGGGTAATGCGCTGATGGCGGTGGTGCCGACCGAGCAGATGTGGGTGGAAGCCAACTTCAAGGAAACCCAGTTGCGGCACATGCGCCTGGGCCAGGAAGTGGAGCTGCGTTCGGACCTGTACGGCGGCGACGTGCGCTATACCGGCCACCTGACCAGCCTGGGGATGGGCACCGGCTCCGCGTTCTCGCTGCTGCCGGCGCAGAATGCCAGCGGCAACTGGATCAAGATCGTCCAGCGCGTGCCGGTGCGCATCGCCATCGATGCCAAGCAACTGGCCGAACACCCGCTGCGCATCGGCCTGTCGATGAAGGCCGAGGTGAGCCTGCGTGACCAGAAGGGCGAAGTGCTGCCCAGCCAGGTCGCTACCGGTTCGGTGTTCGATACCGATGTGTATTCCAAGCAGATGCACGATGCCGACGAGGCGATCCACAGCATCATCCAGGGCAACCTGCCGCAGCGCGCCGACGCGGCCGCAGCGGCCGGCCCGAAGGCGACCGCCGCGGTGGGCCAGCAGCCGACCACGCCGCCCCACGTCTCCAAGGCAGGCTGAGTTTCCATGTCTTCCCAAGCCCCTGCCGTGCCCGGTACGCCGGGCCCGCCGGCCGCCCCGGCGACCGGTTTCCTGCCGCCCAACATCGCCCTGTGCACCGCCGGCCTGGCGATGGCCTCGTTCATGCAGGTGCTGGACACCACCATCGCCAACGTGTCCCTGCCGACCATCGCCGGCAACCTGGGGGCCAGTTCGCAGCAGGCCACCTGGGTGATCACCTCGTTCGCGGTCAGCACCGCCATCGCGCTGCCGTTGACCGGCTGGCTCAGCCGCCGGGTCGGCGAGACCAAGCTGTTCGTCTGGGCCACGCTGGCCTTCACCATCGCCTCGCTGCTGTGCGGCCTGGCCCAGAGCATGGGCATGCTGGTGGTGTCACGCGCGTTGCAGGGCTTCGTGGCCGGCCCGATGTATCCCATCACCCAGTCGCTGCTGGTGTCGATCTACCCGCGTGAGAAGCGCGGACAGGCGCTCGCGCTGCTGGCGATGATCACCGTGGTGGCGCCTATCTGCGGGCCGATCCTGGGAGGTTGGATCACCGACAACTACAGTTGGGAATGGATCTTCCTGATCAACGTACCGCTGGGCATCTTCGCCGCATTGGTGGTGGGCAGCCAGATGAAGGGCCGCCCGGAGCAGATCGAAAAGCCGAAGATGGATTACGTCGGCCTGGTCACCCTGGTGATCGGCGTCGGCGCGCTGCAGTTGGTGCTCGATCTGGGCAACGACGAAGACTGGTTCAGTTCGCCGATGATCGTCGCGCTGTCCTGCGTTTCGGTGGTCGCGCTGGCGGTGTTCCTGATCTGGGAACTGACCGACAAGGACCCCATCGTCGACCTGCGCCTGTTCCGCCATCGCAACTTCCGTGCAGGCACGATGGCGATGGTGGTGGCCTACGCGGCGTTCTTCAGCGTGTCGCTGCTGATCCCGCAATGGCTGCAGCGTGACATGGGCTATACGGCGATATGGGCCGGCCTGGCCACCGCGCCGATCGGCATCCTGCCGGTGATCATGACCCCCTTCGTGGGCAAGTACGCCTCGCGCTTCGACATGCGCATGCTGGCCTCGGTGGCGTTCGTGTTCCTTTCCTTCACCAGCTTCCTGCGTTCCGGGTTCAACCTGCAGGTGGACTTCCAGCACGTCGCCGGCGTGCAGTTGCTGATGGGCGTGGGCGTGGCGCTGTTCTTCATGCCGGTGCTGCAGATTCTGCTGTCCGACCTGGACGGGCGCGAGATCGCCGCCGGCTCCGGCCTGGCCACGTTCCTGCGCACGCTGGGCGGCAGCTTCGCCGCTTCGTTGACCACCTGGCTGTGGTCACGGCGCACCCAGGTGCACCATGCGGACATCACCGAGCACATATCGGTGTACCAGCCGGGCATCCAGGAGCAGGTGACCGCGATGGGGCAGGGCGACCTGCAGCATGGCGCGGCGGCGCTCAATACGATGATCAATCATCAGGCATCGCAGATGGGATTCAACGACATCTTCTTCCTGCTGGGCTGGATCTTCCTGGCCATCATCGCGTTCCTGTGGTTGGCCAAGCCGCCGTTCGGCGCAGGCGCGGGAAGTGCGGCGGCCGCCGGCGGGCACTGATCGGCAATCGAGAACGCCGAGCATTGCTCGGCGTTTTCTTTTGCACGGCGCCATCCAGGCCGAACGCCAGGCATGAAAAAACCCGCTTGCGCGGGTTTGATCATTTTCCGAGTCGTGGTGCCCAGGAGAGGACTCGAACCTCCACGAAGTTGCCCCCGCTAGCACCTGAAGCTAGTGCGTCTACCAATTCCGCCACCTGGGCGACTCAGGAGGAGAATTATGGGCAACGAATTAATTCGTGTCAACACTATTCCTGCATTCCAATGACGCCACCTCGTCAGTCCTCCACGGCGTGCCCGCCGAGGTGCAGCAGCAGGCTCTGCATCGAGCGTGAAAGGCCGTTCCAGCGGACGAAGCACAGGCTCAGCTGGCGGCGCGCCCAGGCATCTTCCAGCGCGATGGCGTGGAAGCGGTAACGGCGCCGGTGCTGCCGGCAGATCGAGCGCGGCACGATGCCGATGCCGATACCGTGGCCGACCATCTCGCACACGCCTTCGAAGGTCTTCATGCGGATGCGCGGTGAAAGGCTGCGGCCGAGCGTACGCGCGTTGTCTTCGATGTGTTCCTGCAGCGCGTTGCCATCGGCGAGGGCGACGAAGGTATCGCCCAGCACCTCGGCGAAGCGGATCGCGGTGCGGGCCACGAGGCGGTGGTTGGGCGGCACGATCAGCAGCAGCGGATCATCGGCCACCGGCTGCAGCTGCAGCGGGGCGCTGTCCACCGCATCGGAGGTGATACCGGCCTCGGCCTGTCCGCCGCGTACCGCGCGCACGATCTCCTTGCTGGTGCGTTCCTTCAGGTCCACGTGCAGGCGCGGTCGCGCAGCCATCCAGGGTGCCAGCCGGCCCGGCAGGAAGGTGGTGAGTGCGCCGGTGTTGGCATACAGATGCAGGGTGCCACGCGCACCGCTGGCGAACTCCTGCAGTTCTTCGCGCAGCAGCGACTGCTGGCGCAGCATCAGCCGTGCATGGTGGGCGAGGGCTTCACCGGCCTCGGTGGTGGTGACCCCGCGCGGGTGGCGGGTCAGCAGGGCGATGCCCGCTTCGGCCTCCATCGTGCGCAGCCGTTCGCTGGTCGAGGCCAGTGCAAGGTGCGCGCGTTCGGCGCCTGCGGTGATGCTGCCGGCTTCAACCACCATCAGGAACAGGCGCAGGTCGGCCAGGTCCATTCGCATATCCGCTGCTCCCTGCCTTCGGCCCAGCCGAAGGCTCGCTCATCCAGGCCGCATTGTGCCGCAGGCGGGTGGCAGGTCCTAATGAGGGAATGAACGATTCGCTCTACTTCTATTTCCTGTTGGTGGTGGTGTTCGTGTTGGCCGGCGTGGTCAAGGGCGTGACCGGCATGGGCCTGCCGACTGTCGCGATGGGCCTGCTCGGCAGCGCGCTTTCACCGGTGGCTGCCGCCTCGATGCTGTTCGTGCCGACGCTGGTCACCAACGCGTGGCAGATCCTGGCCGGGCCGTCGATCGGGCGCATCGTGCGCCGGCTGTGGCCGATGATGCTGGGCGTGGTGGTGGCCACCGTGGCCGGCGCGGCGCTGCTGGTGCGGGTGCAGGCGCGCTGGTCCGGCCTGGCACTGGGCGTGGCGTTGATCGTGTATGCCCTGTACTCGGCGTTCGCGCCGGCCTTCCGCGTGCCGCCGCGCAAGGAGCGCTGGCTTTCGCCGCTGGTCGGTGCGATATCCGGCCTGGTCACCGGCGCCACCGGGGTGTTCGTGATGCCGGCCGTGCCGTACCTGCAATCGCTCGGGCTGGATCGCGACGAGCTGGTGCAGGCGCTGGGCCTGGCGTTCACCGTATCCACGATCTCGCTGACCACCGGGCTGCTGGTGCACGGCGCGTTCGGTGTGCAGCAGTTGGGGCTGAGCGCGCTGGCAATCGTACCGGCGCTGGCGGGAATGTGGCTGGGGCAGAAGATCCGCGGGCGGATCAGCGCGCGCGCGTTCCGGCTGTGCTTCCTCGGTTTCCTGCTGCTGCTGGGAATCGAGCTGGTGGTGCGTCCGTGGATCGGATGAGAAGGCAAAAAAAAACCCCGCATCAGCGGGGTTTTTTTCATCGATGGTGCCCAGGAGAGGACTCGAACCTCCACGAAGTTGCCCCCGCTAGCACCTGAAGCTAGTGCGTCTACCAATTCCGCCACCTGGGCATCGAGGGAGCGAATTATGCAGAGGCGTGAAGAGGCTGTCAACCCTGTTTTTCAGGCGTTTCATCGCGCCCAACAAAAAACCCCCGCTTGCGCGAGGGTTGTTTGTTTTGGTGCCCAGAAGAGGACTCGAACCTCCACGAAGTTGCCCCCGCTAGCACCTGAAGCTAGTGCGTCTACCAATTCCGCCATCTGGGCCTGCAGAGCGGGCGATTTTGAACATGAGAGAGGCGCTTGTCAACGGTTTTCTTGAAAAAAGGGCCGCCATTCATTTACGCCCGGCCATGACCCGTTCTGCACGCCCGCAGCGGCTACCATGGAGGGCGATGAACACCAAAAAACCAAGCAAGGGCGGGAAGAGCTCCCGCACATCGCCGCCGCAGGGCGCCCCCGCCGGATCGCCGAAGGGCCCGAAGAAGAAGAGCCTGCCGCCGTGGATGCCGGAAACCCTGACCGGTGGAAGCGCCGGTGCGGCTGCCGCGCCGCGTGGCGCAGGCCGCCGCGGCCCGCCCCCGTCCGGCCCGCGCGGTCGCCGTCCGTTGCCGCCGCTGGGCGCACCGGTGGATGATCCGCATGCCGCCCGCGAAGCGGAAAAATACGAACAGCCCATCGCCAGCCGCGAGGCCATCCTGGCCTTGCTTGAACGCTGCGAAGGGCCACAGACCGCCGAGGAAGTCGGCGCCCGCCTGGGCCTGACCGCACCGGATCGCGCCGAAGCGCTGTCGCGCCGACTGGGCGCGATGGTCCGCGATGGCCAGCTGGTGCAGAACCGCCGCGGTGGCTTCGCCCCGATCCAGGCGCTGAACCTGGTGACCGGCGTGGTGATCGCCAATCCGGAAGGCTTCGGCTTCCTGCGCCCGGTGGAAGGCGGCGACGACCTGTTCCTGCCACCCTATGAAATGCGCAAGGTCATGCACGGTGACAAAGTGCTGGCCAACGTGACCGGCATCGATCACCGCGGTCGCCGCGAGGGCAGCATCGCCCGCGTGCTTGAGCGCGGCATGACCCGCCTGATCGGCCGCTTCAGCGTGGAGATGGGCATCAATTACGTGGTGCCCGATGACAAGCGCATCCAGCGCAATGTGCAGGTACCGCCGGACCACACCGGTGGCGCGCGCGATGGACAGCTGGTGGTGTGCGAACTGACCCAGGCCCCGGACAGCCGCCGTCCGCCGATCGGCCGCATCATCGCCGTGCTCGGCGACAAGCTGACCGCTTCGCTGGTGGTGGAAACGGCCATCCACGGCCACGAACTGCCGTTCGAATTCCCGCAGGAAGTGCTCGATGAAGCCGCCTCGGTACCGCTGGTGGTCGAACCGGCGATGATCGGCAACCGCGTGGACCTGCGCAGCACCCCGCTGGTCACCATCGATGGCGAGGATGCCAAGGACTTCGATGACGCGGTCTACTGCGAACCCAATGCCAACGGCTTCCGGCTGGTGGTGGCCATCGCCGATGTCTCCAACTACGTGCGTCCCGGTACGCCGCTGGACGACGAAGCGCAGAAGCGCGCCACCTCGGTGTATTTCCCGGGCTTCGTGGTGCCGATGCTGCCGGAAACGCTGTCCAACGGCATCTGCTCGCTGATGCCCAAGGTCGACCGCATGTGCTTTGTCTGCGACATGCAGGTGGACCGCGACGGCCAGGTCAGCAGCTCGAAATTCTACGAAGCGGTGATGAACTCGCACGCGCGCCTGACCTACACGCAGGTGTGGCAGGCGGTTGGCGAGGACGATGCCGGCGCCAAGGCGGTGATCGGTCCGCTGCTGCCGCAGGTGGAGCGCCTGTACCAGCTGTACCACGTGTTGGCCAAGGCGCGCAGCAAGCGCGGTGCGATCGAGTTCGAATCCAGCGAAGTGCGCTTCGTGCTGGACAACACCGGCGAGGTCACCCAGGCCGGCATGCTGGTGCGCAACGACGCGCACAAGCTGATCGAAGAATGCATGATCGCCGCCAACGTGGAGGCCGCGCGTTACCTGCTCGGCCATGGCGTGCCGGCACCGTATCGCGTGCATGAAAAGCCGCCGGAGACCAAGTTCGCCGACCTGCTGGAGTTCCTGAAGGAATTCAAGCTGAGCCTGCCGCCGTGGTCGAAGGTGGTGCCGGGCGACTACACCAAGCTGCTGAAGAAGATCCGCGATCGCCCCGACGCCGCCCTGCTGGAATCGGTGCTGCTGCGCAGTCAGAGCCTGGCGGTGTACAGCCCGGACAACAACGGGCACTTCGGGCTGGCGCTGGAGGCGTACGCGCACTTCACCTCGCCGATCCGTCGTTACCCCGACCTGCTGGTGCACCGTGCCATCAAGCACGCGCTGACCGGTGCACGCGTGGACAAGTACACCTACACCGCGCGCGAAATGGCCGCGCTGGCGCTGCAGTGTTCCGAGCGCGAGCGCCGTGCCGACGAAGCCGAACGCGAAGTGGACGAGCGTTACCGCGCCGCGTGGATGGAAAAGCACGTCGGTGGCCAGTTCGAAGGCGTGATCAGCGGCGTCACCAGCTTTGGTCTTTTCGTTGAATTGACCGATTCCAAGGTGCAGGGCCTGGTGCATGTCACCCAGCTGCCGCATGACTATTACAAGTTCGATGCGGTGCGTAAGACGCTCGGTGGCGAGCGTCGTGGCACCAGCTACCGCTTGGGCGACAGCGTGCGCGTACTGGTGCTGAAGGCGAGCATGGAAGAGCGCAAGATCGACTTCCGCCTGGTCGAGCACAAGGGTGAGGAAGAAGAAGCGCCGCGCGCGGCACCATTGCCCGAGCACGGCAAACCGGCCAAGCGCACCAAGAAGAAGTACTGAGAAGACGCGGGTAGCGCCGGGTCCTGCCCGGCGTCTGCTGCAGAGGAGGCGAACACCATGCAGGGCCAACCCGAACACAGCGGCGGCTGCCAGTGCGGTGCCGTCCGCTTCGAAGTGCGCGGTGAGCTGAAGGACAGCTCGATATGCCACTGCCGGATGTGCCAGAAAGCCTTCGGTGCGTACTACGCGCCGTTGGTTTCAGTGCGCGGCGCGCAGTTCAGCTGGACCCGCGGCCAGCCCAGCCACTTCCAGTCGTCCAACCTGGTGCGGCGCGGCTTCTGCAACCAGTGCGGAACCCCGCTCACCTACGAAGCGCCGGACGGAATGGCCATCGCCGCCGGGGCCTTCGACCGGCCTGCGCGGCTGCCGCCGGTGCGCCAGTACGGCATGGAAGCGCGGCTGCCGTTCATCGATGCGCTGGGCGCATTGCCGTCCTCGCGTACCGAGCAGGACGTGGAGGCCCTGGATTTCCTGGCCCGGCTGGTCTCCCACCAGCATCCGGACCATGACACGCCGCACTGGCCCCCGCAGAGTCGCTGAGGTGCCTGCGCCGGCGCGGCCGATGCTCTACCATACCCACCCCCCTTACCGGTCACGCCGAGCATGAGCAGCAAGAGCAGCCAGTGGATTGTCGGCGTCAACGCCGTCGCTTCCTCCATCGAAAACGATGCCGAGAACGTCCGCGAGGTGCTGGTCGAAGCAGGCGCGAAGAACCCGCGGCTGGTCGAGATCGAAGAGAATGCCCGCCGCAAGGGCATCGATGTGCGCAAGGTGAACAGCCAGGCGCTGGACGGTGTCGGTGGGTCGGTGCGTCACCAGGGCGTTGCCGCACGCTATGCCGCTGCGCGCACCTACAACGAAAACGAGCTGGAAGCGCTGGTGGAAGCTGCCGAGGGCAAGGCGCTGCTGCTGGTGCTGGATGAAGTGCAGGATCCGCACAACCTCGGTGCCTGCCTGCGCAGTGCGGCCGCTGCCGGTGCCACTGCGGTGATCATTCCGAAGGACAAGTCGGCGACGGTGAACGCCACCGTGCGCAAGACCTCGGCCGGCGCGGCCGACCGTATCCCGGTGGTCGCGGTGACCAACCTGTCGCGCTGCCTGAAGGACCTGCAGAAGCAGGGTGTGTGGATCTACGGCCTGGCCGGTGAAGCGACCGCCTCGCTGTACGACCTGGACCTGAAGGGCAACATCGCGCTGGTGCTGGGTGGCGAGGCGGACGGCCTGCGCCGGCTGACCCGCGAGAACTGCGACGGGCTGGTCAAGATCCCGATGCCGGGCGAGATCGAAAGCCTGAACGTGTCGGTCGCCACCGGCGTGAGCCTGTTCGAAGTGGTACGCCAGCGCGGCTGAGCCGCCGTACCCGGTAGCGCCGAGCCATGCTCGGCGAGCGCAGCGGTAACGCAGCAACAGCGTGACGACCAACGGTCGTCACCCACAAGGGCGGAAAGCCTGACGGCCAGCGGCCGTCACTACCAGCGCCAGGAGGGTAGCGCCGAGCCATGCTCGGCGAGCGCAGCGGTAACGCAGCAACAGCGTGACGACCAACGGTCGTCACCGACCACGGCGGAAAGCCTGACGGCCAGCGGCCGTTACTACCAGCGCCAGGAGGGTAGCGCCGAGCCATGCTCGGCGAGCGCAGCGGTAACGCAGCAACAGCGTGACGACCAACGGTCGTCACCCACAAGGGCGGGGCGTTACCCACCAAAGCGGGTCGTCACCCACCAAAGCGGGTCGTCACCCACCAAAGCGGGTCGTCACCCACCAAAGCGGGTGGTCACCCACCAAGGCGGAAAGCCTGACGGCCTGCGGCCGTTACTACCCGGCGGCGCTGCCTCCCAGCGCTTTGAACAGCGTGACGTCATTGGCCAGCTGGCTCTGCCGCACGCGCGCCAGTGACAGCTCGGCCTGGCGCCGGGTCTGCTGCGCCAGCAGCCAATCGCGCAGGTCGGTCGCACCGACCCGGTAACGCACTTCTTCGGCCCGCTCCACTGCCACCGCCTCGTTGAACGAGGCTTGCGATGCGGCCACCTGGATGGCCAGCTGGTCACGTGCGGACAGCGCGTTGTCCACTTCGGAAAGCGCGGTATACAGCGTCTTGCGGAACGTGGTGGCGGCGATCTGGTAGTCCGTGCCGGCCACATCCGTGTCCAGCTGCGCACGCGGCAGGTTGAGGAAGGGAAGGGCAAGTCCGGCGCCCAGCGTAGCCACCGGATTGCGCAGCACATCGCCCAGGTTCGGACCGCTGGTGCCGATGCCGCCGTTCAGGCTCAGCGTCGGGTAGTAGCTGGTGGCCGTCACGTGGATCTGCTTGAGGCTGTTGCGCAGGCGCAGTTCGGCCGCGCGCAGGTCCGGGCGGCGCGCCAGCAGCTCGGCTGGCAGGCCGGCCTGCAGCGACGGGCTGCTGGCGCCGGCCAGGCTCTGCGGCTCCTCCGCCTGCGGCCACGGTTGGCCATCCAGCAGCACGGTCAGCGCGTTGCGTGCCTCCACCCGCTGCTGTTCCAGCGCCGATTGCCCCGCACGTTGGGCTTCAAGGCTCTGCCGGGCCTGGCGCACTTCCCTGCCCGATGCCGCGCCGGCATCCAGCCGCGCCTGCACCAGTTCCAAGGTGCGCTGCAGGCGCGCGAGGTCCTCCGCGCCTGCAGCGATGGACTGGTTGAGATAGGCGAGGTTCCAGTAGTCGTTGACCGCATCGCCGATGGCGATCAGCGCGGTGTTCTGCCGGTCTTCCTCGCTGGCCTGCGCCGACCACACCGCGATGTCACGCTGGGTGCGCAGTCTGCCCCACAGGTCCACTTCCCACTGCAGCGAAACGCCGGTGCTGTAATCACCCGTACGCTGCCAGTCCGCACTGCGGTCGATCGGCCGCGCCGTGCTGGTGCTGATGCCGGACAGGGACGGGTCCGGCCACAGCGCATTGCGCGCCAGGCCTGCCTGCAGGCGGGCCCGTTGCACGTTCAGCCCGGCCACGGCGAGGTCGTTGTTGGCGTCCATTACGCGGCTGACCAGGCGGTCCAGCCCGGCATCACCGAAGCCGGTCCACCAGGCATCGGCGCGTACATTCGGACGAGGCTGGTCCAGTCCGCTCAGCGGTGCTGCATCGGCCGTGCCGAGGCCGGCGGTGCCATAGCGGGCGGGAACCGCGGCGTCCTGCACCGGGTAACGGCCCGCCGTGGCGCAGCCGGCCAGCGCGGCGAGCAGCGAAGCGGCCAGCAGCAGGCGCGAAGGCATCGAGTAGGAACGGGTCATGGGGATCCTCATTCGCGGGCCAGCGCGTCGACCGGATCCAGCTGCGCGGCACTGCGCGCGGGCAGGAAGCCGAAGGCCACGCCGATCAGGGTGGAACAGGCAAAGGCAGCAATGATGGACCCGGTGGAGAACACCATCTGGAAATCGTTGGAGAACCTTCCGAACGCCCAGCCCAGCGCCAGCGCGAGGCTGACGCCGATCAGCCCGCCCAGCAGGCAGACCAGCACCGCTTCGATCAGGAACTGCTGGCGGATGTCACTCTGGCGCGCCCCCACGGCCATCCGCACGCCGATCTCGCGGGTGCGCTCGGTCACCGACACCAGCATGATGTTCATCACTCCGATGCCGCCGACCAGCAGCGCAATGGCGGCAATCGCGCCGATCAGCAGGGTCATCGTGCGGGTGGTCTGCTCGATGGTCTCGCGGATTTCCGCGCTGTTGCTCAGGAAGAAATCTTCGGTGCCGTGGCGCATCGTCAGCACGTTGGTGATCGCCGCCTGGGCGGCATCCATCGGCGTATCGTCCTTCACCCGCACGGTGATGCTGGACACATGGTTCTGGCCCAGCATGCGCGACATCGCCGTGGTGTGCGGCACCCAGACACTCAGGCTGGTGCTGCCGCCAAAGCCGAAGCTCTGCCGTTTTGCCACCCCGACCACGCGCGCCGGCACGTTGCCGAGCAGGATCACCTGGCCGATCGGGTCGCTGTCCAGGAAGAACTGGGTCCTGGTGTTTTCGTCGATCACCGCGACCTGCGCCAGTGACTTCACCGCGTCGGTATCGAAGAAGCTGCCACTGACCAGGCTCACCCCTTTCACCCGGAAGAACTGCTCGCCCACGCCGCTCACCGACGCGGTGGCCGACAGGTTGCGGTAACGCGCGGTCACCGAGGTGGAGACGCTGGGCGTGGCGCTGTCCACGTAGCTCTGCCCGGCCAGCGCATCGGCGTCGCTGGCCCTGAGCGTCTGCACCCGCGCCGAACGCATGTCACCGAAGCCACGTCCCGGATAGACATCGATGGTGTTGGTGCCCAGCGAACTGATGTTCTGCAGGATCTGCTGTTGCGAGCCATTGCCCAGTGCCACCACCGACACTACCGATGCGATGCCGATGATGATGCCGAGCATGGTCAGGAAGGTGCGCAGGCGGTGCGCGTTCATGGCCAGCAGGGCCATGCGGAAGGCTTCGGTGAAGCGGTCGCGGGCCGCACGCCAGCTGTTTCCCTTGCCGGCATCGATGCTTGGCGCGCGCTGCGCACGGTAGGCCGGCGCCTTCTCGTTGATGCGGTCGGCGATGATCTCGCCGTCGCGGATTTCGATGATGCGCTGGGCGTGCTCGGCCACGCTCATGTCGTGGGTGACGATGATGATGGTGTGGCCTTCGGCATGCAGCTCGCCCAGGATGCCCATCACTTCTTCGCCGGAACGCGTGTCCAGTGCGCCGGTGGGTTCGTCGGCCAGGATCACCTCGCCGCCGTTCATCAGCGCGCGCGCGATGGACACGCGCTGCTGCTGGCCACCGGACAACTGTCCCGGCTTGTGCTGCATGCGATCACCCAGCCCCAGGCGTTGCAGCAGCTGCACCGCACGCGCGCTGCGCTGTTCGCTCGGGTTGCCGGCATAGATGGCCGGCACTTCCACGTTGCCACGCGCATCCAGGTCGCCGAGCAGGTGGTAGCGCTGGAAGATGAAGCCGAAGTGCTCGCGGCGCAGTTCCGCCAGTTCATCCGGGTCCATGCGACCGGTCTCGCGGCCGGCCACCTGGTAACTGCCGCGGGTAGGGCGGTCCAGGCAGCCCAGGATGTTCATCAGCGTCGACTTGCCGGAGCCGGACTGGCCGACGATGGCGACCATCTCACCTGCATGGATGTCCAGGTTGACCTCGCGCAGCACGGCGATGGTGTCTTCGCCGGCCGGGAATTCGCGGCGCAGGTCGCGCAGCCGCAGCAGCACGGTGGAAGCGGCCGGCGTGCTCATCGGCGCGGCCCGCCGCCGCCCATGCCCGGACCCATGCGCATGCCGGGGGCACGGTTGGACGAGGCCGAGGCGCTGGCCGAGCCGCCTTCGCCGACCACCACGCGCTCGCCTTCGGCCAGGCCGGACAGGATCTCGGCATTGGCGCCGTTGTTGATACCGACCTTGACCCGGCGCGGCTGCCGCTGGCCGTCTTCACCGACCACGCGCACCACCTGCTGGCCATCACGGGTCTTCGGCCCCAGCGCGACCGATGGCACGGTCAGCGCGCCTTTGGCCTGCTTCAGCAGTACCGAAACCTGCGCGGTCATGTCGATGCGCAGGGTGCCATCGGGGTTTTCAACGTCGAACAGCGCGTTGTAGTAGACCGCCGTGCTGGAGCTCGAACTGGATGAACTGCTGGAGCTGGACGAGCTCTCGTTGGCGATCGATGCCGGCGCCGGATTCACCTGGCGCAGCGTGGCGTGGTACCTGCGGTCCGGTTCGCCCAGCGTGGTGAAGTACACCGGCATGCCCGGCTTGATCTTGACCACGTCGGCTTCGGAGATCTCCGCATTGACCGTCACCAGATCCAGCCGCGCCAGCATCACGATGGTCGGTGCGGTCTGGTTGGCATTCACGGTACGGCCTTCTTCGGTCACCACCGCCACCACCGTGCCATCCATTGGCGCGGTGATGCGGGTGTAGGCCAGGTCGGCACGCGCGGTGGCGACTTCGGTTTCGCTGCCCTTGATCTGCGCCTGGTTGGCCTGGATCTGCGCGCGGGCGGTCTTCAGCGTGGCTTCGGCGGCGTCGTATTCCTGCCGCGACGTGGCTTCGGCGGCGAGCATCTGCTGCTGGCGGGCGAAGTCCAGTTCGGCCTGGCGCAGGCTGGCCTGCTGCACCGCCAACTGCGCGCGCTGCTGCTGAAGGGTGGCTTCGGCCTTGAGCACGGTGTTCTGCTGGGTGGTGGCGTCGATCTCGGCGATCAGCTCGCCTTCCTTCACCGTATCGCCGAGCTGGACCTTCAGCGAGCGCACCTGGCCGGAGGCCTGCGCGCCGACGCTGACCAGCCGGTAGGCGTCGATGACCCCGGTGGCGTCCACCGTCTGCTCCACATCGGCGCGGGTCACCGGGGACGTGGCCAGCGTCGGTGCAGCGGGCTTGCGCAGCAGCCACCAGGCAATCGCGGCGAGCAACACGATGACCAGCAGTGACAGCAACAGACGACCGCGGCGGGTCTTGGGCAGCAGGCGGAAATTCACGGTGGGGTGTCTCGACAGGCCGTCCAGCGGCATCGTGTTCATTGTGCGAACCGTTTGCCCGCAGGCTCAATCCTCAACGTGTGTCCGTGTGTAACATGGCGGCATCAAGCGTGTTTCACCGTGTATCGCGTATGCCACTGGATACACTGCAACGCATTGGCCCAAGTGCGGTTCAGCTGCCGACAGGGGATGATGCCGCCATGGAGACCACCCACCCGATGCACCGCCTGCTCATCGTCGATGACGACAACGACATCCGCAGCCTGCTGGCCGAGCAGCTCGGTCGCGCCGGCTACCAGGTCAGCACCGCCGCCGATGGCGCGGGCATGCGCCAGGTACTGGAGCGCGAGCATGTCGACCTGATCGTGCTGGACCTGAACCTTCCGCGCGAGGATGGGCTGACCCTCTGCCGCGACCTGCGCGCACGCTCGGCCACGCCGGTGATCATGCTCACTGCACGCGCCGAACCCATCGATCGCGTGCTGGGGCTGGAAATGGGGGCCGACGATTACCTGGCCAAGCCGTTCGAACCGCGTGAGCTGCTGGCGCGCATCCGCAACGTGCTGCGCAGGACCGAAGCGTTGCCGGCCAACCTGGAGCCGCTGGCGATCCGCCGTGCGCGCTTCTCGCGCTGGATCTTCGACCTCGAACACCGCCACCTGGTCGATCCCGATGGTCGCGTGGTGGTGCTGTCCGGTGCTGAGTTCCGCCTGCTGCGGGTATTCGTCGGGCACGCCAACAAGGTGCTCTCGCGCGAACAGCTGGTCGCCCTCAGTACCGGGCGCAACTACGAATCGCAGGACCGCGCGATCGACCTGCAGGTCAGTCGCCTGCGCAACAAGCTGGCCGATGACGGTGGCCCTGATGGCCTGATCAAGACCGTGCGCAACGAAGGCTATGTGCTGGCTGCGGCGGTGACGCTGGAATGAGCCGGCTGCGCCGCTTCCTGTCTTCGATGGTGGGCCGGCTGTTCGTGATCCTGCTGCTGGGCATGAGCGTGGCGGCGATCGGCGCGACCTTGCTGGCCGGCGCCAAGCGGCAGCAGGAGTTCGAACGGCAGAACCTGACCCGCATCGCCGACCGCCTGCAGGGCTACGTGAACCTGCTGGACGGCAATCCGGAACTGCGTGAGCGGCTGCTGGCGGCGGGCGGTCCCAGCGTGCGCGTGCTGCTGCCCGGTGCCCGCCAGGGCAGGGCGGACAGCGCGTTGATGGACGTGCTGGCGGCGCGCCCCGGTCCGGTGGCCAGTGCGTCGGTGCATTTCACTTCCTTCCGGGCCTGCCTGCCGCGCATGGAAGACCTGCTGCCGCCGCCGGACAAGGACAAGCACCGCAACCGGCCGCCGCGCGAGCGCGATCCGGCCTTCATCCCACCGCGTTGCCGCGCAGTGCAGTTGACCCTGTCCGATGGCACCGCGCTGGCGCTGGCGCTGGAATCGCCTGCAGTGGCGCACAACGGCGTGCTGGCAGTGGATCCGCTGTTCCTGAGCCTGCTGGTGCTGGCCATCGCCGTGCTGGCGTATGCCGTCGCGCGGATGGCCAGTGCGCCGCTGCAGCGGTTGGCCAGCGCTGCGCAGGAGCTGGGCCAGGACCTGCACCGCGAGCCGATGCCGGTCACCGGCCCGCTGGAAGTCCAGCGCGCCGCCGAGGCCTTCAATGCCATGCAGCAGCAACTGCAGCGGCACCTGGCCGAGCGCACCCACATGCTGGCGGCGATCACCCATGACCTGCAGACGCCGGTCACGCGCCTGCGCCTGCGGCTTGAGAACGTGGAAGACGAAGCCCTGCGCGAGCGCCTGATCGCTGACCTGGCGGCCATGCAGGCGCTGATCCGCGAAGGGCTGGAGCTGGCGCGCAGCGCCGAAAGCGCCGAACAGCGGGCGCCACTGGACCTGGATTCGCTGCTGGAAAGCCTGGTGGAAGATGCCGTGGAAGCCGGCGCCGACGCCCGCTTCGATGGCGGCTGTGGCGCGGTGCTGATGCTGCGGCCGCTGGCCATGCGCCGTCTTTTCAGCAACCTGCTGGACAACGCGCTGATGTACGGGCAGTCGGCCAGCGTGCGGGCCGAACGGGATGGCAAGGGCGTGCGGGTGCGCATCAGCGATCAGGGCCCCGGGCTGGCCGAAGACGAGCTGCGCAGCGTGTTCGATCCCTTCGTGCGGCTGGAAACCTCGCGTTCGCGGGAAACCGGCGGGGCCGGACTGGGCCTGACCATCGCCCGCGCCCTGGCCGGCAAGGACGGCGCCCGGGTGAGCCTGGAGAACCGCGCAGGCGGCGGTCTGGATGCAGTCGTTTATTGGCCGGCGCCGGTGATGGCCGCCTCGCGCGGCGGGGCTTGACACAGGCGGGCGCGGATTTGCCTATGATGCGCATATCTTCCCAGCGTCAACCCGATGAACCAGATCGATCCCGCCCCTGCCCGCAAGGGCGCACGGCGCACTTGCGTGCGCGTGCGTCGGTGCCATCGTATGCCGGGAGCTGACGCGCTGCGATGAGGCACCGGGGGATTCAAGCCATCGCGCGGCGGCGCGATGGAGACGTGGCCGGCTTGCGGCGCCTGGCGCTGCACGTGCTGCTGGGGCTGCTGATGCTGGTGGGCTGCCTGCCGGCATCCGCGCACGGCGGCGGCGCGCCGCCGCTGCGCGACTACGCCATCGATGTATGGACCTCACGCAATGGCCTGCCGCACAACTCGCTGCGCGACATCGCCCAGACCCCCGAAGGCCACCTGTGGTTTGCCACCTGGGAAGGCCTGGTGCGTTACAACGGCCTGGATTTCACCGTCTTCGACCGCAGCACGCGCCCCGGCCTGCGCGACAACGGCGTGGGCTCGCTGCTGGTGGACCGGCAGGGCGGGCTGTGGATCAGCGATTCGCGCGGCAACATCACCCGGCGTTCGACCGATGGCCAGTGGGACGTGTGGCAGCGCCAGCAGCACACTCCACAGGTTCTCATCCAGGCGATGCAGATGGACAGCCATGGCCGCCTGTGGCTGTTGTTCGAAGGCAAGGGAATCGGCTATCTGGGGCCGGACGGGAAGATGGTCTACGAGGCGCCACCGAAGGATCTGCCGTTCGCGCTGAACTTCACCAAGCTGGTGGTCGATGCGCAGGACCGGGTCTGGATCGGAACCCTGGACGGCCTGGTGCTGCGCGATACCGATGGCACGCTCAAGCGCGCGCCAGCCGCCTGGGGCGTGGGTAGCGGTCTGGTGTGGCCCTACCGCGCTCCCGATGGGGTGCTGTGGATCGTCGGCGGGGAGAGCCTGTACCGGTTGCAGGACGATACACCGCACCTGGTCCATCGCCTGCCAGGGCAGATCCACCTGACCGCCATGCTGCAGGATCGCCACGGCGATCTGTGGCTGGGTACGGAGAACCAGGGCCTGCTGCGCATTTCACAGCACGGACTGGAGCGCCTGCCGGCGGGCCTGAACCTGCCCGGCGGGCGGGTGGTGAGCCTGCGCGAGGATGCCGAAGGCAGCATCTGGGTCGGCGCCAATGGCGGGCTGTACCGGCTGCGCGAAACCCTGTTCGCCAGCTATACCGAGCGCGACGGCCTGAGCGGTGACTACGTGCGCACGGTGCTGGAAGATGCGCAGCGCACGCTGTGGGTCGGCAGCGCCAGCGGCCTGGACCGGCGCGGCGCGGACGGTCGTTTCGCACCGGTCATCCTGCATAACCGGGGCGGCAAGCCCCCATCGGTGCTGAGCCTGGCACAGGGCAGGGACCGCGCTGTATGGGTAGGCACCTTCGGTGACGGGGTGATGCGGCTGGACGAAAGCGGGCATCCCGAACGCACCTATGACAGCGTCGACGGGGTGCCTATCGGCAACATCCGCGCGATCAGCATCGATGCGCAGGGCGTGGTGTGGGCCGGTACCCAGAGGGGCGTGGCACGCATCGATGAGAAGGGTGCCAGCCTGCCGCGCATGGAAGGCATGCCGACCGCATTGATCACCGCGCTGGCCCACGATGCCGCCGGCAACCTGTGGATCGGCACCATCGAAGGCATCCGCGTGCTGCGCGGCGATACCGTGCAGTACATCGACCTGGCCGGACTGGGCGGGGGGCGCAGTGTGTTCGGGTTCCAGCAGATCGGCGATGCGATGTGGATCAGCAGCGACCGCGGTCTCTATCGCTATCAGCACGGCGTGCTTTCGCGCGTCGGGCTGGAGCAGGGCATGCCGGTGGACACGGTGTTCCAGCTGGTGCCGGACAAAGTGGGCAACGTCTGGATCAGCAGCAACCGCGGCGTGCTGCGTACCGACATGGGCATGCTCAACGAAGTGGCCGACGGCCGCGCCCCGCGCCTGGACGTGGAGCGTTACAACGAAATCGACGGGATGGCGAACTCGCAGGCCAACGGCAGTTCCGGTCCGGCGGCGCTGTTGCGCCAGGACGGCACCTACTGGGTGGTGACCGCCGGCGGCCTGAGCATGGTTGATCCGTTGCGGCTGCAGCGCTTCCGCGAGCGTCTGGCGCCGCCGGCGGCGATCGAGAACGTGCAGGTGGACGGCGCACCCATCCATTGGGAAGGCAGCGAGCGCAATCGCATCGAAGGCGGGCGACGGCTGGCGGTGAGCTTTGTCGGCTTGAGCTACCTGATGTCCGAACGGATCCGCTACCGCACCCGGCTGGACGGACTGGACAGTGGCTGGGTGGAGCGCGGGCAGCAACGCAGCGTGGAGTTCATCGGCCTGCCGCCGGGTGATTACACCCTGCATGTATCGGCGGCGCATCCAGGCGGCGCCTGGAGTGACAGTGAAGCGGTGTGGTCGTTCACCATCGAGCCGTTCTGGTGGCAGCGGCACAGCGTGCAGGCGGTGGCGGCGCTGCTGCTGCTGGCCGCGCTGATCGCCCTGTACCGTTTCCTGATCAACCGCTACAAGACCTCCAATATCCGCCTGGCGCGCATGGTGGACGAGGCCACGCGCGACCTGCAGGCGCAGACCGTGCACCTGCATGCGTTGAATTCAGAGAAGAGCGACCTGGTGGACCGGCTGGCGCTGCAGTCCGAGGCGTTCGAACGCCAGGCCCGCGAAGATGCACTGACCGGCCTGCCGAACCGCCGTGCCTTCGACGAAACGATGGCGCGTGACTTCGCCCGTTCGCAGCGCAGCGGGCATCCGCTGTGCCTGGTGGTGCTTGACGTGGATCACTTCAAGAACGTCAACGACCGCCATTCGCACAGCGTGGGCGACGCGGTGCTGGTCGAGGTGGCGCAGGTGCTGGCCTCCGCCTGCCGCGATTCGGACCTGCCTGCGCGCACCGGCGGTGAAGAGTTCGCCCTGTTGCTCAACGACACCCGGCTGGAGGAAGCGGCGCAGGTCTGCGCTCGCCTGCACGGGCTGTTCCACGACCATCCGGACTGGGCCGGGATCCCGGACCTGCGGGTCACCTTCAGCGCCGGCCTGGTGGAGCTGGACCCGGCCGACCGCACGCCCAAGCTGCTGTACCAGCGCGCCGACCGCGCGCTTTACCGCGCCAAGAGCGACGGTCGCGATCGCACGAGCATCGGCTGACCCACTCGGGTCAACCGATGCTCGTCCACGTGGGTGACGACCGGTGGTCGTCGCGCTTCCAATGCAGCTCAGCGCGGCCAGGCATTGGCGATCGTGCAGAACAGTTTGGCGGTCTGCTCGGTGTCATAAACCGCGCTGTGCGCCTCTTCGGCATCCCAGCCGAGTCCTGCCGCAGTGGCGGCGCGGGCCAGTACGGTCTGGCCGTAGGCGATGCCGGCCATGGTCACCGTGTCGAACACGCTGAAGGGGTGGAACGGGTTGCGCTTGTGGCCCACGCGCTCGACCGCGGCGTTGACGAATCCCAGGTCGAAATGCGCGTTATGGCCGACCAGGATCGCGCGCTGGCAACCGTACTTCTTCATCGCCGCACGCACCGGGGTGAAGATGTGGTCCAGCGCGTGCTTCTCTTCCTTGGCCAGCCGGAACGGGTGGTCCAGGATGATGCCGGTGATCTCCAGCGACTTGGGATCGATCTCCAGGCCTTCGGCCGGCACTACATGCGCGCTGGCCGTCTGGCCCGGGTACAGCAGCCCGTTGTCGTCCATTTCGATGGGAACCGCCGCGATTTCCAGCAGGGCATTGCGTCGGCAGTCGAAGCCGCCGGTTTCCACGTCCACCACCACCGGCAGGAAGCCGCGGAAGCGCTGCGACATCGCACGGTGCGTGGCAGGAGGCGGGGCAGGGGCGTCGACGGGCGGGGGCAGCGGGGTGTCAGTCATACCCGAATTCTAACAGAGGCCGCCGGTCGCCCCCTCCAGGGGCCATGAACGAGGAAAGCCGAGCAGGGCTCGGCTTCCGGGCACTGCCACGCCGGGGGGATCACTCCGCAGCGCTGGAGGTCTCGTCGCGCTTCTCGCGCGGCGGCAGCGGCTGTTCGCCATGCACCAGGAACCAGACGTTCTCGGCGATGTTGGTGGCGTGGTCGCCGACCCGTTCCAGGTTCTTGGCCATGAACAGCAGGTGGGTACAGGGGGTGATGTTGCGCGGGTCTTCCATCATGTAGGTCAGCAGCTCGCGGAACAGCGCGGTGTACTGCGCATCCAGGCGGGCGTCGTCTTCGCGCAGCGCCAGCGCCGCTTCCACGTCGTTGTCCCGGTAGGCCTCGATGGCCCGGCGCACCTGCACCGCAGCCAAGCGGCCGAGAGCCCGCAGGCCCTGGATCTGCGGCAGCGGCGGCACCTTGCCCAGCGCGATGGAGCGCTTGGCCACGTTGGCGGCATAGTCGCCAATGCGTTCGATGTCGGCCGGGATGCGCAGGCCAGCGAGGATCTCGCGCAGGTCGCGCGCCATCGGGCCACGCAGCGACAGGCGCATGACGTCGTGGCTGATCTGCTGTTCCAGCGCGTCGATGGCTTCGTCGTTGGCGATGATGCGGCGGGCAGCATTCTCGTCGCGCTTCTCGATCACGTCCATCGACGCCTCGAGCTGTGCCACGGCCATCTCGCCCATGCGCACGATTTCGGCGACCAGGCGCTGCTGCTCTTCGTCGTAACTCTTGACGATGTGGTCGTTGGGAAGGTTCATGTCTATGCTCTCGAAAAAGGGCGTGCGTCGGATCAGCCGAAGCGGCCGGTGATGTAGTCTTCGGTCTGCTGCTTGCTGGGCTGCGAGAAGATCACTTCGGTCCGGTCATGCTCGATCAGGTCGCCCAGGTACATGAAGGCGGTGTAGTCGGAAACACGCGCGGCCTGCTGCATGTTGTGGGTCACGATGACGATGGTGTAATCGTGCTTGAGCTCCTCCACCAGCTGCTCGATGCGGCTGGTGGAGATCGGATCCAGCGCGGAGGTCGGTTCGTCCAGCAGCAGCACGTCCGGGCGCAGGGCGACGGCGCGTGCGATGCACAGGCGCTGCTGCTGGCCACCGGACAGGCCCAGCGCGCTCTGGCCCAGCTTGTCCTTCACTTCGTCCCACAGCGCGCCCTGGCGCAGCGCATGCTCCACGCGGTCGTTCATGTCCGCCTTGGACAGTTTTTCGTGGTGGCGGATGCCGTAGGCCACGTTCTCGAAGATGGTCATCGGGAACGGCACCGGCTTCTGGAACACCATGCCGACCTTGCTGCGCAGGCGGTTCATCGGGTACTTCGGCGACAGGATGTTCTCGCCATCCAGCAGCACCTCACCACGGGCTTCCAGCTTCGGGTACAGCGCGTAGATGCGGTTGAAGATGCGCAGCAGGGTCGACTTGCCGCAGCCGGAAGGGCCGATCAGCGCGGTGACTCGCTTCTCCGGCACTTCGATGTCGATGCCCTTCAGGGCATGGAACTTGTCGTAGTAGAAGTCCAGTCCACGCGCGGCCAGCTTGACCGGCGCCGGGGTGGCAAGCGATTCATGCGAGGCCGGGACCACGATGCGCTGCATCGGCACGGCGTTGGAAAGATCGTTCATGGCAGTGTCCGCGGAAAGGTCAGTCATGGGAGATACGGTTGCGCAGCAGGATGCCGCGTGCGCTCAGGCTGATAAGGAGCACGAAGACGGTCAGCACCAGTGCGCCGGCCCAGGCCAGCACCTGCCAGGATTCGTACGGGCTGCCGGCGAACTGGTTCATCACCACCGGCACAGAAGCCATCGGCTGGAACACATTGCTGCTCCAGTACTGGTTGCCGAAGGCGGTGAACAGCAGCGGGGCGGTCTCGCCGGAAATGCGCGCCAGCGCCAGCAGGATGCCGGTGACGATGCCGGCCGAGGCGCTGCGGTACAGCACCTGCACGGTGACCTTCCACTGCGGGATGCCCAGCGACAGCGCCGCTTCGCGCATCTGCGAAGGCACCAGGCGCAGCATCTCGTCGGTGGTGCGCACCACCACCGGCAGCACGATGAAGGCCAGCGCCAGCGCACCGGCGAAGGCGGAGAAGCTGCCTCCGGTCTGCATCACGAACAGCGTGTAGACGAACAGGCCCAGCACGATCGACGGGGCCGACAGCAGGATGTCGTTGACGAAACGGACCACCGTGCCGGCCTTGCGGAAGTTGCCGTACTCGGCCAGCCAGGTCCCGGCCAGCACGCCCAGCGGGGTACCGATGCCGATCGCCATGGCGCACATCACCGCACTGCCGTAGAAGGCATTGGCCAGGCCGCCTTCCTGCATGGGCGGCGGGGTCATCTGGGTGAACAGCGCCCAGTTGATACCCGGCAACCCCTTGGAAAACAGCGTCCACAGGATCCAGCCGAGGAAGAACAGGCCGAACAGCGCGGTGACGACGGAGAGCAGGATCGCCACGATGTTGCCGATGCGGCGGCGCAGATACAGCGATTCAGTGGCAGTGGACATCAGTTGCCCTCCTTGCGGGACAGGCGCATCAGCATCAGGCGGGCAATGGCGAGCACCACGAAGGTGACGATGAACAGGACGAAGCCGAGCAGCAGCAGGGCGGAACGGTAGGTCTCGGTGGCTTCGCCGAAGTCATTGGCGATCAGCGCGGCGATGGTGGTGCCCGGCTCCAGCAGCGAAGGCGACAGGCGCACGCTGTTGCCGATCACGAAGGCCACCGCCATGGTCTCGCCAAGGGCGCGCCCCAAGCCGAGGAAGATGCCGCCGATCACCGCCGAGCGGGTGTAGGGCAGCACGATGTCCCAGCTGACTTCCCATTTGGTCGAGCCCAGCGCATAGGCCGATTCCTTCAGGCGGGTCGGCACGGTGAGGAACACTTCGCGCATCACCGAAGAGATGAAGGGAATGACCATGATGGCCAGCACGAAGCCGGCGGTGAGCATGCCGATGCCCAGCGGCGGACCCTGGAACATCGGGCCGATGATCGGCCATTCGCCCAGGGTTTCATTGAGGAAGGGGGTCACGTACTCGGTCATCACCGGCACCAGCACGAACAGGCCCCACATGCCGTAGATGATCGAAGGAATGCCGGCCAGCAGTTCGATGGCCGTACCGACCGGGCCGCGCATCCAGCGCGGGGCGACTTCGGTCAGGAAGAAGGCGATGCCGAAGCTCACCGGTACGGCGATGACCATCGCGATCAGCGCGGTGACCAGGGTGCCGTAGATCGGTGCCAGCGCACCGAATTTGTTCTCCACCGGATTCCATTCGGAGGAGTAGAAGAAGCTCAGGCCCTGCGCTTCCAGGGCGTGGCGTCCGCCCCACAGCATGGACAGCGCGGCGCAGGCCAGCGCGGCCAGGACGAAGATGACGGTGCCGACCAGCACCCATCGGAACAGGCGGTCATTGCGGGCGTCACGCGCATCACGCGTGGAAGGTACGGCGGCAGGCTGTGCGATGGCATTCATGGGATAGGCGACGCGGCCAGTTGGGGGCGGGGTGACGCGGTACTCGAAAGGACGGTGCCCGCGCGGGGCGGGCACCGTGCCGGCATCACTTCAGTTCAGTACCCCAGTAGGCTTCGATCTGGGTGACCAGCTCGGCCGGCAGCGGCACGTAGTGCAGCTCGTTGGCCTGCGCCTGGCCGTTTTCGAAGGCCCACTTGAAGAACGCCAGTGCGTCCTGGTTGCGCTTGGCATCCTTGGGCTGCTTCTGCATCAGCATGAAGTTGGTGGCGGTGATCGGCCAGGCCTGCTCACCCGGTGCATTGGTGATGACCAGGTTGAAGTCCTTGGCGCTGGCCCAGTCGGCGCTGGCGGCAGCGGCGGCGAAGGTTTCAGCGCTCGGCTGCACCCAGGTGCCGGCCGCGTTCTGCATGGAGGTGTACGGCATGCTGTTCTGCAGGGCGTAGGCCAGTTCGACATAGCCGATCGAGCCCTTGATCTGCTTCACGTACGAAGCCACGCCTTCGTTGCCCTTGCCACCCACGCCGTCCGGCCACTGCACCGAAGTGCCTTCGCCGACCTTGCCCTTCCAGTCCGCGCTGACCTTGGACAGGTAGTTGGTGAAGTTGAAGGTGGTGCCCGAACCATCGGAGCGGTGCACCAGGGTGATCTTGCCTTCCGGCAGGGTCACGCCCGGGTTGGCGGCGACGATGGCCGGGTCGTTCCAGGTCTTGATCTTGCCCAGGAAGATGTCGGCCAGCAGGGCGCCGCTCAGGCGCAGCTTGCCCGGCTCCAGGCCTTCGATGTTGACCACCGGCACCACGCCGCCGATCGCCGACGGGAACTGCGCCAGGCCGGACTGGGCCAGCTCTTCGCTGCTGAGCGGCTTGTCCGACGACCCGAAATCAACGGTGCCGGCCTTGATCTGGGCGATGCCGCCGCCGGAGCCGATCGACTGGTAGTTGATCTTGGCGCCGCTGGCCGCGTTGTAATCGGCCGACCACTTGGACACCAGCGGGAAAATGAAGGAAGCGCCGGCGCCGGAGACTTCGGCGCTGACCTTGTCACCGGCGGCCGGGGCCGCGGCAGTGGAACCATCGGCCGGCTGCTGGGCGGTCGGCGCTTCGTTGCCGCCGCAGGCCGACAGGCCGAGGGCAATGGCCAGGGAAAGGGTGGCCAGGCCGGCCTTCTGCAGTTTCATGCGTCACTCCATAGCGGTAGGTTGCCGGTCTGTCCGGCGGTTGCGGCTATGAAATGATGTTTTTGTTACAGCCTGATGACGCAGGTCACGAACACCCGCCACGTCACCATATGACGGGCCTTTCACACCCCCACGCCAGCGCCCGCTTCCCGCGCGGGGGACCAGAACTGCGCGGCTTCTGCTCTCGCCTTTCACCCCCACCGCGCCCGCAGTCTGTCAGGAGTGGGCGAAGGGAGCTGGGCAGGACTCTGTGAGGCAGGAGCCGAACAGAAGCCTACATGGACGTACTTGCGGCGTGTCCTGCCCAGCTCCCTTCGCCCACTCGCCCGAGCATGCACGCGAGCAAGACCGGGCGCAAAAAAAAACGCGCAACCCTGGAAAGGTCACGCGCCCCGGACGGGGCCGGCGGAGGGAGAGAGTCCCCGCCGGCCCCATGTCGTGATGGATCAGTACTTCAGGTTCTGCGTCCAGTACGTTTCGATCTGCTGCACCAGGCTGTCCGGCAGCGGCACATAGTCCAGCTGCTTGGCCTGGTTGTCGCCGCTCTTGTAGATCCAGCGGAAGAAGTCCTGGGTCGCCTTCGCATTGGCCACGTTGCGCGGCTGCTTGCGCACCAGGATGAAGTTGGTGGCGGTGATCGGCCAAGCCTGGGCGCCCGGTGCATTGGTCATCACCAGGTAGAAGTCCTTGGCGTTGGCCCAGTCGGCGCTGGCGGCAGCGGCGGCGAAGGTGGTGTCCGACGGCTGCACGACATTGCCGGCGGCGTTCTTCATCGAAGCGTAGGACATGCGGTTCTGCAGCGCGTAGGACAGTTCGACGTAGCCGATGCCGCCCTTGATCTGCTTCACGTAGGCAGCGACGCCTTCGTTGCCCTTGCCGCCGATGCCGGCCGGCCACTGGACCGAGGTGCCTTCACCGACCTTGGTCTTCCACTCCGGGCTGACCTTGGACAGGTAGTTGACGAAGTTGAAGGTGGTGCCCGAACCGTCGGAGCGGTGCACGATGGTGACCTTCGCCGCCGGCAGGGTCAGGCCCGGGTTCAGCGCGGCGATGGCCGGGTCGTTCCAGGTCTTGATCTTGCCCAGGAAGATGTTGGCCAGGGTGGCGCCATCCAGCTTCAGCGCGCCCGGGGCGATGCCGGCCACGTTGATCACCGGCACCACGCCGCCGATCACCGACGGGAACTGGGCCAGGCCTGCAGCAGCCAGCTCTTCCGGCTTCAGCGGCGCATCGGAGGAACCGAAGTCGACCGTGGCGGCCTTGATCTGCGCGATGCCACCGCCGGAACCGATGGACTGGTAATTGACCTTCTTGCCGGTGGCGACGGTGTAATCGGCCGACCACTTGGACATCACGGGGAAGATGAAGGACGCGCCGGCGCCGGTCACATCAGCGGCGTTGGCGGCGAAGACGGACGACGCGGCCAGGATGGCGACGGCGGCGCGCGACTTGAAGGCGTGGATCACGGGGATGGCTCCTGGGTGGTGGACGGGTGGGTACCCGTCGTGTCGCTGCACATTCCATAACGATTGCGTGACACCAGCGCGACTGTCACATGACGCATCCATGACAGCGTAAAAACCGACCAGACGGCGGGAAGGTGCCCACAAACGCAGAAGGGCACGGCGCAATGCCGTGCCCCTGCTGATCAGCGTGTTGCAACTGCAGGTTTTACCAGAAGAACTGCAGGCGTGCTTCCAGGATGTTCGGGTCGTCATTGACGAAGCCACGCACGCTGGAGCTGTACTTCTGGCTGTCCACCATCACGTAGTTCAGGGCGAACTTGGTGTTGGAGCGCCAGTAGTAGTTCACGCCCACGGTCCAGATATCCATCTTGCCGCCGAGCACGCCGTCCACGATCGGCGGACGTCCGGCGACCGGGTTGGCGCTCAGGTTGCCGTCGTTGAGGTCCATGTGGTCATAGCGTGCGCCAAGCTGCCACATGCCGCTGGCGGGGTTGTCCGGCAGGCCGGTGCCCGGTACGCCGCCCTTGTAGCCCCAGGTTTCGCCGGTGATGTTCCACAGGCCGCTGACATAGAAACCATCGCTGGTGTAGTTGTCGTTGGCCATGCGCTTGGCCTTGCTGCTGTAGTACTCACCCTGCGCCTTGAACGGGCCACCGATGTACATCGCTTCCACGCCCAGGGTGGTGACGTTGTCGGTGTCGACCATGTTGCCGCTGTCGATCAGGCGCACGGTGGCGAGGTCGGCATTCGGACGGGCACGCACGCGCAGGGTGTCCGCGTCGGTGTCATAGGCCACGTAGCTCAGGCCGAAATGCAGCACCTGGCCCTTTTCGTTGATCGGGGCGAAGGTGCCGCGCGCGCCGTAGCCACTGCCGTGGGCGAGGTTGCGGGTCAGTTCGCGACCGAAGGCGCTGGCGGTCACCGACCAGTTGTCCTGGCCGTAGCCCCAGGCACCGCCGAGGCGACGCGCCACGGCGTAGGTGTTGGTCACCGCGGCCTTGGAGATGAAGTCGTTGTTCTTGGTGCTGGACAGTTCTTCCAGGCTGTTGGGCTGCTTGTACTGGCCCAGCTGGATGAAGTGGCTGCTGTTGCCGCCCAGCTTGTACTTGATGTTCGTGTCGAGGAACTTGTCGGCCTTCGCGTCGTAGCCGACCACCCATTCCACGTTGCCCGGGCCCTTGCCCTTGAGCACCAGTTCGGCACGGCGCAGCTCGAACTCGCTGTCCTTGCCGTTGGCTGCATCGCCGCCGTTGAGGTCGGCTACATCATTGTCGAACCAGTTGCCATCGGCCTGGACCAGGCCTTCGAAGGTGATCTCCGAACCGCCGATCACATCGATGGCCACTTCAGCGTGGGCGGCCGGGACGAACAGCGCAGCCGCAACGGCCGCAGTGAGAAGTTGGCGATGCAGTTTCATGGAGAAAGTAGCCTTGCAGGCAGGTGGGAAGATGCGCGCAGGCTAGATCGTGAAGATTGCGTAAATATGACAGTTCGCGAACGCGCCCCGGCCGCCACGGCCTTTGCCGTGGCGCAGGGCCCTTATCAGGCCCGATCCATATGACGGCAGGATTGCGTCGGGATGGCAGGCCGCGCAATGGCTTCAGGCGCTTTGTGTCTTGTCCTTGTAGAGGCACAGATCGTGGATCACGCACTGCGGGCAGTCGGGCTTGCGCGCCTTGCACACATAGCGCCCGTGCAGGATCAACCAGTGGTGCGCATCGCGCAGGAACTCCCCTGGAATCGCCTTCATCAGCCCGTCCTCAACGGCGCGCACATCCTTGCCCGGTGCCAGCCCGGTACGGTTGGACACCCGGAAAATATGCGTGTCCACCGCCATGGTCGGCTGCCCGAAGGCGGTGTTGAGCACCACGTTGGCGGTCTTGCGGCCCACGCCGGGCAGGGCTTCCAGCGCGGCGCGGTCTTCCGGCACCGCGCTGCCGTGCTGCTCCACCAGCAGGCGGCAGGCGGCGATCACGTTCTTCGCCTTGGCGTTGAACAGGCCGATGGTGGAGATATAGCGCTTCAGGCCTTCTTCGCCCAGGTCCAGGATCGCCTGCGGCGTGTTGGCCACCGGAAACAGCTTGCGCGTGGCCTTGTTGACGCCCACGTCGGTGGCCTGCGCCGACAGCGCCACGGCCACCAGCAGCTCGAACGGCGAGCTGTACTCCAGTTCGGTCTTCGGATGCGGATTGAGCTCGCGCAACCGGGTGAACATCTCCACCACGTCGGCGCGCGGCATCTTCGCGGTACGCCGCGCAGGCGCGCGTGCGGTCTTGCTGGCGGTAGCCATCAGCTTCCTTTGGGGACGGCCGCCCGCGCCTTGGCGCGCGCCAGGATCGCCGCGGCGGCATAGGGCAGGGCGGGCTTTTGGTCGGGTGCCGGCGGCGGTGCGCGGCGCGCGTCGCGCTCGGCTTCGCGGCGCGCCAGGCGTACCGCACGTGCCCGGTAGCGCTCCCGTGCTGCCCAAGCCTGGCGCAGCTGGTGCTGGGCCTGCAGCAACCGCTGCGGCAGATCCGGATGCCCGGGCACCCGGCTGGGATCGGCCTCACCGGGCGCGTACTCCATCAGGCCAGCCTGTACCGCGCCATCCAGGTCGTCGGCCAACACCCGTTCCAACAGCACTGCAGGGTCGATCGCACGTGCCATGGTTCAGCGGTTCTGGAATACGGCAGGGCGGCGTTCAAGGAAGGCGCTGGTGCCTTCGCGCATGTCCTGGGTGGCGAACAGCAGCCCGAACTGCGCACTTTCGTATTCCAGACCCGATTCCAGGCTGCATTCGCCGCCTACATGCACCGCATCGAGCAGCGCCCGCAGGGCCAGCGGCGCCGCGTTTGCGAGGCGTTCGGCGTGCGCGGCCACGTGCGCATCCAGCGCGTCGGCGCCGGCGACTTCGTTCACCAGGCCCAGCTGCAGCGCACGTGCGGCATCGATGGGAGTGCCCAGCAGGCACAGTTCCAGCGTGGCGGCGCGTCCGCACAGGCGCAGCAGGCGCTGGCTGCCGCCGAAGCCGGGAATCAGCCCCAGGGTGATCTCCGGCTGGCCCAGCCGGGCGGTATCGACGGCAATGCGCAGGTGGCAGGCCATGGCCAGCTCCAGCCCGCCGCCCAGTGCGAACCCGTTCACGCGTGCGATGACCGGCTTGGGCATCCGCTCGATCTGACGCATAAGGCGCTGTCCCAGAAGGGAAAAGTCCCGCCCCTCCACGGCCGACAGGGTGTTCATCTCACTGATGTCAGCCCCTGCAACGAAGGCTTTCGGCCCGGCGCCGGTCAGGATCACAACGCGTACGGCCGGGTCCCGGGCGGCGTCCTCGAAGGACGCAGCCAGCGCGCGCAGGGTTTCCCCGTTGAGTGCATTGAGTTTCTCCGGCCGCTGCACCGTCACGGTGCGGATGGCACCGTGGTCCATTACGGCAACGGGGGCGGTAATCGGGGCGTCGGCCACGCGGAATCTCCAGAAACGTTAAAAAACAGTGATGTTGAACTCTTGAAACGCAATCAGGTCAAAGCCTGCGTTGTCAGTAGCGGAACCCCCCTCGCGGCCGCTATCCTAACCCGTCGCCTCAGGGCGGCGAAAACGCCCCCTGAGTTACCACCCCTGGAGAATTGTTTGATGAAGTTGCGTTCTATCGCGGTCGCCGTCGCGGCCCTGGCCCTGACGGGCAATGCCTTCGCCCAGGACGTTGCGTCCGAAAAGGGCAAGCTCAGCTATTACTTCGGTTATGACTACGGCAACAACCTTGCCGAGCTGACCGGTCGCGGTGAGCAGCTGGACATCAACTCGGTGGTGAAGGGCCTGCAGGATGCCTACGCCAAGAAGCAGCCGGCCATTACCGCCGACCAGCTGAAGCCGGCCGTTGAAGCGTTCCAGAAGCGCGAACAGGGTCGTGCGCAGGCCGCCAAGGCCGAGTACGACAAGGCTGCTGCTGAAAACAAGACCAAGAGCACCCAGTTCCTGGCCACCAACAAGGCCAAGGCCGGCGTGCAGACCCTGGCCAGCGGCGTGCAGTACCGCGTGATCGAAGCCGGCAAGGGCGCCAAGCCGACGCAGGCCAGCACCGTGCAGCTGGAAGTGGCCGGTCCGTTCCCGTACGGCACCCGTCCGGCTGAAGCACGCCCCGCCCAGCAGATTCCTGCGATGAAGCTGAGCGAAGTGGAAATGAAGGCCATGCGCGAGACCCTGCTGCAGATGCCGGCCGGTTCGAAGTGGGAAGTGACCTTGCCGCCGGAACAGGCCTATGGTGCCGACCCGCGTACCCCGTTCCCGCCGAACGTGGCCGTGCAGTTCGAAATCAAGCTGGTCAGCGTCAAGTAATCAGCAACACCGTTCAACCCGACGCGCCGGTGGCTTCCACCGGCGCGTTTTTGTTTGCGCCGGGTGCCGGCCGCGGTCCATTCGCGGTAATGTACGGCGGTGCAAACCACGGAAAAACCAGCACGTGCCGTGCCCAGTCCCTGCATTGGAAAATGCGAACTCGACCCGCATCGGTCGTGCACCGGCTGCCTGCGCAGCCTCGACGAAATCGCGCGGTGGTCGTCGATGAGCGAGCGCGAACGGCAGCACGTCATGCACCATCGCCTGCCACTGCGCGAGCAGCTCCGAGCTTCATTGGAAGGCTCGCTGGCCGATCATCAACGCCTGATGCGCGCGCTGCATCCGCTGGATGCGCCGCCGCTGGGGGATGGCTGGAACCGCAGCGAGCTGGAGGATCTGCTGCCGCCCGGACCGCTTGTCGAAGCAGCGGTGCTGGCCGGTATCGTGCCGCGTGCCACCGGCGCGCAGGTGATCCTGACGCGCCGCACCGAAGCGCTGCGCCAGCATGGGGGGCAGGTGGGTTTCCCCGGTGGCCGCACCGAAGCCGACGACGCCGATGCGATGGCCGCGGCGCTGCGCGAAAGCAACGAAGAGATCGCGCTGGCGGCCGGCCAGGTGCAGGCCCTGGGTTACCTGGACCCGTTCGTGACCATAACCGGCTACCGCGTGACGCCGGTGGTGGCGGTGATTGATCCAGGTTTCAAGCCGGTGCCCTCGCCTGACGAAGTGGCCGACGTGTTCGAGGTGCCGCTGGACTTCCTGATGTCAGCGGACAACCTGCGCCACGTGGAAATCGTCCATCGTGGACGCGTGCGCCATGTCCTGGAATACAGCTGGCCCGGCCAGCGCATATGGGGCGCAACTGCGGCCATCCTGTACAACCTGCGCCGTCGCCTGGAGGAAGTGTCATGAACGCCAACGATGCAAGCTGGACCCCGCTTGTCGATGCGGCATCATTGGCCGCGATGCTCGATGCCGATGTGCTCCGCGTGGTGGACGCGCGCGCCACGGCAAGCACCGCAGTGCGCGTGGTCGATGCGCGTTTTTCGCTGGCTGATGCCCAGGCCGGGGCAGCACAGTACGCCGCCGGGCACATTCCCGGTGCGGTGTATGCCGACCTCGACCACGATCTATCGGACAAGCGCAGCGTGGGCCACGGCCGGCATCCGCTGCCGGACAGCGCGACCTTCGCTGTCACCGTGGGTCGCTGGGGTATCGGCCCGGACACGCAGGTGGTGGTGTACGACGCAGCCGAAGGCAGCATGGCGGCCGCGCGCCTGTGGTGGCTGCTGCGCTTGATGGGTCACCGCCAGGTGGCCGTGCTCGATGGTGGCTTCGCGGCGTGGCAGCAGGCAGGTCTTCCGGTGGCCACCGAGGCCGTCCAACCTGCCGCCCTGCCACCGTATCCCGGCCACCTCGATGCCCGTCAGGTGGCCAGCGTGGATGAAGTGGCAATGCGGCTGAAACACGCATCCGGCTGGCTGGTCGATGCACGCGCCAACGAACGTTTCCGCGGTGAAGTGGAGCCGCTGGATCCGGTGGCCGGCCACGTACCTGGCGCCGTGAACCGCCCGTTCGGCTTGAACGTGGCGGGCGGCAGGATGCGCCCGGCCGATGAACTGCGCGCCGAACTGCAGCAGGTGATCGGCGCGCATGATCCGGCGCAGGTGGTGCTGATGTGTGGATCCGGGGTTACCGCCTGCCATCTGCTGCTGGCGATGGAATCGGCCGGCCTGCACGGCGCACGCATCTATGCCGATTCCTGGAGCGGCTGGATCAGTGACGGCAGCCGGCCGGTGGCGACCGGCGCATAGCCTCCCTGACCCGTAGTAGCGAGCAAGCTCGCCACTACACATCTGCTTGGTTCACGGCACGGCGTGCTGCAGCGGCACGGCGGCCTGTACCTCGCGCCACGGAAACAACGGACCGGGATCGCGTTTGCGCGCCACCTTGTTCGCCGCATCGTCACTGGCCGGGATCTGCTCCAGGTCCAGCTCGTCATGGCCCACGATGTGGCGCAATGACGGATACCGCGCCGCCAATGCCTGGACCAGGCGCACCAGCGCGGCGATCTGTGCTTCGGGATAGGCCTCCGGCATGGTCTGGCAACGGCTGTCGAACCAGTCCGGATAACGGCCCGTATTGACCAGCTCGATGCCGATGGACTTATCGTTCATGCCCCGCACGTGGTGGGCGATGCGGTCGGTGGCCACGTACTGGTACACGCTGCCATCGCGGTCGATGTAGAAGTGCCCGCTGTTGCCGGTGCCGCTCTCGTAAAGCGGCTTCTCACCGTACTGGCGCGCCATGGCCAGGTCGGGCAGTTCGGTGCAATGCACCACCACCGTCTGCAGCGTATCCGTCGCGCGCAGTGGCAGCAGGTCGTGATAGGGCAGCGGCTGGATCTGCAGCCCGGGAATCAGCGGATTCGGCATGTGCCGATGCTAGCATTGCGCGATGAACTGCATTCCCGAAATGACCCCTGCGCGCGTTCTGCCGGTGTCCGCATGAGCCGCGGCCACTGCATCCTTTCGCATGGCTTCGAAAGCGGCCCCGATGCCATCAAGGTGACCGCGCTGGCCGACGTTGCCGAGCGCCTGGGCTGGACCCACGAGCGGCCCGACTTCATGGACCTGGACGCCAAAGCGGACGTGAGCCGGCTCGGCGATGTGCCGGCACGGCTGCAGCGGCTGATCGAGCGGGCCACGTCGGCCGTGGCACGCGGCCCGGTGGTGCTGGCAGGTTCCAGCCTGGGCGCCTACATCTCCGCCATCGCCTCGCTGCAGGTGCCGGTGGCCGGCCTGTTCCTGATGGTGCCGCCAACCACCATGGGCCCCATGCCGGCCCTGGATGCGGCCGCTGTCCCCACCAGCGTGGTCCACGCTTGGCATGACGAACTGATCCCTGCGGCCGGGGTCATCGAATGGGCGCGCAAGCGCGCCGCTTCGCTGCTGCTGGTCAACGACGGCCACCGCCTGAACGACCACGTGGCCGAATCGGCGGCCGCCTTCGAGGCCCTGCTGCGCCGGCTGTAAGGCGTGGCGACCAACGGTCGCCACCCACCAAGGCCTGAAGGTGGGTGACCACCATTCCCCAAGGTGGATGACCACCATTCCCCACGGTGGGTGACGACTCTGCCCACGGTGGGTGACGACCGTTGGTCGTCACGCTCTTGTCCCAGCACCCGCCACCCTTCAGGGCGGGCCGGCCCGCCAGCGATTACAATGGTGCCCCCGTGCCGCCGGCATGGGCGCGGGCCTGTTGCCAGGGCCTGCCCGATCCTGCGCCGCGCAAGCGGCCGCCCCACCTGCGAAACCGATCCCGTGAATTTCTTCGTCTCCTGCGCCAAGGGCCTGGAATACCTGCTTGCCGACGAGCTGTCGGCCCTGGGCCTTGCCAAGGCGACCGCCACCATTGCCGGCGCCAACGCCGAAGGCGACCTGGCCCAGGCGCAGCGCGTGGTGCTGTGGTCACGCCTGGCCAGCCGCGTGCTGTGGCCGCTGGCCGAGTTCGAATGCCCCGACGAACAGGCCCTGTATGACGGCGTGCACATGATGCCGTGGCAGGACCACATGAAGCCGGAGATGACTCTGGCCGTGGATGCCCACGTGTCCGGCGACAAGATCACCCATGCGCGTTTTGCCGCGCAGCGGATCAAGGACGCGGTGGTCGACCGCATGCGCAGCGAGGGGCTGGAGCGCCCGTCGGTGAATACCGATCTGCCCGACATCCGCATCAACCTGTCCCTGCGCAAAGGCCGGGCCACGATCTCCATCGACCTCGGTGGCGGCCCGCTGCACCGCCGCGGTTGGCGTGGCGCCGCGCATGATGCGCCGCTGCGCGAGAATCTGGCCGCCGCCGTGCTGCTGCGTGGCCAGTGGCCGCGCCTGCATGCTGCCGGGGGTGGCCTGCTGGACCCGATGTGCGGCAGTGGCACGCTGCTGATCGAGGGCGCCCTGATGGCCGCCGACGTCGCGCCCGGCCTGATGCGCCACGGCAGCCTGCCGCCGAGCCGCTGGCTGGGCTTTGACAAGCATAGCTGGAAGGCCCTGTTGACCGAGGCGCGCGAGCGCGAGACCGCCGGCCTGGCGGCGTTGAAGCCGGTGGTGTTCGGCAGCGATATCGATCCGCTGGCGATCGCCGCGGCACGCGAGAATGCTGAAGTGGCCGGCGTCGCGCATGCGATCACCTTCACCCGCGCCGACATCGATGACCTGCCGGCGCCGCCGCTGGAGATCGGCACGGTGGTCTGCAATCCGCCCTACGACGAGCGGCTGGCGGCCGATCCGGCGCTGTATCGCCGCCTCGGCGATGCCCTGCAGAAGGCGGTACCGCAGTGGCGCGCCAGCCTGCTGTGTGGCGATGACGAACTGGCCTTCGCCACCGGCCTGCGTGCCGGCAAGAAGTACCAGATGTTCAACGGTGCGCTGGAGTGCGCGCTGATCGTCTGTGATCCGGTGGCCGTGCCCAAGCGCGACCCGGCGGTGCCGCGCGAACTCAGCGAAGGCGCGCAGATGGTGGCCAACCGCATCCGCAAGAACCTGAAGAAGTTCAAGACCTGGCGTGCGCGCGAGCAGGTGACCTGCTTCCGTGCCTACGATGCCGATCTGCCCGAATACGCGGCGGCCATCGACGTCTACCAGGAAGACGGCGGCAAGGGCCGCACCTTCCTGCACGTGCAGGAATACGCCCCGCCGGCGACCATCCCCGAGAACGACGTACGCCGTCGCCGCAACGAACTGCTGTCGGCCGCGCGCGAGGTGTTCCAGGTGCCGCCGGAGCAGGTGGCGCTGAAGTCGCGCGAGCGCGGCAAGGGCGGCAGCAAGTACGGTCGCTTCGAGCGGCGCGATGAGTTCCTCATCGTGCGCGAGAACAACGCGCTGCTGCGGGTGAACCTGTTCGATTACCTGGATACCGGCCTGTTCCTGGACCACCGTCCGCTGCGCCGGACGATGGCCGAACAGATACGCGGCAAGCATTTCCTCAACCTGTTCTGCTACACCGGCGTGGCCAGTGTGCAGGCGGCGGTGGCGGGGGCGGCCAGCACCACCAGCGTGGACCTGTCAGCGACCTACCTGCAGTGGTGCTACGACAACCTGGCCTTGAACGGGCAGGGCGGCAACCAGCACCTGCTGGTGCAGGCCGATGCGATGGCCTGGCTGGAGGCCGACGAAGGCCTGTATGACGTGATCTTCTGCGATCCGCCGACCTTCTCCAACTCCGCGCGTGCCGAAGATTTCGACGTGCAGCGCGAGCAGCTGCGGCTGTTGCGCGCGGCCGTGGCCCGGCTTGCACCGGGCGGCGTGCTGTACTTCTCCAACAACTTCCGCCGCTTCAAGCTGGAAGAAAACGCGATCGCCGGGTTCGCCACGTGCCGCGAGATCAGCCCGCGCACCATCGGGCCGGATTTCGAACGCAACGCGCGCATCCATCGCGCGTGGGAACTGCGCGCGCTGTGATGGCAGCCGGTGGGTGATGACCGACGCTTACGGTGGGTGACGACCGTTGGTCGTCACTACCGGGATCGCGCGGGGCGCTGAAGCGTGACGACCAACGGTCGTCACCCACAAACACGGTCAAACCAACGCCGCAACCAGCCCCAGCGCGGGCAACGCCAGCGCCAGGGGCGCGATCCAGCGTGGCTTCCACGGGTACAGCCCGAAGGCCAGCAGCAGCCCGGCGATGGTCATCGTGCCCAGCCACAGCACCGGTCCCATCGCCCAGCCGTGGTCGACCACGCTCAGCCCGAATGCCGCGCCCAGCAGCACCCAGCCCAGCCCCGACCACTGCCGACGCCGCGACACCGGGGCGGCCTGCTTTCCATGCAGGTCCAGCTGGTGCTTTTCCATCGCCAGCGACAGCGCGGTGAATGCGCTGAAGGACAGGCCCAAGGCGAGCAGCATCATGCCTTCGCCTCGATCGGCACCGCACTGCCCCCGGCTGCCGCGGCCGCGCGCTTTTTCTTCTCTGCCGCGCTCAACGGCGGCGTCCAGCGCTGCATCCGCCAGCCGCACATCGCCAGCATTGCGCCGAAGGCCAGCATCACCAGGTCGAAGCCGGCCAATACCCAGTCGCCGGCCGGGATGGTCACGCCCAGATGGGCATGCGTGGTCAGCGCATTGAGCAGCGGCAACAACGCAAACAGGGCCGCGCCGAGGTACAGCTGCCAAGTCCACATCAGCCGCTTGGGCCAGATGAACGCTGCCAGCAGGGCCGCGCCCCAAGCGTAGAAGAACACGCTGACCTCCGCATCGGCGCGCTCGGGCAGCTGCAGCGGCAGCAGCCGGTTGCCCCAGAAGTACGATGCGAACGCAATCGGCAGCCCCGCCACCGCGCCGATGTTCAGCGCGTCCACCAGCCGCAGGCCGAAGCCGATCCGGCCACTCTTGGCATGTTTGGGCCGTTCCTTCACTGCCCACAGCACCACGCCGCTGGCCACCATCAGGCAGCCGGTCAGGCCGGACAGGAAGAACAACGCACGCAGCCCCCAGTCGGCGAAGCGGGCCAGGTGCAGTCCGTACATCACCCCGCGGGTGGCAGTGGCTGCGCCGGAGGCCGGTGATTCCATCAGCAGCGTGCCGGTCACCATGTCGTAGCGCAGCGCCGGTGTATCGACGGACAAGCGGCGGCCATCGCGCTGGCGGATGTCGATCACCGCATTGGCCGCGCCCGGGTGGGCGACGCTGAAGCCGGACACATCCACGCCTTTCCAGTGCGTGCGCGCGCTGTCCAGCAACTGCTGGATCGGCAGCGGTGCAGCGCGCCCTTCGGCCGGTGTACTGACCTCGGGCATGCCGCCGAACGCTTCGCTGAAGAACGCATCTTCATCGGTCGGGTAGGCCGCCTTGATGCCCCACGGCAGGTACATCACCATCAGGGTAACGATGCCGGTGTAGGTGATCATCGCGTGGTACGGCAGCGCCATCACCGCGCTGACGTTGTGGAAATCCAGCCAGGAACGCAGGCCCTTGTCTTTGCGGAAGGTGAAGAAGTCCTTGAAGATCTTCTTGTGGGTGATGACCCCGGTGATGATCGCCACCAGCATGAACATCGCGCAGAAGCCCACCAGGTAACGCGCCCACAGCACTGGAATGTAGTGCAGGTCGAAGTGCAGGCGGTAGAAGAACTCACCGCCGCGGGTTTCGCGGGCTTCCAGCTTGTCGCCGGTGTTCGGATCGACCGTGGCATCGCCGAAGCGTCCGCCACCGCGGCGGCGGCGCTCGCCTTCCACCGGCGGCTTGACCATCGATTCGGGATTGCGCCAGAACATGCGCATGGCCGGGTTGCGCGGGTCGGGCAGGGTGACGAACCAGGTCTCGGCGTGGCCGGCGTGTTCCTGCAGGTAGTGCACCGCGCGCTCGGCCGCGACGTCGGTACTGACTGTCGTGGCCGGCAGTTCCGGGCGCATCCAGCGGCTGATTTCCTCGCGGTAGTAGCTGGCGGTGCCGGCCATGAAGATCAACAGCAGCAGCCAGCCCACCAGCAGGCCGGTCCAGGTATGCAGCCAGGCCATCGACTGGCGGAATCCGTTCTTCATGCCCACGCTCCCAGTGCCCGCGCAACCGCCGCCATCACCACGGTGGGCAGCAGAATACCGATCCATGCGCGCAACGCCGTGCGCGTGGCAAAGGCCCACAGCGCCGCGCAGGCACACACCACGATCGCCAGCAGCATGCCGGTCAGCACGGTCTGTCCGCGCGCGCCGGGCAACGCCAGCGCGCAGAAAACGCTGGTCACCGCGGCCAGCGCGTAGCCACCGAAGATGGCGGCCATGCTGCGCGAAAACACCCCCCAGCCGGGGCGGGCGAAGAACGTGGCCAAGCGAGTGTTGGCGGTCGTGTTGGCAGTAGAAGGCGAGCGGTCCACGGTGATCCTGCAGTTGCGGTTGATGGCATCGCTGCCGGTGGAAAAGGTGGCCATCCGTGGCCGGCTGCCGGCACATCGCCGGCGGCATCCATCAGATCTTCAGAGCTTCCAGCGCAGCGTCATGGTCACGTTGCGCGGTTCGCCCCAGTACACGCCCTGGTAGAAGCCGACATTGTTGTAGTACGCCTTGTCCAGCACGTTGTTGAGGTTGAGCTGCGCACTGAAGTTCTGATTGAAGCGGTAACCGGCCGACAGGTTCACCAGGTAGAACGCATCCTGTTGGATGCGCGCACTTTCGGTGCGGCCGCTGGTCAGGTAGTCCGCGCGCGGCTTGGTGCTGTTGTTCCAGATGCCGCTCTGCCATGTCGCACCACCGCCCAGCCAGAACCGGCCGTCGATGCCGCCCGGGCGCCAGCTGGCGTTGAGCCGGAAGGTGTCCTGCGGGTTGGTGGTCTTCTGCAGCACGCCGGCACGGTTGCGGATGGTGGTGTGGGCGAAGCCGGCGGAGAGGTTCCAGTGCTCGCCGATGCTGCCCTGGGTTTCCAGCTCCCAGCCTTTCACCTTGTTGCCCTTGCCGGTGGAACGGTAGGCCTGGCTGCCATCGGGCAGCGACGACGGCGGGACCGAATCATCGATCTCGGCCACGTTGTCCTGCTCGCCTTCGAAGATTGCCGCTGAGGCATTGAGCAGGCCGCCGAAGAACTCGGCCTTCAGGCCGCCTTCCCACATCGTGCCGACCACCGGTTCCAGATAGTCGCCACTGCGGTCGCGGTAATTCTGCGGCTGGAAGATATCGGCGTAGCTGACGTAGCCGCTGAAGATCGCGTTGAAGTCGTACACCAGACCCAGGTACGGAGTCAGCGAATCATCGGGCTTGTAGCCGGTGCGGGTCGTGGCGGTCAGGTTGCCGGCGGCGTCATGGGCATAGCGCCAGGTCCTGGTTTCCCAGCTGCCATAACGTGCACCGACCACGGCCAGCAGCGGATCAGCCAGCTGCAGCCGTGCGGCCAGGTAAGCGGCGCTCTGCTTCAGCTCGTTTTCCGATGCCAGGTAGCCCAGCCGGGTGACCGGCAAGCGCGGCACATCGCCTGTCCAGCTGCGCCAGTCCGGCACCACCGCATAGGCGGAGGTGTAGTCGAAATCGAGCGCATCGGATTCCCCCTTGCGCACCGACCGGCCCAGACCGAACACCAGCTCGTGGTCGCGCCCGAACAGCTTGAACGGACCGCTGGCGTTGAGGTCGAACACCTCCATCGTGCTCTGCTCGTTGAAGTGCGAAACGTAAGCCGACACGCCGGTGCCATCCGCGCGCGGATAGCCCTGGGCGCCATACCAGACACTGCCATCGGTATCGCGGTCGGCGTGGGTCAGGCTGGCCTTGGCCGACCAGCCGTTGCCGAGTTGCTGCTCCAGGCGCACGAAGCGGGTCTTTTCAACGATCGGCCAGGCACTCCACGAGGCTGACAGGTTGGTCGAGCGCGGCAGGTTCGCCGGCGTGCCATCGGCGCCCCAGTACGGCACCACGCCCCAGGTCACCCCGGAGGTATGCGGCGACTGGTACTCATAGCCCAGCTCCAGCAGGGTGCTGTCGGTGACGTCGGCCTGCACGATGCCGTAGAACACGTCCTTGTCCAGTTGGTACACATCGCGGAAGGAATCACTCTGCTGCTTGGCCGCCACCACGCGCGCCCGGATGCGCCCATCCAGTGCCACCGGACCGCCGAGGTCGGCTTCCAGGCGCTGGTTGCCCCAGCGGCCCACGGTCAGGTTGGCACCGGCCTGGAAGGTATCGGTGGGGCGCTTGCGCACGAAGCTGATGGTGCCCGAAGGATCGCCGGCACCGGTGGTCAGGCCGGTGGCGCCGCGGATCACTTCGATACGCTCGTAGATCACGCTGTCGGTGTTGGTCTTGATCGACCCACCGAAGGTGTTGAGCATGCCATCGACCTGGAAATTGGTGATGTTGTAGCCGCGCGACACATAGTTGATGCGCTCGCTGTCGGTGACCGACACGTGCACGCCGGTGACTTGGCCCATGACATCGGACAGCGCGAACAGGCCCATGTCGTCCAGCCGCTGGCGGGTGACCACGGTGACCGACTGCGGCGTTTCGCGCAGCGACAGGTCCAGCTTGGTGGCGGTGTTTGCGTGCTTGACCGTATAGCCGTTGCGGATTTCACCATCGGCGGTGACCTGCACCGCGTCCAGGGTACGCGCGGAGGCATCGGCCGGGGTGTCTGCGTGGGCGGCCGAAGCGAGCAACAGGCTGGTGATGGCAAGCGCGAGCAGCGAACGGGGGGAAGCGTTGGACAGCGACGACATGAGGGGTGCGATTCCATGCAGGTAAAAAAGCCGGCGATGGAAACGGCCGCGCAGGCGCGCATGCCCAGCGCCAGCATGCAGCGCCCGCTCCCATCGTCACCGCACCAGGCTGGGGCGGCGAACGTTAGCTGGTACACGGGGCGGCAACGGCGGAAGGGATCCGCGACTGACTGGCTGGGCGTACGTGTTTACTAAATGATAAGTATTCGCATTTAGTTAAGCAAGCGTTTTCAGTACGGTCACACGTGTGACCGCACGGGCTTTCAGCGTACCGCGCAGGCGCGGTGGATTTCCTGGTCGATGCGCGCAGGAGCGCTGCGGCCGGTGAACACTTCGGCCATCTCCTTGCGCAGGCGGGCGTCTTCGCAGGATTGCGGATCGACCACGTTGTCGATCACCGTGCCGCGCACGTCGGGCTGGTCGTAACCGGCGCCCTGACGCACCCAGCGGCGCGCCTGTGATGATTCCTGCGCCACGCGCACGCGGTCGGCGCTGGTCAGGTTCGGATCGCGCACGACCGGACGGCTGATGCCGGTGTCCTGCTCCTTCGGGCAGGGCACCGACTGATAGGCCACCTGCTTGCCATCGCTGCACTTGTACACGCGTTGCGCGTGCGCCTGCGTGGCCAGCGCACACAGCGCCAGCGTCACCAACATCCTGGTCATTGATCCCCCCGGCGCACCGCCTTGGCGCGCGATGCGCGGGAGAATACCCGATTCAGGGAGCGTCAACACCTATGTTGGTGTAGAAATCCGAACAGTAGCGCCTGCCATTACGGCTGAGGTTGAAGCGCTGGCAGTTGGTGTCGTAACTGGTGCCCGTGGCGGTGATCAGGTAGCTGGACAGGGTCACACCGTTCAGATGGTGCTGGCTGCCGTTGGACTTCAGGGACCAATGTTCGTGCGGGCCGGTAGAGGATCCTCCATCGCACAAGGCCTGGTTCCGGGTATTGGCCGGGTTGGCAATGGCATCGTTGGCCGCCACCATCGCGCCTGTTGCGGGGCGGATGTTCATCAGGTGGTAGTAGGTGGTGGACCAGCCACCTTCGTGCACGATCTCGGCCATGCAGGAGGAGTGACGCTTGAAACGCCCCGACGCCGATGCCGATACCCAGTAGTTGCTCTGGTTGCTGCCCCACCAACCGCCGACCGACATGTCCAGCGAAGACATCGGGAACCGGCCGCTGCCGGAGTGCGTGTGTGCGCCGCCGATATGCCACTTCGCCTTGAGTGGATAAGGAAACTGCAAGAGGTTGGTCGGCGGCACATCGGCCTGCGCCCGCGCCTCGCCACCGCGTTGCGCCCTCGCCGGGCTGCTTCCGAACAGTTTGCGGTAGACATCATTGAAGCCAGCGTCGGCCAGCGCCGTGGCACGCACAGTGTCCATGCCTGAGAGCGCGTACAGGGTGCGCAGCGGGTTGTCGGCCGACAGCGCCACAGGCCCCATCGTGCGGGTGTCAGCGGCGTCATACATCGCATCACGCAGCGTTTCGGCCACTTCGCGCAGCTGCGGCCCGAAGCCGGTCCTGGTGACCAGCGTGCCGAAGGGCCGTTCCAGACTGCCAGGCGAAGCATCCTGGTTGCCCACCACGCCGGTCTGCAGCTCCATCAGGGCAAGCAGGACGCGCGGACTGATGCCGCTGTAGCCCGCCCAATGGGACAGCACTTCGGCGTGGGGGCTGAGCTGTGGCGCATGCCCGGCCAGCCAGGTGGCGATATCGAACTCAAACATTTCCTCGTACTGGTATACAAGGTCCTGGCTCTGCACGGCAGGCGCGCCGGCTTGCGCCGTTCCCAGCGTGGATGCCGCGCAGAGCACGGCCAGCAGTGCAGGTTTCATCAATCGGCGCGTATGGATGGTCATCGTTCGGATTCCAGAGTGGATCTGAGCGGCATGGTGTATTCAGGCCGCAACCTTCCCTGGACCCTGCGGAAGGGACCACGTCGAGTTGTCGGGGCTGGCTCGCTGCTGCCGCTATTGGCTGGCGGGCAGGGCCAATGCTAGGTACGTGGGACAACGCCGGGTTTGTCGGCAATCACAAAGTTACCGGCGTTGGAAAGATCCATCGGAGGTGGCATTGATGGCTATGCCATCAATCGGACAGCTCGGCAGCACGCCCGCACGCCCGCACTCACATCGGCAGCAGTGTGGTGGCCGCGTGCAGCAACAACCCGATCAGGCCACCGACCAGCGTGCCGTTGAAGCGGATGAACTGCAGGTCGCGGCCTACGCTCAGTTCCAGCTGTTCCACCAGGTGGCGTTCGTCCCACCCCTTCACCGTCTGCGCGATATGCGCGGTGACGCCATCGCGCAGGCGCGAGGTCAACCGCTGCGCACCCTCCAGCAGGTGCAGGTTGAGCGCATCGCGCAGCGCCGGGTCCGACGACAGGCTGCGGCCCAGCGCGGCCATGCTGCGCTCCAGGTGCCCGGCCAGCGCGGAGTGCTCACTCTGCAGGTCCGCACGCAGGCTGGCGTGGATGCGCGACCACAGGCCCTGCACATACTCCTGAAGGGCAGGGTGGTCGATCATTTCCTGCTTCAGCTGTTCAATGCGGGTAGCCAGCGCAGGGTCCTCGCGCAAGCGCTGTACGTAGGTGCCGAGCCACTGTTCATAGTCCTGCCGCAGCGGGTGCAGCGGGTCGGCCAGCACCTGCTGCATTTCCTCCAGCACCGCCCCGGCCAGGCGCTCGGCCAGGCTGTCGCCGATCTCGTCGATCGGCTTGATCCAGTTCACCGTGCTGGACAGCGTGGGCCACTCGCGCTGGATGTAGCGCACGATCAGCTGCGAGGCCCGCTCCTTGACCTCCGGCTGTTCCAACCAGCGCCCCAGCCGCTGCAGGCCTTCGTCCAGCACGCGCTGGTGGCGGCCATCGGCGGTCAGCAGGGTCAGCAGTTCGCCCGCGGTGGAGGCCGCGTTCCACTGCCGCAGCTGCTGCACCACGAAGCCGTGCAGCTGGCGGCGCACGGCCGCTTCGTCGAAGAAATCCAGCGCCTGCAAGGCCCAGGCGCGGGCCATGTCGGCCAGCATGCGCACCTGCTCGGGCGCGGACAGCCAGCTGCCCAGGCGGGTAGCCGGATCGAACACTTTCAGTCGCGCCAGCAGCATGTCCGGCGCCAGGAACTGGTCGCGCACGAAGACCGCCAGGCTGTCGCCGATGCGTTCCTTGCTGCGCGGGATGATCGCTGTATGCGGGATGGGCAGGCCCATCGGCCGGCGGAACAGCGCCACCACCGCGAACCAGTCGGCCATGGCACCCACCGCGGCGGCTTCGCAGAACGCGGCGACCCAGGCCCAGATACCGCGCTCGCCCTGCCAATGGCTGACCGCGAAACCGGCCAGCATCACCAGCAGCATGCCGAAGGCGATGGCTTTCAGGCGCCGCAGCTGGGCGCGGCGCGGATCATCGGGAGTCGTGTTCATGCGGGCAGTCTACCGGGCCCGGTGTTGGGCCCCGTTGACGGGCAAGTGCATGCGGTAGCGCCGAGCCACGCTCGGCGAGCGCAGCGGCAGCGTGATGCACGCCGCCCCACGTCCGGATTACGCGCTGAGCTGCGCGCGCAGCGCCGCCAGCTGCTGGCGCAGCGCATCGTTTTCGCGGGTCAGGCTGACGATGCGGGCGCGCAGCGCCGGGGCGCCTTCGCCCAGCTGTTCCAGGGCGTGCATCACCTCGGCATCGCGCAGCGCCTGCTCGTCATCGCTGACCTCTTCCGCCTGCACCGCCACGTCCGGCTTGGCCGCACGCGGCTTGCGGTTGGCTTCGCGGGCGCGCTTGGCAGCCTGCTTCAGTTCGTCCTTGCCCCCGGTGGCGGCCGCGCGCTGCTCGTCTTCCGGCAGCGATGCCACGGCTGCCGCCGCGCTGATCGACAGCTGGCCGCTCTTCACCGCCTCCACCACTTCCGGTGCCGCCTGCGCACGGATGCGTTCGATCATGCTGATCTGGTTGCTGCTCAGCTTGGCTTCGCGGGCCAGTTCGGCGCGGCTGAAGCTGGGTGCCGGATCCCACGGCGGGCTGTCCTGGTCCTCGTCCTGGCTGTCGGCGGTGCCGTCGCTTTCGCGCTGCAGCTTTTCCTGCTCGATGCGCTTGCGCTCGGCCAGGATCTCGCGCTTGCGCAGCGCCAGTTCGCCCCGCTGGAAGTCAGACACGCTGCGCCGGCCCAGGTGCTGTTCGATCATCCACAGGTGGACATCGTCCATGCTCTGGAAGCGGGTGTTCTGCACCGTGTTGAACGGCAGATCATGCTTCTGGCAGATGCCATACCGGTTGTGTCCGTCCACCAGCACGTCGCCCCACAACACCAGCGCATCGCGGCAGCCTTCGGCCAGGATGCTGCGCTCCAGCGCTTCGTACTCGTCCGCGGTGAGCGGGTCGATGTAGGCCTTCAGTTCTTCTTTGACGACGATGTTCATGGGCAACGGGCAGTCGTGGAGCGGAACCGCCCATTGTACCGGCTCGGGCTGGCGCGTCCCGGCTCAGGCGGTAGCACGGATCATCGCGCCGAGAACGTCGGCGATCTGGTCGATCTGCGCCGGTTCCACGATCAGCGGCGGCGACAACGCGATGGTGTCGCCGGTCTGCCGCACAAGCAGGTTGCCGTCGTGGAAGCAGCGCCGGAACACCTCGTAACCGCGGCTGCCCGGGGCATCGCGGCGCGGGGCCAGCTCCACCGCGCCGACCAGCCCGAAGTTGCGGATGTCCACCACGTTGGTCAGGCCCTGCAGGCTGTGCAGGGCGCGCTGCCAGTACTCGCCCAGCTCGATTGCGCGCTCGAACAGGCGCTCTTCGGCATACACATCCAAGGTAGCCAGCGCGGCGGCGCAGGCCAGCGGATGGCCGGAATACGTATAGCCATGGAACAGGTCGATGGCCTGCGCCGGCCCCTGCTGCAGGCTGGAATGGATGGCATCGCTGACCAGCACCCCGCCCAGCGGCACCGCGCCGTTGCTGGCGCCCTTGGCGAAGGTGATCAGATCCGGGGTGACGCCGAAACGCTGCGCCGCGAAGGGCATGCCGACGCGGCCGAAGCCGGTGATGACCTCATCGAACACCAGCACGATGCCGTGGTGATCGCAGATTTCGCGCAGGCGCTGCAGGTAGCCCGGCGCCGGCAGGATGACCCCGGCCGAGCCGGCGATGGGTTCCACGAACACCGCCGCGATGGTGGACGCATCGTGCAGCGCGACCAGTCGCTCCAGTGCATCAGCCAACTCCGCCCCGTGCCGCGGCAGGCCCTGGCTGAAGGCATTGCGCTGCAGGTCCAGCGTATGCGGAAGATGCGCACTGCCCCCCAGCTGCAGGCCGAACTGGCGCCGGTTGTTGGGCAGCCCGCCGATCGCCATGCCGCCGAAACCGACGCCGTGGTAGGCCTTCTCGCGCCCGATGAAACGCGTGCGCTGGCCTTCGCCGCGGGCGCGATGGTGGGCCAGCACGACCTTCATCGCCGTATCCACCGCCTCGGAACCGGAGTTGGTGAAGAACACATGGTTAAGGCCCGCCGGTGCCAGCGCGGCCAGGCGCTGCGCCAGTACGAACGGCAGCGGTGAGCCCATCTGGAAAGTGGGCGCGAAATCCAGCGTGCCGGCCTGGTCGGCGATGGCCTGCACGATTTTTTTGCGGCCATGACCGGCATTGCAGCACCACAGCCCAGCGGTGCCATCGAGGATCTGCCGACCCTCCACGTCCTCGTAATACATGCCCTGCGCACGGACCAACAGGCGCGGCGCGCCCTTGAACTGCGCGTTGGCGGTGAACGGCATCCAGAAGGCGTCGAGAGTGTCCGGCTGCGTGGTGGCCAGGACGTTGAGCGGCGGGGTCGGGGAGGGCATGACGGGCTCCGGAACGGCGGCGGTTTTTCTGACTTTAGCGTAGGGGTAAATCGCGCTGGCGTGACCTCGGCGAGGTGATGCATTCTCTGCCGGGCCCGTGAGCGCAGCAACGAAGTACAGGGAGTAAACGGATCAGGATGCCAATCCCTGCTGGCGCTCCTACGTCGCCAGCATCGCCATCGTGCGTAACGCGACCCGGACAGGTACATGGGCAAAGCATGCAAAATGCGTCCGCCGCGACAAACCGCGCGCCTCACCGGCAGTTAGCGCTCACCTGATGTATCGCATCGCGCAGCGCCTGCCGGTCCCGCTCGTCCACCGCATCCTGGAAGTACTGCAGGTCCTGCTTGCCCAGTCCGCAGGGGTCGTCGGTATAGCCGGGCGGCCACAACCCAAGGAACTGCGCCACCCCGGCGATGATCTGCTGTGGGCTCATCTGCGGACGCATGCGGAAGTAGCGAGGTCGTTCCTGGAAGGCCGCATGCACGGTGCGGCGTCCGATCAGTTTCGGGGCGAGGGCGGCAGCGTCGATGCCGTCACCGCCGCTGACGGCATCGCCGCGCAGGCGAAGGTCCAGCGGCGCGCTTGCGACCGGGTCGGCGATGTCCACAAGGGTCGCCGCATCGGGTGCGGAAACGACATGCTGTAGCGGGCTGACCACGCGGAGGCTACGTTGCATGGGCGAAACATCAGGGCTGCTGGGCAGCGCGATGGGCTGCGATGCAGGGGGTGGCGGCGGCAACCAGCGCACGCTCATGCGATGGGTATCGCTGCGCGTCAGGGTGGCGCGGGTGGTGGTCAGCAGCCACCAGCCGATCAGGGCATGCACGGCGATCACCAGCGCCCACGCGATCACGTGCGGGGCGGGCACGGGGAGTGATGGGCGGGTCAGGGCGAGGGTCGACATCGGCGGTGCATCCATGCGGTTACCTTCGGGGTGAGAGTAGGCGTGAGGGCGGAAAGTTTCGTTGGGTGGTTCGGGGGCGGCCGCTTTGCTCGCCGAGCATGGCTCGGCGCTACCAAAATCGAGCATGGCTGGGCGCTACCAAAATCGAGCATGGCTCGGCGCTACCAGCGGTGTCGGCTGAAACCAATCTGCCCCCCTTCGAGAGGGGCGTGGCAGAATCCGGAACGCTCTCTGCTTGTTGATCCTGCCCATGTCGTCCACTGCTGCACCCGCCACGTTCCCGTCCGCGCCGGCCAATTCGCCACAGCGCGTGCTGTTGGCCAGCTTGATCGGCACCACCATCGAGTTCTTCGACTTCTACATCTACGCCACTGCGGCGGTGCTGGTGTTTCCGCATCTGTTCTTCCCGGACAGCAGTGACAAGGCGGCGATGCTGCAGTCGCTGGCGACCTTCGCGGTGGCGTTCATCGCCCGGCCGGTGGGGTCGGCGGTGTTCGGGCACTTCGGCGACCGCATCGGGCGCAAGGCGACGCTGGTGGCAGCGCTGCTGACGATGGGCCTGTCCACCGTCTTGATCGGCCTGCTTCCCACGCATGCGCAGATCGGCCTGTGGGCGCCGGCACTGCTGGCGCTGTGTCGTTTCGGGCAGGGCCTGGGGCTGGGCGGTGAATGGGGCGGTGCGGTGCTGCTGGCCACCGAAAACGCGCCGCCGGGCAAGCGTGCCTGGTACGGCATGTTCCCGCAGTTGGGCGCGCCGCTGGGCTTCCTGCTGTCGGCCGGCATCTTCCTGATCCTGGGCCGCCTGCTCAGCGCCGATGACTTCCTGCAGTGGGGCTGGCGCATTCCGTTCGTGGCCAGTGCGCTGCTGGTCGGCCTGGGCCTGTGGGTGCGCCTGAACATCCATGAGACGCCTGCCTTCCAGAAGGCGCTGGATGCGCATGCGCGGGTCAAGCTGCCGATGCTGACGGTGCTGCGTGACCACGCCGTGCCGATGCTGCTGGGCACGTTGGGCGCGTTCGCTACCTTCGTGCTGTTCTACCTGATGACCGTGTTCGCGCTCGGCCATGGCACCGCGGTGCTGGGCTACAGCCGCGAGCAGTTCCTGCTGCTGCAGATGGTCGGCATCCTGTTCTTCGCCGCCGGCATTCCTATTTCGGCGCGCTACGGCGACCGCTGGGGCACGCGCCGCACGATGATCATCGCCAGTGGCCTGATCGTGGTGTTCGGGGTGCTGCTGGCGCCGATGTTCCAGGCCGGCAGCCCGTGGATGGTGCTGGGTTTCCTGTCGCTGGGGTTGTTCCTGATGGGCCTCACCTACGGTCCGTGCGGCACGTTCCTGGCAGAAATCTACCCGGTGGAGGTGCGCTACACCGGCGCGTCATTGTCGTTCAATCTGGCCGGCATCCTGGGCGCGGCGCCGGCACCGTACCTGGCGACATGGCTGGCCGAACGCTTCGGGCTGGTGGCGGTCGGCTATTACCTGTGCATCGCCGCGCTGGTGACCATCTGCGCGCTGCTCGCGTTGCAGCGGCGGGTGCGCTGATCAGACGAAGAAGCGCTTCAGCGTGCGTCCCAGCCAGCTGCCGCCCTGGTGTTCGCGGGTGAACTGGTTGAGGTGGTGCTTGACCGATTCGGCGTAGGCCTTGTCATCGCCGCGGATGTGGTTGAACAGCCAGCGCGAGAGCATGGTGCGCAGTTCGTCGGTCACGTCTTCGCCGGCCTGGAAGCGCAGGCGGTAGTCGGACACGCGCTTGCCGAAGATCTCGTGCACGCGCTTGTGCGCGGCGCAGAACGGGTAGCCGGCTTCTTCCATCAGCTCTTCTTCGAAGGCGAAGTGGGACATGGTGTAGTCGACCAGTTCGTCGATCACATCAGCCACGGCCAGCCGCTGCAGGCCCTGCTGGGCGACGTGCAGATGGTTGAGCATCTCCACGATCCGCTTGTGCTGGTTGTCGATGACCTCGATGCCGATGTTGAGATCGTCCTGCCAGACCAGTAAGGCCATCTGCGTGCTCCCTGTGTGCGATGGGAGCGAGTGTGGGCGGGCGTGCCGAGTGCGACACTGATCTGGATCAAAGCGGGTGACAGCGTGACGACCAACGGTCGTCACCCACCAGGGCGGTGGTCAAGCGGGGGTGGCGTTCAGTGCGGCGCTGCAGACCCGGTTGCGGCCGCCGGCCTTGGCCAGGTACAGCTGGCGGTCGGCTTCGGTGATCAGTTCGTGCAGGCTGTCATGCTGGGGGCGGATGCAGCACAGGCCGATGCTGACGGTCATGCGCAGCGCGGTGCCGGCGATGGGAACCTGCAGCGCGGCGATGCTCTGGCGCAGGGTTTCGAAGTACTCCACCGCTTCGTCCGGCGCCAGCCCGGGCACCATCAGGCAGAACTCTTCACCCCCGAAGCGGGCGACCAGATCGCCGCTGCGCGCGTGCGTGGCCACGGTATCGGCGCAGGCACGCAGCGCGTCGTCGCCGCCGTCGTGGCCGAAGGTGTCGTTGATGTGCTTGAAGTGGTCGATGTCCACCATCGCCACCGCGATCCAGTCGTCCTGCTGCTGCACGCCGTGCAACTGGCGCTGGCTGTGTTCCAGGAAGCAGCGGCGGTTGGGCAGGCCGGTCAGGAAATCGCGGGTGGCCAGATCCTGCAGGGTGCCGATCAGTTCCAGCTGGTCCACGTTCTGCGAGACGCGGCAGAAGAACTCTTCGCGCGAGAACGGCTTGCGCAGGAAGTCGTTGGCGCCGTTCTTCAGGAAACGGGGAATCAGCGAGGCATCGGTATTGCCGGACAGGCCGATCACCGCCACCTTGTCGCGCGAACGCTGCATGCGCAGCCGGCGGGTGAACTCCACGCCCTGCATGCCGGGCATTTCCTGGTCCACCACGGCCAGCCGGATGGACGGATGTGCATCGATCGCTGCCAGCCCTTTTTCACCGTCGGCCGCCTCATACACCGGGTGGCCGTACATGCGCAGCAGGGCGGCGGCATAGGCACGCGCGGACGGCGAATCATCCACCACCAGCGCGGCGATGCGGCGGTTGCGGTCCAGCCGCTGCACCAGCCACACCAGGTAATCCACGCTTCCGGGGGTGTTCTTCAGCACGTAATCGATGACTTTCTGTTCCAGCACGCGGCGGCGCACGTCTTCGTCATACACCCCGCTGACCACCACCGTCGGCAGGCCGCGGGAAACGAAGTAATCCACCACGGCTTCGCGGTCGCCATCGGCCAGCACCAGCCCGGTCAGCACCAGGAACCAGCCCTGTTCCTGCTCCAGCAGGCCGCCGGCTTCGGCCAGGGTCGAAGCCACCGTTACCTTCAGCTCCAGGCGCTGTTCGATGGCTTCACGCACCAGGGTGGTGAAGGTTCGCGAATTCTCCACCAGCAGGATGCGCTGGGGCAGGGGATCAACACCGGGGTCGCTTACGAAAGCGCCCTGCAGCAAGGCGGGCATGAGGCGTGCGCTCGGAACGGGCTGGGTCTTCAAGGCTATCGGCCGCTCCCCTGAAAACTTGAACTGCGTCACCAAATTAGATTGCGCAGCTTTACAAATGCCATCGTGGCGACCAGCAACGGGGTGCGCAGTAGGCGTCCGCCGGGGAAGGGCCGGTGCGGCAGCCGCTCGAATACCTCCAGCCGTCCGGCCTGGCCGGCGATGGCCTCGGCGATGACCTGCCCGGCCAGGTTGGCCGAGGCCACCCCATGCCCGGAAAAGCCCTGCGCGAAGTAGATGTCCGGGGTCAGCCGGCCCCAGTGCGGGGCGCGGCTGGGAGTGATGTCCACGTAGCCGCCCCACAGGTAGTCCAGCGGCACGCCGTGCAGCTGCGGGAACACCTGCCACAGGCGTCGCTGCATCACCGCTTCCAGTCCGGCCGGGGGCCGCGAGGAGTAACTGGCGCCGCCGCCGAACAGCACGCGGTGGTCGTGGCTGAGCCGGAAATAGTCCAGCACCAGCCCGGTATCGGACACGGCCATGTCGTTGCGGATCAGCGACCGCGCGCGCGCTTCGCCCAGCACCGGGGTGGCGCCGACATAGGTGCCGACCGGCATCACGTGGCGCTCCAGTTCCGGGGCGATGCCTTCCAGCCAGGCATTGCCGGCCAGCAGCACGTGGGCGGCGTGCACGGTGCCGGTGGCGGTACGCAGGGCAGGGCGCGGCGTGCGCTGCAGTTCCAGCACGGGCGTGTGTTCGTGGATCATCGCGCCGGCGGCGATCGCGGCATCGGCCAGCCCCTGCGCGTAGGCCAGCGGATGCAGGTGGCCGCTCAGCGGGTCGAACATCGCGCCCTGGTAGCGCGGGCTGTCCAGCTGCGCGCGCAGGGTAGCGCGGTCCCACCACTGCATGGGGTAGTCGTACTGGGTGGTCAGCCGTTCCGCGTCGCGCTGCAGCGCCTGCGACTGTCGCGTGGTGATCGGTACGTTGGCATGGCCGGACACCCAATGGCAGTCGATCCGGTGCTGGTCTATGCGATCGCGCAGCAGCTGCACGCCCTGGCGGGAGTAGTCGAACAGGGTGCGTGCGTCTTCCGCGCCGACCTGCTTTTCCAGCACGTCCACCTCGCAGCCATAGCCGACCAGCGCCTGTCCACCGTTGCGGCCGGAGGCCCCCCAGCCGATCCGGCAGGCTTCCAGCACCACCACGCGCAGGCCACGGCGCGCCAGTTCCAGGGCCGCCGAAAGCCCGGTGTAGCCGGCGCCGAGGATCGCCACGTCAACGTGGACATCGCCGTCCAGCGCCGGCAGCGGGGCGCGGGGTCGTACGCTGGCGGCATACCAGCTGGGTGGCAGGGCAGGGTCTTCGCGCAGGGCGTGCGTGGGGTCCATGGGCATAGTCTGGCGCAGTTGCCACGGTGATGGTGTGACTGCCGGTAAGGTTGCTGCGGTCATCTGCCGGGGTTACCGTGTGCGCAGCGCCGAGGACCTTCGCATGCGCCTTCCGCCCCTCGTGGGATTGCCGACCGACAGTACGCAGCAGGGCCATCATCGCTTCGCGATGGCCGGCGGGATGTATGTGCGTGCGCTGGTGGATGCCGCTGTGGTGACCCCGGTGCTGCTGCCCTCGCTGCAGCCGCCGCTGCCCGCGGGCGGCGGGCTGGCGCAGTGGCACGGCGGCCGTTCTGCCGTGGTCAATCCGGTACACGGCCAGGGAATCGACGCCCTGGCTGACGGCCTGCTGGCCGATGCGCACGCTGACGATGGCCTCGTCGAAGCCGCCCGCAGCCGCGGGCATTCCTTCGTGCCGGGCGTGCCGTGGCATCCGCAGTGGCGCGCCATCCACAATCCCTTCTATCACGCTGTGTTGCATGCGTTCGGCCAAGCTTGCCGGCAGCGACAACGATTTCAACAGGATTCCGCATGAGTACCGACAGCCGCACGCGCAGGATGCCAACGGAGGAAGATGCGCAGGAAAGCAGCCTGCTGCGCTGGCTGAAGGACCGCCGCATCACCGAAGTGGAGTGCCTGGTACCGGACATCACCGGCATCGCGCGCGGCAAGATCATCCCGGCCGACAAGTTCTCCCACGATTACGGCACGCGGCTGCCGGAGGGTATCTTCGCTACCACCGTCACCGGTGATTATCCGGATGATTACTACGAACTGACTTCGCCTTCGGATTCGGACATGGTGCTGCGCCCGGATCCGGAAACGGTGCGCATGGTGCCGTGGGCCACCGATCCCACCGCGCAGATCATCCACGACTGCTACACCAAGAACGGCCAGCCGCACGAACTGGCGCCGCGCAACGTGCTGCGCCGCGTGCTGGATGCCTACACCGAACTGGGCCTGCGCCCGGTGGTGGCGCCGGAGCTGGAGTTTTTCCTGGTGCAGAAGAACACCGATCCGGACTTCCCGCTGCTGCCGCCGGCCGGTCGCTCGGGCCGTCCGGAGACCGCGCGGCAGTCCTATTCCATCGATGCAGTGAACGAGTTCGATCCGATCCTGGACCTGATGTACGACTACGCCGATGCGATGAAGCTGGACGTGGATACGCTGATCCACGAATCCGGCGCGGCGCAGCTGGAAGTCAATTTCACCCACGCCGATGCGATGAACCTGGCCGACCAGGTATTCCTGTTCAAGCGCACCATGCGCGAGGCAGCCATGCGCCACGGGGTGTATGCCACGTTCCTGGCCAAGCCGATGGAAAACGAGCCGGGCAGTGCCATGCACATCCACCAGAGCCTGCTGCGGATCAGCGACGGAGCCAATGTGTTCGCTGGCGATGGCGATGGGGAAGGGGAGTTCAGTCCGGTGTTCGGGCATTACCTGGGCGGGCTGCAGAAGTTCGCGCCGCAGGCGATGGCGTTCTTCGCGCCCAACGTGAACTCCTACCGGCGATTGGTATTCGGCGAGGTGTCACCGAGCAACGTGCACTGGGGCTTCGACAACCGCACCTGCGGCCTGCGCGTGCCGATGGATACGCCGGACAACATGCGGGTGGAAAGCCGCTTTGCCGGTTCAGATGCCAATCCGTACCTGGCGATGGCGGCCACCCTGGCCTGCGGGCTGCTGGGCCTGCGGGGACAGCTGGCACCGGATGCGCCGATCAGCGGCAGCGCCAAGGAACTGGGCTACGACCTGCCGCGATCACTGGGCGAGGCACTGGATGGGCTGGAGCAGTGCGCCGAACTGCAGGCGCTGCTCGGCGAGCGCTTCTGCAGGGCCTATATTTCGGTGAAACGCAAGGAATACGAGACCTTCTTCCGGGTCATCAGTTCGTGGGAACGCGAGTTTCTGCTGCTGAATGTCTAGACAGTGGATACATTCGGCCGAGCATGGCTCGGCGCTACCCGTTCCGGCGCTGCGGCGTTAGGCTGGCAGCCGTCTGCAGGCCGGCATCGGCCCCCACCCCGCTATGGAGCCCCCTCCCATGAAGCTGCGTACCCTGACCCTCGGCCTTTCCGCCGCCCTGCTTGCCGCCTGTGGTGGCGGTGGTGGCAGCGGCACCGCGCAGGACAGCAAGGTCCTGAACGTCTACAACTACAGTGATTACATCGCCGAAGACACCATCCCGGAGTTCGAAAAGCAGAGCGGGATCAAGGTCACCTACGATGTGTTCGACAGTGACGAGATGGTGGAAACCAAGCTGCTGGCCGGCAACAGCGGCTACGACGTGGTGGTGCCGACGCTGAACTTCTTCGGCCGGCAGATCCAGGCCGGCGTGTTCCTGCCGCTGGACAAGGCGAAGATCCCCAACCTGGCCAAGCTCGACCCGAAGGTTATGGAGCGCATCGCCACCCAGGACCCGGGCAACAAGTACGGCGTGCCGTACATGATCGGCACCACCGGCATCGGCTACAACGTGGACATGCTGAAGGAACGTTTCGGCGGCAGCGCCGACATCGCCAACAGCTGGGACCTGGTGTTCAAGCCGGAAAACATCGCCAGGATGAAGGACTGCGGCGTGACCCTGCTGGACACCCCGGCCGACATGATTCCGGTGGCCATGCACTACCTGGGCCTGGACCCGCACAGCAACAAGCCGGCCGACATCCAGAAGGCCGGCGAGCTGCTGAAGTCGATCCGCCCGTACGTGCAGAACTTCCACTCCTCGCAGTACGTGGGCTCGCTGGCCAACGGCGGTACCTGCCTGGTGGTGGGCTGGTCGGGCGATATCATCCAGGCGCGTGACCGCGCCGAAGAAGCGGCCAACGGCGTGCACGTGGCCTATTCGATCCCGCGCGAAGGGGCGCCGCAGTGGTTCGACATGCTGGCCATCCCGAAAGATGCCAAGAACCCGGAAGCCGCCTACCAGTTCATCAATTACCTGCTGGAACCGAAGGTCGCCGCGGCCAACACCAACTTCATCCACTACGCCAACCCGGTAAGCGAGGCGACGCCGCTGGTGGACGAGGCGATCCGTACCGATCCGACCATCTACCCGCCGGCAGACGTGGCGGAGAAGATGTTCACCTATTCGATCAACACCCCGGAAACCGACAAGCTGTACACCCGCTTGTGGACGGAAATCAAAACCGGCCGTTGATCGGTGCGGTCAGCCAGCCAGATCCCCGCCTTCGGGCGGGGGCATGCTGGTGCCGGGGCAGGTGGCGGAGTTTGACGTGCTGTCCCAGTTGCGGATCTGCGGGCCCTGCCAGTGCTCGAACGTCATATCCGGCTTGCTCAAGCTGCTATAGACCATGCAGGTGTTCCAGTTCTGTATGTGCACCACGTTGGCGAACACCACTTTCTCCGGGTTGTATGCCACCCAGGTGAGCCTGTGGAGGCCGGCGCCCATCGGCGTGTACGCGTACTCCACGGTGTTGTTGTTGCCGATTGCATCACCGCTGACTCCCCAGAAGCTGGCCGTACAGCCGTCGTCGTGGAAATGGATGAGGAAGGCGCCGTTGGTGAAGTCCGACAGCATGGTCTGGCCGGTTCCGGGGTAGCCGGTGGGGCTGCAGGCCCAGGCACCCAGCGGTGCGCAGGCGAGGATCAGGGCGGCGAGGGGTCGGAGGGTGCGCATGGAAGGGGTCTCGGCTTCTGGGACTGCGGTGCAGGTACCGGGATGAGCGTGCCTGTCCACCGTGCCCAAGGTAAGAGCGGACCGCGACGCGCCGCAGTGGTGCGCCGCCGGCCGCCAACTGCCGTCATGTCGCTTCGGCACGGGCATGGCTAGAATGACGCCGCTGTCCACCATCCGCTCCCGGAGCCCCCCATGCCCGCTGAAGCCCTGCCGGAAGCCGTCGTCGCCGATACCCACGGTGAGCCCGGCTACCTGTCCATCCGTGACCTGCGCAAGGAATTCGACGGTTTCGTCGCGGTCGACGACGTCAACCTGGACGTGCGCAAGGGCGAGATCTTCGCCCTGCTGGGTGGCTCGGGCAGTGGCAAATCCACGCTGCTGCGTTGCCTGGGCGGGTTCGAAACGCCCACCAAGGGCAGCATCGTGCTCGATGGCCAGCCGCTGGTGGCGCTGCCGCCGTACAAGCGTCCGGTCAACATGATGTTCCAGTCCTACGCGCTGTTCCCGCACATGAGCGTGGAGCAGAACATCGCCTTCGGACTGAAGCAGGATGGGCTGGCAAGTGACGCGATACGCCGCCGGGTGGGCGAAATGCTCGAGCTGGTACACATGACCCAGCTGGCCAAGCGCCGGCCGCACCAGCTGTCCGGTGGCCAGCAGCAGCGCGTGGCGCTGGCCCGTTCGCTGGCCAAGGGGCCCAAGCTGCTGCTGCTGGACGAACCGATGGGGGCGCTGGACAAGAAGCTGCGCTCGCAGATGCAGCTGGAGCTGGTCAACATCATCGAAACCTCCGGGGTGACCTGCGTGATGGTCACCCACGACCAGGAAGAGGCGATGACCATGGCCACCCGCATCGCGGTGATGGACGCCGGCTGGATCCAGCAGGTGGGCAAGCCGGAGGATGTCTACGAGCAACCGGCCAACCGCTTCGTCGCCGGCTTCATCGGCTCGGTGAATTCGTTCGAAGGGGTGATCGACGAGGACCTGCCGGAGTACGTCACCGTGCGCTCGCCGGCGTTCCCCGCGCCGATCTACATCGGCCACGGCATCACCTGCTACGAAGGCCAGCCGGTCGCCTTCGCGGTGCGTCCGGAGAAGATCATGATCGGCAAGGACGAGCCGGAAGGGCATACCAACAAGGCCCAGGGCGTGATCGAGGACATCGCCTACTTCGGCAGCCATTCGGTGTACCACGTGCGACTGCCCAGCGGGGCCAGGGTGATGGCCAACTTCGCCAATTCGCAGCGCTGGGCCAGCGATGGCCTGACCTGGGGCGATGAGGTGTGGGTGCACTGGCGCGACAACGACGGCGTGGTGCTGACCTCATGAGCGCGGCCGTGCGCAAGCGCTGGATGCCGGGACTGCGCGATGCGGTGGTGGGCGTGCCGTATCTGTGGCTGCTGCTGTTCTTCGCGGTGCCGTTCGTGATCATCCTGATGATCTCCTTCGCGCATAACCGGGTGGGTTCGCCGCCGTACACCTGGCTGCTGCAGTACGTGGATGGCGCGCTTGCGCTGAAGCTGAACCTGGAAAACTACCTGCAGCTGGTGCGCGACCAGCAGTACGTGCTGGCCTATGTCAGCTCGTTCAGGATCGCTGCCATTTCCACCGTGCTGACCCTGCTGATCGGGTATCCGATGGCCTATGCCATCGCGCGCATGAAGCCCTCCACACGCAACATCATGATGATGCTCGTGGTGCTGCCGTCGTGGACTTCCTTCCTGATCCGCGTGTACGCCTGGATCGGCATCCTGGACCGCAACGGCCTGCTCAACCAGCTGCTGCTTAAAACCGGCCTGATCGACCAGCCGCTGCAGATCCTGTACACCCCGACCGCAGCCTACATCGGCATCGTGTACTGCTATCTGCCGTTCATGGTGCTGCCGTTGTATGCCAATCTGGTCAAGCATGACCAGCGCCTGCTGGAGGCCGCCTACGACCTCGGCGCCAGGCCGTGGCAGGCCTTCCTGCGCATCACTCTGCCGCTGTCCAGGGCCGGCATCATCGCCGGCTGCATGCTGGTGATGATCCCGGCGGTGGGCGAATTCGTGATTCCCGAAATGCTCGGTGGACCGGACACACTGATGATTGGCCGCGTGCTGTGGGGCGAGTTCTTCAACAACCGCAACTGGCCGGTGGCCTCGGCGGTGGCGGTGGTGATGCTGTTGCTGCTGCTGGTGCCGATCTTCCTGTTCAACCGGTCCCAGCAGCGCGTGCTGGAAGGAAAGCAGGCATGAGCACCCTGCGCGGTTACCGCTGGATGGGCTGGGGCGCGTTGGCGCTGGGCTTTGCCTTCCTGTACCTGCCGATCCTGCTGCTGATGGTGTTCTCCTTCAACAGCTCGCGGCTGGCCACGGTCTGGGCGGGTTTTTCCACCCGCTGGTATGGCGAACTGTTCAACGACCGCGCACTGATGGATGCGCTGTGGATGAGCCTGAAAGTGGCGTTCTGGACCGCCTGTGCGGCCACCGTGCTGGGCACGATGGCGGCCATGGTGATGACCCGCTTCCGGCACTTCCGTGGCAAATCCGCCTTCAGTGCGTTGATCACCGCGCCGCTGGTGATGCCGGATGTGATCCTGGGCTTTTCACTGATGACCCTGCTGGTGTCGATGGGCGGCATTCCCGGTTTCCCGGCACGGGGCGCGGCCACCATCTGGATCGCCCACGTGACCTTCACCCTGTCCTTCGTGACGGTGGTGCTGTCTTCGCGGCTGCAGGAGCTGGATATATCCCTGGAAGAGGCCGCGATGGACCTGGGCGCCAGCCGGCTGACCGTGTTCCTGAAGATCACCCTGCCGATCATCGCCCCGGCGCTGCTGGCTGGTTGGCTGCTGGCCTTCACCCTGTCGCTGGACGACGTGGTGATCGCCAGCTTCGTGGCGGGGCCCAGTTCGACGACGTTGCCGATGAAAGTTTTTGCTTCGGTGCGCATGGGCATCAGCCCGAAGATCAACGCACTGGCCACGCTGATGGTATCGGCGGTGGCGGTGGCCGCGGTGATCGGCTGGTATGTCACCGCGCGCGGCGAAAAACGCCGCCAGCGCGACCTGTTGCTGGCGCGCCAGGACAACGGGTGAGGGTATCGGGTGCCCTGCAGGCCCCCGACGCCGGGCCGGCTCAGCCGGTCAGAGAGGCCCCTTGTCGCGCAGCGTTCCGCTCAGATTGGTGAACTCCAGTCCTTCGCTGGTGATGTTGGTGTAGACGCGGTCTGCGAACCAGTCCTGGACCTGCGCGACCGTCGCCCGATGGACCGGCTCGATCCAGTAGAGAAGATAATGGTCCGGCGCTGTGGCGATGGCGGTGTATTCAACGGTTTCGGTTTCGCCCTGCTCGGGACCGCGGATGCCGACGTAGGTCATGGTGCGGCCATCTTCTTCGAACCGCAGTTCGTAGGCATTCTCGCCGAAATCCACCTCCACGACCCTGCCGATGCCGGGGTACGGATGGTGTGGATGCGTCTGCGGCGTGGGATTGGCCAGGGCGGCGGCGGCGGTCAACCCCAGCAGTGTGCTCATGATGATCTTCCTGTACACGACGTTTCCTTGTGGGCCTGTTTGAAGGCCGTGGATGGCGCTGGCGTGAGGGCTGGCGCAGAGGAAGTTTCACCGCCTGGGCCCAGCGGCGTAAGAGGGAAGCCGGTCGGGGATTGACGGCTGGTGCGATGTGTCCGTCTTACCCCGGGCCGGTAGATGAGAGCGACATCCGGTCGCACCCTCGGGTGCCGAGACAGCCGACCCGGCAACATCCGGCTCACGTTGGGCGGCGCAGAATGGATGCCTGACTTACAGGAGCCCTCCATGACCGTCGAGATCGTCAATCCCACCACCGGCCACGTGGACTATCGCCATGAGCTGCTGGACAAGGCCGGGATCGAACAGCGCCTGCAGGCTGCGGCCAGCGCCTTTTCGGCGTGGTCCGCCACGTCCCTGCAGGAACGCGCGAAGGTGCTGCGCGGCATTGGTGCCCAGCTGCGCGCCCGCAAGGACGACATCCAGGACGCGATGACCCGCGAGATGGGCAAACTGAAGGCCGAGGCGCTGGCGGAAGTGGAAAAATGCGCGGCCGCCTGCGAGTACTACGCCGACCATGCTGCCGACTACCTGAAGCCGCAGTTGATCGATACCGAGGCGCAGCGCAGCTACGTGCGCTACGAGCCGATCGGTTGCGTGTTCGCGGTGATGCCGTGGAATTTCCCTATCTGGCAGGTATTCCGCTTCCTCGCGCCGGCGTTCATGGCCGGCAACGTGGCCCTGCTCAAGCACGCCAGCAACGTGCCGCAATGCGCGGACCTGATCAACGAGGTGGTGCGCGCCGGTGGCCTGCCCGATGGCGTGTTCGATGTGCTGCATATCGACAACGACCAGGCCGCCGAGGTGCTGCGCGACCGCCGGGTGAAAGCAGTCACCCTGACCGGCAGCGAGCGGGCAGGGCGCTCGATCGCCGCCACCGCCGGCGACGTCCTGAAGAAGTGCGTGATGGAACTGGGCGGCAGCGATGCCTTTGTCGTGCTCGATGACGCGGACCTGGACAAGACGGTCGAGGCGGCGGTGAAGTCCCGCTTCGACAACAGCGGACAGACCTGCATCGCGGCCAAGCGGTTCATCGTGGTCGAGGCGGTGGCTGATGCCTTCACCGAACGCTTCGTCGCCGCAGCCGGCGAGCGTCGATATGGCGATCCTGCCGACGCGCGGACCACGCTGGCGCCGATGGCGCGGGCCGACCTGCGCGATGAACTGCACAAGCAGGTCCAGGCCAGCGTTGCCAAGGGCGCGCGGGTACTGGCCGGCGGCGAGCCGGTGGCCGGCAGCCACGCAGGGTATCCGGCAACCGTGCTGGACCAGGTCGGGCCGGGCATGCCGGCCTATGATGAAGAGCTGTTCGGCCCGGTTGCCGCGGTGATCCGGGTGAAGGACGAAGCGGACGCCCTGAGGGTGGCCAACGATACCCGCTTCGGGCTGGGTGGCAGCGTGTGGACCACCGATGCGTCGCGTGGCGAAGCGTTCGCGCAACAGATGGAGTGCGGCGCGGCATTCGTCAATTCCATCGTCAAGAGCGACGTGCGGCTGCCGTTCGGCGGCAGCAAGGAGTCCGGTTTCGGCCGCGAACTGGCCGAGCACGGCATCCATGAGTTCATGAACATCAAGACGATCTACGTGGCCTGAGCGCTACCGGTTACAGCCAGCGCACGCGCTTGAACAGCCGGAACAGGCCCACGCAGACTGCGCCGACGCCGATGATCATCGCCGGGTAGGCCCACGGCTGATCCAGCTCGGGCATGTGGGTGAAGTTCATGCCATACCAGCTGGTGATCAGCGTCGGTGCCGCCAGCAGGGCGGCCCAGGCGCCGAGGCGCTTGACCGTTTCGCCCTGCGCCAGCGTGACCAGTGACAGGTTGACGCTGAGCGCGGTGCCCAGCATCTCGCGCAGCGTATCGATCACATCGCTGATCCGCACCGCATGGTCATGCACATCGCGGATGTACAGCTTGACCTCATCGGGCACCAGCCCGGCTTCAGCGGGATAGCGTCTCAGCGCCGAGAGTACGTCCTGCAGCGGAGCCACTGCCATGCGCATCTTGTTGAGCTCGCGCTTGAGTTCGTACAGGCGCACCACGGTGCTGCGCTTGTAGTTCTCGGCGAAGATATCTTTTTCCAGCAGCTCCAGCGTATCGCGGAAGCGGTTGGTGATCGGCAGGTAGTTGTCGACTACGAAGTCCAGCACCGCGTACAGGCAGTACGAGGGGCCCATCTTCAGCAGATGCGGCTCGCGCTCCACGCGTGCGCGCACCGGTGCATAGGACAGCGACGCGCCATGCCGCACGGTGACCAGGAAGCGAGGCCCCACGAAAGCATGGGTTTCGCCGTACTGGATGCGCTCGTCGACCATCTGCGCGGTGGTGACCACCACGAACATCGAGTTGCCGTAGGTTTCCACCTTCGGCCGCTGGTGTGCGTTGCGCGCGTCTTCGATGGCCAGGTCGTGCAGGCCGAATTCCTCCTGCAGTTTCAACAGGACCGAATCGGCCGGATCGTACAGGCCGACCCATACGAAGCCGTTACCGCTGGCGATCACGTCGCTGATCGCATCCAGGCTGATGTCATGGCGTTTGCCATCATCGTCATAATGGACACAGTTGATGACGCACGCGGGGTTGTGCGGGGCGGGGCCGGTGGTATCAGGCAGGGTCATGCCACGTATCCTGCGTCAGTGTGCGTGAAGCGCCAATCGCGGCAGGCGTCGGCCCAGCACCCAGGCCAGCGCGGCGTGCACGGGCAGCAGCAGCACGATCCACTGGATGTTGTACTGCGCCTGCAGGCTGAGCCAATGCAGCACCAATCCCGCCACTGACAGCATCGCAACGCTCCACAGGGTGATGCGGAACAGGCGGCCGGGGGCGCGACGGCGCAGCAGCGCGACCGCGCCGGGCAGCAGCAGCAGGCACAGCGGTGAAAGCTGCAGCAGGTTGCGGTTGGCCCATGCGGCGTGGTGGTCGCTGAAGCCCCACAGGAACACCAGCAGGCCGCCGGCGATCGTGCTGAAGGTCCAGAACGGCAGCGCCAGCGCGGCCAGCAGGCGCGGCCGCCGACGCAGCGCAATCACCCCGGCGCCCAGCCCGAGCCCGAGTACCAGCCACGGCCACCAGGCACGCGCGCGTTCAGCCGGTTCGGCATCGATGCGGTGGGCCAGCAGCTGTTGTTCGGACTGCACCAGCGGACGCCCTTCGCTGTTGCGCGCCTGGCGCAGCGCATCGGCCAGCCGCATCGGCACGAAGGCCTCCTGCCAACGCGACAGCGGCTGGTCGGCGAACGGGCCCAGGCCCAGGTCGAAGCCGAGCCACATCCACGGTGCGGGCGATGCCAGGCGCACTGATTCGCTGCGGTAGGTGTTGCCGCGCGATCGGCCGGACAGCTGCGCGTGCAGGCCGCCGTCCAGTGCCTTGTCCAGCGTGTCGCGCACCATCGTGGCGCAGTTGGCGGTGTAGTAGTCGTAGCGGTAGCGTGCGTTCTCCGGCTTGGCACGTTCGGCCAGGTCGGCGGCCAGTGCACGCGCCTGCGCCGGGTCCAGGTCGAGCCACTGCACGCTGGCGCCGCGGCCGGCCTGGTCGTAGTAGCCCAGGTCCTGCTCCAGCGGCAACGCGACCAGGTAATACATCATTTCGCCACGCACGAAGCGGCTGATGAAATCAGGCTCACCCGGGTCGAAGTAGCCGAAGTTGTACGAGGTGGCGGCGCCGCTGACCGGGTCGACCACCACGATCGCATCGTGGCCGAAGCGCTCGAAGAAGATCGTGCCCGGCTGCATGGTGACCACGCCGATGCGCGGTACCGCCGGGTCGGTTGCTGCGCGGGCAACCGACTCGGCCGCGGGCTGCTGCGCCAGTGCCCGCATAGGCAGGCCCAGCAGGCCGGCCAACAGCAGTACCGCCAGCCAGCAGCTCAGCAGCGTTCCAGTGCGAAGGTTCAAGCGTTTTCCTGCTCGTCCGCCGGCAACACGGTCACGTGGAAAGCCTGCACGCGACGGGCGTCGGCACGGGCAACACGGAACATGAAGCGGTCCAGGGCCAGCTCGTCGCCGATCTCCGGCAGGTGGCCGATGGCTTCGGTGACCAGTCCGCCGATGGTGTCGTAGTCATCATCGGGGAAGGTAGCGCCGAAGCGCTCGTTGAAGTCGCCGATGGCGGTCAGCGCATCCACCACGTACTGGCCGTCGGCCTGGATGGCGATGCCGGCGGTCGGATCTTCGGCTTCGTCGTGCTCGTCGTCGATCTCTCCGACGATCTGTTCCAGCACGTCCTCGATGGTGACCAGCCCGGCGACGCCGCCGTACTCGTCGACCACGATGGCCATGTGGTTGCGCGACAGGCGGAATTCCTTCAGCAGCACGTTCAGGCGCTTGGCTTCGGGGATCAGCACTGCCGGCCGCAGCAGCTCGCGGATGTTGCCCGGACCGTTGTCGGCGACCACGCCGCGCAGCAGGTCCTTGGCCAGCAGCACGCCGAGGATGTCGTCCTTGTTGTCGCCGTGCACCGGGAAGCGCGAATGGCCGGATTCGACCACCTGCTGCATCAGCTCCAGGAACGGGGCCTCCACCGGCAGCGACACCATCTGCGAACGCGAAATCATGACATCGCCCACGGTCAGGTCGGCAACCGAAATGGCGCCTTCCATCATGCGCAGGGTGTCGGCCGCGATCAGGCCGTCTTCGTGTGCTGTGTGCAGCACCGCAACCAGCTGGTCGCGCGTATGCGGTTCACCGGAAAACGCAGCACCCAGGCGTTCAAGCCAGCTGCGTTTCTTCTCACTGTGCTCCTGTGCGGAGCTTGTACTGTCGTCTTCAGACATCTCGGGAAAAAAGGCACCCGGCAGGCCGGGCGATGGACGCAGTCTAGCAGGATGGCGGGACGTGCAACGCGTCTGCCGCCGACGCCAGGGGCCGGCCCCGAAGGCCGTGTTCAGCCCTCTGCGGACGCCATCGGGGCCGGGGCAGTCGCTTCTTCCGCCGGCAGGTCCAGGCTGTAAGTGCAGCCCGCCAGGGTCTGGCCGGGGTGGCTGCGGACGGTGGACACGCTGAGGATGATCGACTCGATCATGGGCTCACCGGTCTTCGGATCGGTGGTGTCCCGGCTGACTACTTCACGCCCGGCCATGAACTTGCCGTCTGCGTCGTAGGCGGTCTCCAGCTTCAATTCGCCGGCCAACGGCCGCGGATCGTCCAGGTCGAGCACGGCCATGACGCTGGCGCCGGCCAGCGCGATGTGGTCGGTCTGCCGGCCGAACACCGTGGCGGGGTTGGCCAGGCGGAATTCGGTCATGAACTGATTCTGCTGTGGCATCGGCTGCAGGCCGAGTGCGACCGCCTTCAGCGGATCGGCGGTGGCAGCGCCAAGGGCGGCATGCTCGGCGATTCCCTGGCGGCACTCGACCAGCGCCGGAATGTCCACGCCGGCGGCGGCGGCCGGCAGTGCAGGCAACAGGATCAGCAGGGCGATGCGGGCGGGCAGTGTCATCGGAAATCAACGGGCGTGCGCTGGGCAGGATGCCCGATGATAGCGGCACCACGCCGGTGACGACCAACGGTGTCCTGCCAAGCGTGCTGTGCCGGTCAGCGCAGACGCTGCTCGCTGCGGGTCCACCAGCGCCAGGCCGGACCGGCTGCCAGGACCGCGCCGACGGTACCCAGTGCGGTCACCGCCATGCCGCTGTTCGGGGACAGCGGCAGCCAGCCTGCACCCAGCGCGCAGGCCGCGCCGAGAACGAGCAGCAGGGGAGCGACGGCGGTCGGACGTTGTTCCAGCATCACAGCCTTCCTGGCATGAAATCGACGCGGGATTGAAGCACGAACCCCATGGCCTACGGAAGAGCCGCCAGCGACAGCTTCAGCGCTCGCCGGCATAGGGATCGGAAATGCCGAGCTCGGCCAGGATCTCGCGCTCCAGCTGTTCCATCGCGTCGGCTTCCTTGTCGTCCTCGTGGTCCCATCCGAGCAGGTGCAGCACCCCGTGCACGGTAAGGTGCGCATAGTGGGCGTTGAGCGCCTTGGCCTGTTCGTCGGCTTCGCGTGCCACCACCGGCGCGCAGATCACCAGGTCACCCAGCAGCGGGAATTTCACCCCCTTCGGCAAGCCTTCGGGCAGTTCGGCCGGAAAGCTGAGCACGTTGGTGGCGTAATCCTTGCCGCGGTAGTGGCGGTTGAGGGATTGACCTTCCTTGGCATCGACCAGCCGGATGGCAAGATCCGCCTCGCGGATGCGGCCTTTCAGCGCCGCCGCCACCCACTTCCGGAAACTCACCGCCGAGGGCAGCCCGGTGCGGGGCAGGGCATAGCTGACCGCAACATCAAGGCGGACGGGGCCCTTGGTCATGGGGTGGCTCCGGGCTGGATTTCGTGCAGGTCGCGACGGTCATAGGCGGTGACGATACGGGCCACCAGCGGATGGCGCACGACATCGCGGGCCTCCAGGAAGGTGAAGCTCACCCCCTCGACATCACGCAGCACGTCGATGGCATCGCGCAGGCCGGACTTCACATGCTTGGGCAGGTCGGTCTGGGTCAGGTCGCCGGTGACCACGGCGGTGGAGCCATAGCCCAGCCGGGTCAGGAACATCTTCATCTGTTCGATGGTGGTGTTCTGTGCTTCGTCCAGGATCACGAACGCGTCGTTGAGCGTGCGGCCGCGCATATAGGCCAGCGGCGCGATCTCGATCACGTTCTTTTCCAGCAGTTTGACGACCTTTTCCACGCCCAGCATTTCATACAGCGCGTCGTACAGCGGGCGCAGGTACGGATCGACTTTCTGGGACAGGTCGCCGGGCAGGAAGCCGAGCTTCTCGCCGGCTTCCACTGCCGGGCGCACCAGGATCAGCCGCTGCACGCGCGATTCGTTCAGTGCTTCCACCGCGCTGGCCACGGCCAGGAAGGTCTTGCCGGTACCGGCCGGGCCGATGCCGAAATTGATGTCATGCGCGGCGATCTGGTGCAGGTAGCGGGCCTGGTTGGCACCGCGTCCGCGTACCGTGCCGCGCTTGACCTTGATCGCCACGTCCTGCGCCTCGTAGGCGCGTTCGGCGATGTGCTCCACGTTGGCCTGGTTCAGCCGCAGGTGGATGGCCTGGCTGTCGAAGGTGACTTCGGCGGCCTCTTCGTACAGGGCCTCGACCAGCTTCTGGGCTTCGGCGGCGGCTTCGGCCGGTCCGGTGATGCGGAACACGTGGGCGCGGTTGGCGATCTCCACGCCGAGTTTCAGTTCGATCTGGCGCAGGTGGCCATCGAAGGGGCCGCTCAGGTTGGCAAGCCGTTCGGTGTCTTCCGGAGACAGGGTGAAATCGCGGTGGGCAAGTGCGGTCATTGCATCAGGCGGCACCGCCGGGACGACCGTGCCGCAGGGCTTGGAATGGGACAACAGAGTAGCGCTGTCATGCACGGACCGCCACCGCATCGCGGCTCCGGCCTGCTTTCCACAGGCACTGTGGGCGGGCATGCGAAGAAGGTGTGGATAAGCCGCGCAAAGCCAGTGAGGGCAACGCTGGCCAGGTGCTGGTCATTTCCTCGCCAGCGCACCGCCTGCCGGAGCGCTCAGGTGCGCTCCATCACCCGTCCGCGCAGCGAATTGGCGTACGCCTCGGTGATCAGCACATCGACGAACTGCCCGACCAGCCGCGGCGGTGCGGCGAAGTTGACCGTGCGCATGTTCTCGGTCTTGCCGCTCAGTTCGTTGGGATCCTTGCGCGAAGGACCTTCCACCAGTACCGACTGCACCGTGCCGACCATGCGCTCGGAGATCCCGCTGGCATGCTGGTTGATGCGCGCCTGCAGGCGCGTCAGCCGGGCGTGCTTTTCCGCGTCGCTGATGGTGTCTTCCAGGTCTGCCGCCGGCGTGCCGGGGCGACGCGAATAGATGAAGGAGAAGCTCTGGTCGAAGCCGATGTCTTCGATCAGTTTCATGGTCTTCTCGAAGTCTGCTTCGGTCTCGCCAGGGAAACCGACGATGAAATCCGAGCTGATCGAGATATCCGGGCGCACCGCGCGCAGCTTGCGGATCTTCGACTTGAATTCCAGCGCGGTGTAGCCGCGCTTCATCGCCGACAGTACGCGGTCGCTGCCCGCCTGCACCGGCAGGTGCAGGAAGTTGGCCAGCTGCGGTACGTCGCGGAAGGCGTCCACCAGCGAATCGCTGAACTCCAACGGATGCGAGGTGGTGAAGCGGATGCGCCCGATGCCGTCGATCTCGGCGATGGTGCGGATCAGCAGCCCGAGGTCGGCGAACTCGCCTTCGCCGTATGGGCCACGGTAGGCGTTGACGTTCTGCCCGAGCAGGTTGATCTCGCGCACGCCCTGCGCGGCCAGTTCGGCCACTTCCACCACCACGTCCTCGAACGGCCGGCTGACTTCCGTGCCGCGGGTGTAGGGCACCACGCAGAACGAGCAGTACTTGGAGCAGCCTTCCATGATCGACACGAACGCCGACGCGCCTTCGGCGCGCGGGGCGGGCAGGTTGTCGAACTTCTCGATCTCCGGGAAGCTGATGTCGACCTGCGGACGGTTCTGCTCGCGACGTGCGCGGATCAGTTCCGGCAGGCGGTGCAGGGTCTGTGGTCCGAACACCAAGTCCACGTAGGGTGCGCGCTTGATGATCGCTTCACCTTCCTGCGAGGCCACGCAGCCGCCCACGCCGATGATCACCTCGCGGCCGTTGTTCTTGAACGCCTTCCAGTTGCCGAGCTGGCTGAAGACCTTCTCCTGGGCTTTTTCGCGGATGGAGCAGGTGTTGACCAGGATCACGTCGGCCTCTTCGGGCCGATCGGTCAGCTCCAGCCCGTCGCTGGCGGCGAGCACGTCGGCCATCTTGGCCGAGTCGTACTCGTTCATCTGGCATCCGTGGGTCTTGATGTACAGCTTGCCGCGCACCGTGCCGGGCTTGCGCGGACCGGCGGGGAGGGGCAACAGGGGGGTGTCGCCCGGGCTGGCGGGCAGGAAGACGTCTGGCGTCCCGGTCATGGCGATCAATCCAGGCGGGTGGGGTGATGGCCCCGTAGTTTACCGGAGCCAGCCCCCCGGTAGCGCCGACCCATGGTCGGCAAGCGCAGCGGGCCGTGGCCTTGGTCGTGCGCTCAGGCCGCTGCCAGCCCCGCGTCCAGCGCTTTCCCGCGCAGAACAGCCGGATGTGCGCCCATCCGGGCGATGTACGCCGCCGTCGCCGGACCGGGCTGCAGCAGGCCGAAACCGCTCATCCAGCCCAGCGCGCTGCCCCACAGGAAATCCGCCGCGGACAGGCGCTCACCCAGCAGGTAATCCCCCTGCTGCAGCTGCTCTTCCACCACGGCCAGCACGGTTTCCGCATCCACATAAGGCGACATGCCTCGAGGCGCCGGATCGCGCTTCATCGCCTTGTCGACCATCGCCGGCTCGAAACACGAACCATAGAACGCCAGCCAGCGCAGGAACGGACCGCGCAGCCGATCACCTGCCGGTGGGGCCAGCCCGGCCTCCGGGTACAGCTCGGCCAGGTACTGGTAAACCGCGACCTGCTCGGTCACCAGAACGCCGTCATGCACGATCGCAGGCACCTTGCCCATGGGATTGAGGGCAAGGTAGGCCGGCGCCAGGTTGTCGCCTTGCTTCAGGCTGAGCAGTTCCAGCGCGTAATCCGCGCCGAGGGCTTCGAGCAGGACCAGCACCCCGCTCGAACGCGACGGGGAGGCGTGGTAAAGGGTGACATGGCGGGTGGTCATGGTCGCGCTCCAGTGGAATGAGCCGCCATGGTGGCGCAGTATCGCGGACAACTCCTGACCTCGATAGCCGTGCAAATGTCGCATACCGCCCACCGCCTGTTGCGCCTGATCGCCCTGCTGCAGGCCCGCCAGCACTGGTCCGGGGGCGAACTGGCCGAGCGGATGCAGGTGGACCGGCGCAGCATCCGCCGCGACATCCAGCGGCTGCGGGAGCTGGGCTATCCGGTGCGGGCATCTTCCGGGGTAGGCGGAGGCTACCGGATGGGCGCCGGCGGACCGTTGCTGCCGCTGCTGCTGGAAGAAGAAGAGGCCACCGCCATCGCCCTGGCGCTGCGCGCGGCGGCCTCCAGCATGGCCGGCCTGGAGGACACCGCGCGTTCGGTGCTGACCAAGCTGGACCCGCTGGTGCCCAGCCGCCGGCGCCAGCAGGCCGGCGAGATCCATGCTGCCACCGCCACCCTGTCGCAGAAGCCAAGCGTGGACGGCCAGCTGCTGGGCAAGCTGGCGGTGGCCTGCCGGCAGGCCGCGCCGCTGGCGTTCGATTACCTGAGCCATGGCGGCGCAGCCACGCATCGCCGGGTCGATGCCCAGCATCTGGTGAACTACGGCCGCTGCTGGTACCTGCTGGCCTGGGACCACGGCCGGGCCGACTGGCGCACCCTGCGCGTGGACCGTATCAGTGGCCTGCAGTCGTTGCCGGGGCAGGGCATGCGTCGCGCGCTGTCGGTGCCGCCGGAAGTGGCGGTGCACCAGGCGGTCAGCCAGGCGCCCTTCGTGCTCAAGGCCGAAGTGCACCTGCCCGGGTCGCTCCAACAGTTGGCCCCGCAGGTGCCACCCTGGTGCGGGGTGCTGCAGGAAGGTGGTCCGGAGCACTGCATCCTGCACGTCGGGGCCGACACGCCGGCGATGCTGGCCAGCCAGATCCTCAGCCTGGGCATCCGGCCCCTGCGCATCGAGACGACGCCTGCGGCGCTGCGTGCCGAGATGGTCGCCTGCCTGGGCGGGCTGGCCGCGGTGATGGCCGCTGCGGGATCTTCACGCCCGGTTTGAGCGTGACGTGCTTGGCAAGGGCCGCACAAGCTGGGACACTCGCGCCCATGAAGGGGATCTTGGGGATCGCGGCACTCATCGTTGCTGCACTGGTTGCCGTGCCGGCCAGTGCCGGCAACCTGTACAAGTGCGTGGGCGCCGACGGCGTGCCGAGCTATGTCAGCAAGCGGGTGGCCGGCGCGCAGTGCAGCGTCATCAGCTACACCCGCGACAGCCGTGCGCCACGACCGGTGGTGGCCCCTGCAGCGCCGGTTGCGGTGGCCGCTCGGCGTGAAGCACCGGCCGCCGGCGCGGTCCCGGTCGGGATGATGGGCGCGGCCACGGCGGTCGCCAGCACCACCGCCGCGGTGATCGCCTCGCCTTCCGTCACCCCTGCCTCGACTCCGGTCGCAGCGCCAAAGCCGCAGAACAAGGCGGGGCGCGTGGTCAGCGGCCAGGTCTATTCCTACATGCAGGACGGGGTGCGTCATTACACCAGCGCACGTCCTTCGCGGCAGGTCGCCAGCCTGGAACAGGTGCGCACCATCCGTTACAGCTTCATCGAGCGGTGTTTCGCCTGCGGCACCCAGCCGGGTGTCAATTTCGGCTCGGTACGTCTGAACACCACCGCCTTCCAGGCGGAGATCGCCGCGGCGGCCCGCCAGTACGGCGTGGAAGAAGCCATCGTGCGCGCGATCATCCATGCCGAATCGGCCTACAACCCGACCGCGCTCAGCCGCGCCGGCGCGCAGGGCCTGATGCAGCTGATGCCGCCGACCGCCGCACGCTTCGGCGTCACCGACTCCTATGATGCGGCGCAGAACATCCGCGGCGGCGTGCAATACCTGTCGTGGTTGTTGAAGCGCTTCAATGGCGACCTGACGCTTGCCGCTGCCGGCTACAACGCTGGCGAAGGCGCGGTGGACCGGCATGGCGGCGTGCCGCCTTACAGTGAAACGCGCTACTACGTGCAGCGGGTCGGGCAGCTTGCCGAACGCTACCGGGGAGCGCTGGCAAGCAACCAGTAGCTGCACGGCCGGTCCAGCGGCGTGGCGCTGCTGCACTGGCACATTGACCGCGACAAACGTTTCGCTACACTCGTTTCAGATTCAAAGCGGCCTGGCCCCCACCAGGTTGCCGGCAGCCTTAAAGCTACCTAATCAATATCGGAGTGCCGGATGGCCAACGATGGGGTATACGATCCAGTGAACCATGGACGTCGCCGTTTCCTTTCTGCCACCACGGCGGTGGTCGGTGCAGTCGGCGTCGGTTTCGTCGCAGTTCCTTTCATCAAGTCCTGGAATCCCAGTGCGCGTGCCAAATTGGCCGGTGCACCGATCACCGCTGACATCAGTGCCCTGCAGGAAGGCCAACGGCTGATCCTGGAGTGGCGTGGGCAGCCTATATGGATCGTCAAACGGTCCAAGGCGGTGCTCGAGGCGCTGCCGGGCCTGGACGGCCGGCTGAAGGATCCCGAATCCAGCGTCAAGGACCAGCAGCCGGAGTATGTGCTGAAGGAAAACCCGGAGCTGCGCTCGATCAAGCCGGCGGTATCGGTGCTGGTCGGGCTGTGCACGCACCTGGGGTGTTCGCCGGAAATGGTCGCCGAGATCCGTCCCGAACCGTATGACGCGCAGTGGAAGGGCGGTTATTTCTGCCCCTGCCACAAGTCGCGCTTCGACATGTCCGGGCGGGTCTTCAATGATGTCCCGGCCCCGACCAACCTGTTGGTGCCGCCGCATCACTACCAGGATGACAACACCCTGATCATCGGCGTGGACCCGGAGGGAACTGCCTGATGGCCAACATCCTTGCCCGCACCGCCAGCGGTGTCGCCGAGTGGGTCAACGCGCGCGCGCCGGGGCTGATGCCGGTGTATCGCAAGCACGTCAGCGAGTACTACGCACCGAAGAATTTCAACATCTGGTACTACTTCGGTTCGCTGGCCATGCTGATCCTGGTCAACCAGATCGTCACCGGCATCTTCCTGACGATGCACTACAAGACCAGCGCGGCCGAAGCCTTCGCTTCGGTCGAATACATCATGCGCGACGTGGAGTGGGGCTGGCTGATCCGTTACATGCACTCCACCGGTGCCTCGCTGTTCTTCATCGTGGTCTACCTGCACATGTTCCGCGGGCTGCTCTACGGCAGTTACCAGAAGCCGCGCGAACTGGTGTGGATCCTCGGCATGCTGATCTACCTGGTGCTGATGGCCGAAGCCTTCATGGGCTACGTGCTGCCGTGGGGCCAGATGTCGTTCTGGGGTGCGAAGGTGATCATTTCGTTGTTCGGCGCCATTCCGGTGATCGGCAACGGGCTGACCGAGTGGATCATGGGCGACTACCTGCCCAGCGACGCCACGCTCAACCGGTTCTTCGCCCTGCACGTCATCGCCCTGCCGCTGGTGCTGCTGCTGCTGGTGGTGCTGCACCTGGGCGCACTGCACGAGGTCGGGTCGAACAATCCCGATGGCGTGGAGATCAAGAAGGGGCCGAAGGGCAACCGCTGGTCGCCGACCGCGCCCACCGATGGCATCCCGTTCCACCCGTACTACACGATGAAGGATGCGGTAGGGGCCGGGTTCCTGCTGGTCATCGCCGCCTTCATCATCTTCTTCGCCCCGGCCTTCGGCGGGCAGTTCCTGGAGCACGACAACTTCACCGAGGCCAACCGCCTGGTGACCCCCGAACACATCAAGCCGGTCTGGTATTACACCCCTTATTACGCGATGTTGCGGGTGATCCCGAACAAGCTGGGCGGGGTGATCGTGATGTTCTCGGCGATCGCGATCCTGTTCCTGGTGCCCTGGCTGGACAAGTGCAAGGTCAAGTCGGTGCGTTACCGCGGCTGGATATCCAAGGTGATGCTGGGCGTGCTGGTGGTGTGCTTCATCTGGCTGGGCGTGATCGGTTCGGGCCCGGGTACGGCGGTGTGGGAAACCTGGGTGGGACGGGTGCTGACCTTCCTGTATTTCGCCTTCTTCCTCACCATGCCGATATGGACGCGACTGGACAAGACCAAGCCGGTACCGGAAAGGGTGACCACGCATGACTGAGCGCTGGATGGTGCGGATGGCCCTGGTGGCCACGATGCTGCTGGCAAGCGGCCTGGCCGCTGCCGCCGAGGGCACGGCGAAGATGCTGCAGGCCGGCAACGACCTCGGTGATCGCGCGTCCCTGCAGCGCGGCGCGCAGCTGTACATGAACTACTGCTCCAGCTGCCATGCGCTGAAATACCTGCGTTACTCGCGCATGGCCGCCGACCTGGGCCTGACCGAAGAAGAGGTGATGAACAACCTCAACTTCACCGGCTCGGCGATTGGCGATCCGGTGCCGGTATCGATGCCGAAGGCCGAAGCGGAGAAATGGTTCGGCAAGATGCCTCCCGATCTCAGCCTGATCTCGCGGGTGCGCGGGCCGGACTGGGTCTACACGTATCTGAAGTCGTTCTACCTGGACAGCAGCCGTCCGTTGGGCTGGAACAACACCGTGTTCCCCAATGCCTCCATGCCCAATCCGCTGTGGCAGATGCAGGGCCTGCAGCATGCCGTGCATGGCAAGCCGGAAGCGCCGGGGCTGGACCCGCCGGTGCTGGCATTGGAGCTGCGCGCGCCGGGCAATGTGGATCCAGGGCAATACGACCAGGCCGTGCGTGACATCACCAACTTCCTGGCCTACGCCGGCGAACCCGCCGCGCTCAAGCGCCAGCAGCTGGGTGTCTGGGTAGTGCTGTTCCTGGCCTTCCTGACCTTCCTGCTGTACCTGCTGAAGAAGGATTACTGGAAGGATGTCCATTGACGGCTGCGGCATGCGCGGTCGTTTGCGTTGATGCATGGCCCAATACCCTTGGCCTATTGGCTTTTGTGAGCGTCGGTTGCACACTCGGGAAAGAGTCGACTGTCGGAAATGGTCCGGCAGCGCCGATGCGGCAGGCGGACTCCTGTCGTTGGAGAGCCTTTGATGGCGGCGAGCGTACGCATGCGTAATACCCTGACGCTGTTTTCCTCGAACGACGATGTGCTCTGTCACCGGGTACGTCTGGTCCTTGCGTCCAAAGGCGTCACCTATGACTTTGTGCCGGTGGATCCGCAACATCCACCCGAAGACCTGATCGACCTCAACCCCTATCACTCCGTGCCCACCCTGGTGGAGCGCGAGCTGGTGCTGTATGCGGCGTCGGTGGTCAGCGAATATCTTGATGAGCGCTATCCGCATCCGCCGTTGATGCCTGTCGATCCGCTGTCGCGTGCGCGCATCCGCCTTGCGATGCTGCGCATCGAGCATGACTGGGTGCCGCAGGTGCAGGCCATCCAGCTGGGCAACAAGACCCAGGCCGAAGCCGGCCGCAAACGACTGAAGGAACTGTTGACCAGCGCGGTGCCGTTGTTCAAGGCCAGCAAGTTCTTCCTGAATCCTGAAATGACCCTGGCCGACTGTGCGGTCGCGCCGATCATCTGGCGCCTGCAGGCGCTGGATGTGCCGCTGCCGAAGGACGGCAAGGCGATCGAGGATTACGGCAACCGGATCTTCCGCCATCCCGGCTTCATCCGCAGCCTGACCGACCAGGAAAAGAAGCTGCGCGACCTGCCGGGCTGACCCGCACTTCCCGACTGTTTGCCCAACACTTGGTCCGCTCCCCTGCCACGCAGGGGGGCGTGCGCGTACACTTCACGCATGACTGACGAATTCTTCCGGATGACCAGCCACCGCCCGTACCTGTTGCGCGCCCTGGTGGAATGGATCAATGACAACCAGCTGACCCCGCACATCCTGGTGGATGCCGGCGTGGCCGGCGTGCAGGTGCCGCCGTCCAGCATCAAGGACGGCCGCGTGGTGCTGAACATCGCCGAACGGGCGGTGGTGGGATTGGCGATCGACAACGAGTCGGTCGCTTTCTCGGCCCGTTTTTCCGGCGTGAGCTTTGCGGTGCAGGTGCCGATCGGCGCCGTGTTGGCCGTATACGCGCGCGAAACCGGCCAGGGGATGGCGCTGCCTGACGACATCATCGGTGCGGAAACGGCCGAGGATGAAGTGACGCTGGAAGACGTGTCGGCCGATGCGGACGGTACGCCGGATGACACGCCGCCGGACGGCAATCCGCCACCGCGCCCGAGCGGCCGTCCGCAGCTGCGCGTGGTGAAGTAATCCTGACGGAGGAGCGGCGATGGTCGCTCCCTTCGCGCGTCCTCAGACGTCTTCGGCGTCATCCATGTCGGGGCGGATCGCACTGATCCGCGCCGCGCCGGGTCCGCTGAAGGACACCAGCTCATCGCCACGCAGGACCATCCTGCCTACATGGCGATCAATGCCGTCATACGAATATTCGAACTTGAAGGTGCGCTCGAAGCAGAGGCGCCCGTCGTCGCCGCGCGCCACTTTCAGGCCGATGGCATGCACGCTCTGGTCCAGCCACTGCACGTCGGCGGCCTTGCAGGCGTTGCGCCCGAGCACGCCGGCACGCTCGGCCGCCGCGCGCGACGAATTCCAGAAGGCGTAGCCGCAGGCGCCGACTATCATCAGCAGGATCAGGGTAGGCATGGTCGGCGTACTGATTGAAGTAGGAACCCTCAAGATGGTGCAGCGGATGGCGTAGTTCAAGCGCTGCGCGCGGGCTTTTAAGCGAACGTCAACAGCAACGTCAACGGCAACAGCTGCAGGGCTGTGCGCTCCCGCCCCACCTCCGACAGGTTCATGGTGGCCTCGGTAGCGCCGACCCATGGTCGGCGGAGGGTGGGGAATGGTGTCTGTGGGTTTCCGCCGACCATGGGTCGGCGCTACCGCGTTTCTTCTTCTTTCTAACGCGTGTGGCGGCCACCGGAACCTGTCAGAGGGTCGGGCGGTGGGGCTGGGGGGGGGGCGTTGAGCGCCATGGATGGCGCGAAACGAGGCCCGCACGGATGCGGCTTTTGCCGTCCCCCGCCCAGCCCCACCGCCCGGCCCACCCAGTTGCCGCCCTAAAAGCCACCCGCGAGGGGGCCTCACCCGTTCGACCCTCACTCCGTAGGTGCAGCCACCGGCAAGGGGGACTGCATCGGCGCGGCCGCCGTCAGCTTCAACAGCGCCGCCCAGTCCTGCCGGTTGAAACTGCATTCCTCTTCGCGCCCCGGCGTGCACGTCGGTGCGATCCCGTCCGGCTCGGCGTCGCGCTTGGTCGGCAGTTCGATGCGGCCACTTCGGTCGAGCATCAGCATGCGCATCGCTACCGTATTGAGGACGTTGCCGCCGACCAGGTACAGGGTGCGGTCGCCGCCCATGTTGGCCGACACCACGACCTCGCAATGCGACTTCCAGTGACCCACCGAGCCGTTGCCCAGCGCCTGCACCAGGCCGGTGTAGGTCAGGGTCTCCCGGCGGTCGCGCAGGAAGCACAGCAGGTCGCCGACGGCAGGCTTTTCCGCTGCCGGATCGGCAAGACGATAGGGCGATGCGCCGTTGTAGGCGGCACGGATGTAATCGATGTGGCGCGGGGAGGCGTTGAAGCCGGGAACCCCGGCGCGCACCATCACCCAGGAAATGAAGGCGGCCGACCAGGGGTTGTCGATCAGGAAGGCGCGGCAGTCGCTGTCGGTGTAGCGCGATCCCAACGGAGCGATACAGCTGCTGGCGCCGGGAATCGCGCCCATCGCATTCAAGGTGCCGCTGTCGCGCCAATAACCGGAGACCCGTTGCCAGGCAATCAGACCGTTGTCAGCGAGGTGCTCATTCTCCGCTTCGGTCACCGCCAGGCTGGCGGCGCGCCCTTCGCGGTCGATGAACGGACGAAACCACAGGCGGTGTTCGTTGCAGGCGGTCTGCCGGATCGACAGGGCCAACGGACTCAAGCCATAGGGCGGCGGCACATCGCAGGCTTCGGCCGCCGCGGCATCGGTGCTGACGCTGGACAGGCCGAGGGCGGAGAAGGGCAACAGGCAGGCAAGCAGCAACCGGCGCATGCGGTGCTCCGCAGAAGGGGGAGGGGCGCAGCGTCTCAGTGTGCACGTGAATAGCGGGTGCATCTGTCGGGTGACGTAGTGCCGGCCTTGGTCGGCACGCTCCCCTCAGCCCGGTGGCGGGCCGAGCTTCAGCGACAGGTCGATGGCCTGCACGTGCTTGGTCAGGCCGCCGATGGAAATGCAGTCCACGCCGTCTTCGGCAATCGCGCGCAGGCCATCCAGACCGACGCTGCCGGAGACTTCCAGCGGAATGCGTCCGGCGGTGATGCGTACCGCTTCGCGGCGCAGCGCAGCCGGGAAGTCATCCAGCAGGATGCGATCACAGCCGGACAACAGTGCCTGCTGCAGCTGGTCAAGATCTTCCACTTCCACCACCAGCGGCAGCTGCGGCCACATCGTGCGCGCCGCATCCACCGCGGCCGGCAACGAGCCAGCGGCGCGGATGTGGTTTTCCTTCAGCATCACCGTGTCGTACAGGCCGATGCGGTGGTTGTCGCCGCCGCCACAGCGCACCGCGTACTTCTGCGCCAGGCGCAGGCCGGGCAGGGTCTTGCGCGTGTCCAGGATGCGGGTGCCGGTGCCGGCCACCGCAGCGACATGGCGCGCGGTGATCGTCGCGGTGCCGGACAGGGTCTGCAGGAAATTCAGCGAGGTGCGCTCGGCGCTGACCAGCGAGCGGTTGCGCCCGTGCAGCAGCGCCAGCACGGTGCCGGCGGCCACGGCCTGGCCTTCGCTGACCTGCCAGTCGATGCGCACCTGCGGATCCAGGGCCCGATGGGTAGCGTCGAACCAGGGGCGTCCGGCGATCACCGCGTCCTGCTTGCACAGCAGGTAGGCACTGTCGGCATGGTCGGGAAGCAGCGCGGCGGTGACATCCCCGCTGCCGATATCTTCGGCCAGCGCACGCGCCACGTCGGCGGCGACCTGCGCCGGATCCGGCGCGATCAACGCGCCCGCGGCGGCCGTGCTCATGCGGAAGGGAAGTCCGCGATCTGCGCGGTGGCGATGGCTTCTTCGGCCAGCAGCACCGGGATGCCATCGTCCAGGCGGAACACCTGCTTGCGGTCGCGGGTTACCAGCGCCTGCCGCAACGGCTGGGCCAGCGGATTGCCGTCGGCCTTGTTGACGGTACCGGCACCGATGGCGCGGTTGAGGGCTTCCAGGCCCTTGGCATCCAGCAGGGACAGGGGCTGGCGGGTGTCGGGCGATACCAGCAGGTCAAGCAGCTTGCGATCCATGGTTCTTCGTCTTGCGTGGAAGACGGCTAGAATACGTCTTTAAGGCAGGTGACGGCCAATGACCCCCAACCAATCCGCGCCGCTCGTCGGCATCGTCATGGGATCCCGCTCCGACTGGGAGACCATGCAGCACGCCGCCCAGAAGCTTGAAGCGCTGGGTGTTCCGTTCGAAGTGAAGGTGGTTTCGGCCCACCGCACCCCGGACGTGTTGTTCGACTACGCCGAACAGGCCGGTCCGCGCGGTCTACGCGCGATCATTGCCGGTGCTGGTGGCGCCGCGCACCTGCCGGGCATGATCGCCGCCAAGACCGCCGTGCCGGTACTGGGCGTGCCGGTGCAGTCCAAGGCGCTGAACGGCATGGATTCGCTGTTGTCCATCGTGCAGATGCCGGCCGGCATCCCGGTCGCCACCTTCGCCATCGGCAATGCCGGTGCCTCCAACGCGGCGCTGTTCGCCGCGGCGATGCTGGCCAGTGACCAGCCGGCCATCGGCACGGCGCTGGAGACCTTCCGCGCACGCCAGACCGAAGAGGTCATGGCCCACGACGATCCGCGTCAATGAGCACGAAGACTGTTGGCATCCTGGGCGGCGGCCAGCTGGCCCGCATGATGGTCCTGGCCGGTGCGCCGATGGGCCTGCGCTTTGAACTGTTCGATCCGGCCGCCGATGCCTGTGGCGGACCGCTGGCGCCGCTGACCGTGGCCGCGTTCGATGACCGCCAGGCCTTGGCCGCGTTTGCCGCCAAGGTGGACGTGGTCACCTTCGATTTCGAGAACGTGCCGGCCGACAGCGCGCAGTGGCTGGCCGACCAGGTGCCGGTATATCCGCCGCCGTCGGCGCTGGCCGTGGCACAGGATCGGCTCAGCGAGAAGACGCTGTTCCAGCAGTTGGGCATTCCGCTGCCGCCGTTCGCCGACATCGCCAGCCGCGACCAGCTGGCCGAAAAGGTCGCCGCGTTCGGCTTGCCGTGCATTCTCAAGACCCGCCGACTGGGCTATGACGGCAAGGGCCAGTTCCGGCTGCGCACCGAAGCCGACATCGATGCGGCGTGGGACGCATTGGGCGCGCAGGTCGAAAGGACCGGCCTGATCCTGGAGGGTTTCGTGGCCTTCCAGCGCGAAGTCAGCGTGGTGGCCGTGCGCGGCCGCGATGGCAGCTTCCAGGCGTATCCGGTCACCGGCAACTGGCATGTTGATGGCGTACTGTCGGCCAGCCTCGCGCCGGCCCGGCTGTCCGACGCCGAGCAGCAGGCGGCGATCGGCTATGCCCGCACCCTGGCCGAGCACCTGCAGTACGTGGGCGTGTTCGCGCTGGAGCTGTTCTGCCGCGATGGCGAACTGCTGGCCAACGAGATGGCGCCGCGCGTGCACAATTCGGGTCACTGGACCATCGAAGGCAGCGAAACCTCGCAGTTTGAAAACCATCTTCGTGCGGTTTTGGGCCTGCCGCTGGGCGATACGCGCATGCTGGGGCATGCCTGCATGCTCAACTGGATCGGTGCGATGCCCGATGCGGCGCCGGTGCTGGCGCAGGCCAGTGGCCACTGGCATGACTACGGCAAGCAGCCGCGCGACGGTCGCAAGGTCGGCCATGCCACCCTGCGTGACGACGACGCATCCGCGCTCGCCTCGGCATTGGAGCAGGTAGGCGAAGCGCTGGGTCGACAGGCCCAGGCAGCCCCGGCCGTCCAGGCCCTGCGCGCCTGACCGGTAGTGACGGCCGCTGGCCGTCATTGAATGGGTAGTGACGGCCGCTGGCCGTCATTCAACGGTGGGTGACGACCGTTGGTCGTCACGGCCTGGCGCTGCCTTCGGCGCTACCCTCAACCCGGCATCTGCTCCGCAGCGAATTCCCAGTTGACCGCCTTCCACCAGGCCTCCAGATAGCGCGCACGGTCGTTCTGGTAATCCAGGTAATACGCGTGTTCCCAGAGGTTGCAGGCCAGCAGTGGCACGCTGTGGCTGGTCAACGGCGTGGCGGCATTGCGGGTGACAACCACGGCCAAGCTGCCGTCCGGATGCAGTACCAGCCACGCCCAGCCCGCACCGAACAGGCCCAGCGCGGCGTCATTGAACGCCTTGCGCAGGCTGGCGGTGTCACCGAAGCAACGCTTCACCTGATCAGCCAAGCGCCCCACTGGATCCCCGCCACCGCGCGGCCGCAGGCTCTGCCATTGGAACTGCAGGTTCCAGGCCTGGGCGGCCGCTTCGAACAGCGCGCCCTGGCTTTCGCGCACGATCCGCTCCAGCGGCGCATCCTCCCATTCGGTGCCCACGATCCGCGCATTCACCTGATCCACGCAGCCGCGCTGGTGTTGCCCATGCTGCAGCGCCACCGACCGTTCGGACAGATGGGGTTGCAGGGCGCCGGGCGAGTAGGGAAGGTCGGTGAGTTCCATGGGCAGGCGATGAAGGAGGGGAAGGAGGATGCCGGTGGTCGGTTCCATCGGCTTACAATGGCGACTACTGTGGGAAGTCTAGCCGACCGTCGCGGTCGGATTCGCCCATCCGGGAGGCAGTGTGGTTGTGGCAGTGATGCAGCAGATCCAGGCCGAAGTCGATCGTTACCCCCTCGTGCTGTTCATGAAGGGTACGCCGCAATACCCGATGTGTGGCTTTTCCAGCCGCGCGGTGCAGGCCCTGATGGCCGCCGGGGCGGTGTCCCTGCGCACCATCAACGTACTGGAAGAGCCGGAAATACGCGCCAACCTGCCGCGCTTTTCCAACCTGCCGACGTTCCCGCAGCTGTTCATGCACGGTGAGCTGATCGGGGGCTGCGACATCGTGATGGAACTGTTCGAAGCCGGCGAGCTCAAGCGCATCGTCGAAGAAGCCTCGGTTGCATGAGCCTGGCCGCGTCGCCTGACGCCGAAGCCGGCGCGCTCGAAGGCCGGGTGATCCTGGTGGTCGGCGCCGGTGGCGGGCTCGGCAGCGCCGCCGCGGTGGCCTGCGCGGCGGCCGGGGCCACGGTGATCCTGCTCGGGCGCAAGCCGCGCCGGCTTGATCGGGTCTACGCCCAGGTGCAACAAGCCGGACCGGAGCCGCTGCTGTATCCGCTGGACCTGGAGGGCGCCACACCGGACGATTTCGCCGAGCTGGCCAGCCGCGTGCAGGCCGAACTGGGCCGCTTGGACGGCATCTTCGTTTGCGCGGCCGATTTCCCCGGCCTGACCCCGTTCGAGCTGGCCGAACCGGCTGCGTTCGCCCGTTCGCTGCACGTCACGCTGACCGCGCCCGCCCTGCTGGTACAGGCCTGCCTGCCGTTGTTGAAGCAGCGCGAGGATGCGGCGGTGGTGTTCTGCCTGGACGACCCGGCACGGGTGGGGGCCGCCTACTGGGGCGGCTACGGCGTGGCCCAACATGGGCTGCGCGGGCTGCTGGCCAGCCTGCACGACGAGTTGAAGCAGGGACCGGTACGCATTGCCGGGCTGCAGCCGGCCCCGATGCGGACGGCGCTGCGCGCCCGCGCATGGTCGTTGGACCAGGATGATGCGGCCGGCGGACCGGGGGCGGCTGCCGCCGCGGCGGTCGTGCTGCTATCGCCGCAGGGCTTGACGTGGCGAGGAAGCGTGAAGGCCGTCCGCCCTGAATAGGGTGTTTCGTGAGCTGAACCTTCGCGGGGAGTGAAGGAAGCGTCACGATTGGGTTGCGATCAGGCCGCTTCTGTCGCACTACCGTCACATTCGGATCGTACCGTGTTAATCTATTGTTAACCGTTGCGGCAGCTGCCGTTCACGGTTGGGAACCCCAGATAACTGTCCGAGCAGCCGCCCGCAAGGCTGCCTGGATGCGCTTTTTTATCCGCCATCGCCAACTCCCATCGAGGCTACCCTAGATGAACCACACTCTCCGGATGTCCAAGCTCACCCTTGGCCTCTTGACCGTGCTTGCCGCCGCTCCTGCCTTTGCCCAGAGCACCTCTGCCGGTGTCGGCGGCCAGGTCGTCTCTTCCGCCGGTGCGCCTGTCGCTGGCGCTGAAGTCACCATCACCCACACCGAGTCCGGCACCGTTTCGCGTGCCACGACCGATGAAGCCGGCCGTTATTCGGCACGCGGCCTGCGCGTGGGTGGCCCGTACACCATTACGGTCACCAAGCCTGGCGAAGGCACCAAGACGGAAAGCGGCGTCTACCTGAACCTCAACCAGGTCAATACGATCAATGCCAACCTGGCGGGTGACATGGTCGCCACCGATCTGAACACCGTTCAGGTTGTCGCCGTTGGCGGTGGCTCGGAAGTGTTCAGCTCCACCAAGATGGGCTCGGGCACCAACATCAATCGCGAGAGCCTGGACGCGTTGCCGTCGGCCAACCGCAACATCCAGGACTACATCCGACTGGATCCGCGTATCTCGCAGGTCAGCAAGGCTGACGGCGCGATCTCCGCCGGTGGTCAGAACACCCGTTTCAATGCGATCCGCATCGACGGCATCAATGCATCCGATCCGTTTGGCCTGGAGTCCAACAACCTGCCGACCGAGCGTCAGCCGGTGTCGATGGACGCTATCCAGGAAATCAACATCGACCTGGCCAACTACGACACGACGATCTCCGGCGGCACGGGCGCGGTAATCAACGCCGTGACCAAGTCGGGTACCAATAATTTCGACGGTACCGTCTATTACGCTTACCGTGACAAGGACATGGTGCGTGATCGTCTGGAAGGCGATAACACCGATTTCGCCGGGTTCAAGGACGAGAAGACCTACGGCATGACCTTCGGTGGTCCGCTGATCAAGGACAAACTGTTCTTCTTCACCAACTATGAAAAGTACGAGCGCAGCGCACCGGGCATCGGCCTGGGTGACACGCCGTTCGGCACCGGCCAGATCACCGCCGCCGACATTGCGACCGTGCAGCAGCGCATGTCCGCTCTCGGCTATGACGCTGGCAGCCTGACTGCGCAGGACAGCAAGACCGAGATCGAAGAGTATGCGGTCAAGCTGGACTGGAATATCAGCGACAACCACCGTGCGGCCCTGCGCTACAACAAGATGGAGCAGGATGTGATGCGCTTCCCGGGCATCGCCAACAGCACCATCTCGCTCAGCAGCTACTGGTATTCGCAGCCGAAGACCTACGAAACCTGGATGGGTGAACTGTTCAGCGACTGGTCCGAGAACTTCTCGACCGAGTTCAAGGTGTCGCATAAGGACTACAGTGCCATCCGCGCCACCGCCAGCGACCTGCCGCAGATCCGCATCAACGGCTTCGGCACCAACAACAGCGCACTGCTGCTGGGCACCGAGCAGAACTCCCACGTCAACATCGTGGAGTCCAAGGAACTGAGCGCCTTCGGTGCAGGTACCTGGTACGTCGGCGATCACACCGTGAAGTTCGGCTTCGACTATTCCGACAACGACCTGATGAACTTCTACGGTCGTAACCTCAACGGTGTGTACGAGTTCTCGAACCTGCAGAACTTCCTCGCCGGGACCCCGAGCCGTTACCAGTTGCGCGCTCCGCGTCCAGATGGCAGCCGCGCCGATATCCCGGCCAGCTTCAACCTGAAGAATACCGGTCTGTTCGTGCAGGACAGCTGGGCTGTCAACTACAACCTGACGCTGATGTTCGGCGTCCGCGTGGACATGCCCGATTTCAGCGACCAGAAGCTGTACAACGCCAACATTGAAAACCGCTACGGCTACGACAACACCAAGCTGCCGGACAAGGCGCTCGTGCAGCCGCGCGTTGGTTTCAATTACACCTTCGACAGTGATCGTCCCACCCAGCTGCGCGGTGGCGTTGGCCTGTTTGGTGGCGCTGCCCCGAACGTGTGGCTGGCAGGCGCATACCAGAACACTGGTCTGAACTACATCGAATACGACCAGCGCAGCACCACGGCCAACCCGCAGACCGGCGTCTTTACCCCGGACATCAACAATCCGTACATTCCGGCCGGCGGCCCGACCGCTGCGCGTCAGAACGTGGATCTGATCGATGACGGCGTGCGTCTGCCTTCGGTGTACAAGGCCAACCTGGCCTTTGATCACGAGCTGCCGTGGTACGGCGTCGTGGCCTCGGCCGAGGTGCTCTTCACCAAGGTCAAGGACGGCATCTACTTCGAACGCCTCGACCTGGGCGCACCCACGGCAGTCGGCCCGGACGGCCGTGCAATCTACTGGAATGCTGCAGGTCGCAACCCGGCCAATGCGGGTCGTTTCGGCATCGAGGCAGGTACGAACAACGCGGGCAACCGTGCCAACCGTCCGAACGACATCGGCGATGTGCTGCTGATGAAGAACACCGACAAGGGCCACGGTGCACAGGCGACCTTCTCGCTCGCCAAGCCGCTGACCGAAAACTTCGGCTGGTCGCTGGGTTACACCTACACCAAGGCCACTGAAGTCAATCCGCTGACCAGCTCGCAGAACACCTCGAACTGGAACAACGCGATGATCTTCAACGCCAATGAGAACATTGATTACAACTCGCGCTATGCCATCAAGGATCGTGTGACCGGATCGCTGGAGTGGAAGCACAACTTCTTCGGTGACAACGCCACTCGCATTGGCATGTTCTACGAAGGTCGCTCGGGCCGCCCGTACAGCTACATCTTCTACAATGACGTGAACGGCGACAGCGCCACGACCAACGATCTGTTCTATGTGCCGGCGGGCCGTGGTGACGTTCTGTTCACCGGCGGCGCGGCGATGGAAGACGCGTTCTTCACGTGGCTGGAAGGCAACTCCGACCTTGCTGGCTATGCAGGCCAGGTCGTGCCGGCCAACCAGCATCGTGCGAAGTGGGTCAACAGCTTCGACGTGCGCATCAGCCAGGAGTTCCCGGGCTTCATGGACGGTCACAAGGGCGAGATCGCGCTTGACATCATGAACGTGGGTAACCTGCTCAACAAGAAGTGGGGTCTGATCGACGACTACGGCTTCTTCTCTACCCGTCGCATCGCGAACTACGCGGGTATTGATCCGGCCACCGGCAAGTATGTCTACAATTTCAACGGCTCCACGGACAACCCGCAGGTCCAGGAAAACAACAACGACAAGGGCAACACGGCTGTGTCGCGTTGGTCGATGCAGGTCACCCTGAAGTACAAGTTCTGATCTTCCCGGAACTGAAAGCGTAAAAAAGGCGGCCGGGGAAACCCGGCCGTTTTCTTTTTCATGGGGGCAGCGCTACAGTCGGACACCTTGAGGAAGCGAAACGTTGGACATGACCACGACGATTGAAAAACCGGCACGTACGCTGCCGGTGCAGGACGCGCGGATCTACCCGCGCGGTGGGCTGGATGTGCTGTCCCGGGCGGAAGTCGCGCGCCTGCGCGATGCCTCCGGTGGCGGCATGCACGAACTGCTGCGCCGCTGCGCGCTGGCGGTGCTGACCAGTGGCAGCGCCTCGGACGACCCGCGCGCGGCGCGTGACCTGTACCCGGATTTCGACATCCAGGTTGCCCAGCAGGACCGCGGCGTGCGCATCGACCTGGCCAACGCGCCGGCGATGGCCTTCGTGGACGGCGAGATCATCCGTGGCGTGGCCGAGCTGCTGTTCGCGGTGGTCCGCGACCTGGCCTACATGGCCATCGAAATGGGCCCGGCCTATGCGGCCGAACTGGAATCTTCGGACGGCATCACCAATGCGGTGTTCGGGCTGCTGCGCAATGCGCGCATCCTCAATCCGGGTGACCCGAACCTGGTGGTCTGCTGGGGCGGCCACTCGATCGGTCGCGACGAATATCTGTACACCAAGCAGGTCGGCTACGAGCTGGGCCTGCGCGGGCTGGACATCTGCACCGGCTGCGGCCCGGGCGCGATGAAGGGCCCGATGAAGGGCGCCACCATCGCCCATGCCAAGCAGCGCAAGAGCGTGTCGCGCTACATCGGTCTGACCGAGCCGGGCATCATCGCCGCCGAGTCGCCGAACCCGATCGTCAACCACCTGGTGATCATGCCGGACATCGAGAAGCGGCTTGAGGCGTTCGTGCGCATCGGCCACGGCATCATCGTGTTCGCTGGTGGCGTGGGCACGGCAGAAGAGATCCTGTACCTGCTGGGCATCCTGCTGCGCGAAGAGAACAAGGACCTGCCGTTCCCGCTGATCCTGACCGGCCCGACCGTGGCTGCGCCATATTTCGAGCAGATCGACCGCTTCATCCGCCTGACCCTGGGCGATGCGGCCGCCGAGCGCTACCAGATCATCATCGGCGACCCGTCGGCGGTGGCGCGCAAGATGACCGCAGGCATCAAGCAGGTGCGCGAACATCGGCTCGCGCAGAAGGATTCGTTCTTCTTCAACTGGTCCATCGACATCCCGTGGGACTACCAGCAGCCGTTCGAGCCCACCCATGAAGCCATGGCCGGGCTGGACCTGCACCACGGCCGCGCCCCGCACGCCCTGGCGGCCGACCTGCGCCGCGCGTTCTCCGGCATCGTTGCCGGCAACGTGAAGGAAGATGGCATGCGCCGGATCGAGGAGTTTGGTCCGTTCCAGATCCATGGCGACGCCGACATGATGCAGGCGCTGGACGCGCTGCTTCGCGCCTTCGTCGACCAGCGCCGTATGAAGATCTCCGGCGAGTACAAGCCGTGCTACCAGGTGCTGGCCTGACTGGCGGCCGGGCAGGGTAGTGACGGCCGCTGGCCGTCAGCCCTTGCCGCTGCGCTCGCCGAGCATGGCTCGGCGCTACCGTGGATCCCGGTAGTGACGGCCGCTGGCCGTCAGCGTTGATCTGGTGGGTGACGACCGTTGGTCGTCACGCCTGTCGCCCTTGCGGCGCCGACCTTTTGACGCTTGTCGCCCCCGAATGACCGTTCGTCCTGCACCCCCTTGCGGGGCGTGCCGGGCTGCCTCATCGTGCCGACATCACGCTGGGGAGCGTCCCATGTCTTTACGCCTGTCCAAGGGCTTCACGCTGCTGGAACTGATGGTCACCGTCGCCGTGCTGGCGATCCTGTCGACCATCGCGTTCCCGAGTTTCCAGAGCACCATCCGTTCCAACCGCGTCGCGGCCACCGGCAACGAAATGACCGCTCTGTTGTCGCTGGCACGCAGTGAGGCGGTGCGCAACAAGCGCGGCGGTGGGGTCTGCGGCAGCGCCACGGGCACCTCGTGCGACAACAACTGGTCGCGCGGCATGCTGGCCTGGGCCGATGTGAACGGCGACGGCACCTACCAGGCTGGCGAAACCGTCCTGCGCTACATCCCGATCAAGACCGATTCCCTGACGGCGGGCGGGCCCAGCACTGCGGTCATCGCCTTCGACAATCGCGGCCGCCGCCGTGCCGCCGCCGCCCAGTCGCTGACCCTGCAGCCGACGGAGTGTGGCGGTGAGGCGCTTCGCCGCCGGCTGGACATAAACGCCGCCGGCCAGATCAATTCCATCAAGGGCGCCTGCCAATGAGTCGTCGTCTTCCTTCCTTCGCACGCGCCCAGCGTGGCTTCAGCATGATCGAGGTGCTGGTCGCAGTACTGATCCTCGCCTTCGGCCTGCTGGGTTTCGCCATGCTGCAGACCATGAGCGTGCGCTTCGTGCAGAGTTCGAACTACCGCACCCAGGCCACCAACCTGGCCTATGACCTGCTCGACCAGATGCGCAGCAACCGCTACCAGGCAGGCTGGTATACCAATGCAGCGTTCGCCGCCGGCACCGTCCAGGCGTCCAGTTGCACGCGCAACCTGGGCACCGCGGTGACCCTCAACAACAACATCACCCGCTGGCAGTGCCAGGTGGTCCAGGCCCTCGGCGAAGGCGCCAGTGCGACGGTAGTCAACGCCAACGGCCAGGTCACCGTGGGCATCGCCTGGGGCGACCAGCGCTGGGATCCTGCAAATCCTGACGGGCGGACCACCTTCACCCTGGTGTCGCAGCTGTGAGGCGCACAGTCTCTGCCGCGCGTCGCCAGGCCGGTCTGTCGCTGATCGAGCTGATGATCGCCATGGTCATCGGCCTGGTGCTGATGCTGGGCGTGATCCAGATCTTCGCCGCATCGCGTGCCGCATCGCGGTTGGCTGAAGGCAACGCCCGTGCGCAGGAAAACGGTCGTTTCGCGATCGAGTTCCTGCAGCGTGACATTCGCATGGCCGGTCATTTTGGCTGCGTGAACGACCAGGCCCATTTCGTGAAGGGCGAGGGCGACCCGGTGGTCAACATCGCGGCGACCAGCGGCTCCGGCCATCCGCTGGATTTCACAGTCAGCATCCAGGGCTATGAAGCGCCAAGCACTGCGCCAGGCGGCCAGCTGACCCTGGGCGACACCTGGGCTGGCCCGGCCGGGCTGCCGGCCGCGATCGCCGCGCTGAATCCGCGTGGCGGCAGCGACATTCTGGTGCTTCGCTATCTCGCCGCCGAAGGCGTGCCGGTCACCGCCTTGACCGCCAACACCGACAGCGTGGTGGGCTTCGATGCCACTGCCGGCGCGCGGTTCAACGAGGGCGGCGTAGGCACGCCCAATCTGTTCGGCGTTGCGGACTGCAGCCATGCCAATGTGTTCAGGGGCACCTACACGGCGGGCAGCGTCACGGCCCTGGGATCCAACCTCAACCGCTTCACCGTGCAGCCGACCGGCCAGACGATGATCTACCGCGCCGAATCGGTGGTGTATTACGTTGGCACCTCGGGGTCTGGCGAGCCTGCATTGATGCGTGCGCGGGCCGACGGAAACAACGGCTATGGCTTGAGGGAAGAACTGGTGGAAGGCATCGAAAGCCTGCAGCTGCTGTTCGGCCTCGACAGCACCACCGAGATGAGCTCCACCACGCCGCCGGCCGGCAACATCACCACCCAGGCCGTGGCCAGTGGCGTCACCAGCGATGCAAATGCCACCGGTGCCGCGCAGTGGCGCCGCGTCGGACAGGTCCAGGTGGGCGTGCTGGCCCGCAGCCCGGCGCGTTCGCAGGCCGAAGCGCCCACGGACGCGGTCAACTATCCGCGCGCGCTCGGCGTCGGCTTCGCGCCGGCCACGGCCAGCGACGGCCGCTACCGCACCACCTATGAATCCACGATTGCCCTGCGCAACCGACTGTTCGGGAACTGACGCCATGAATGCTCCTGCCCGCCTGCGACCCATGCCCCGCAACCAGCGCGGCGCCGTGTTGTACGTCGCGCTGATCATGCTGATCCTGCTGGCGCTGATCGGCATCGCCGGCATGCAGGTTGCCGGCATGCAGGAAAAAATGGCGGCCAATTACCGCGCCACCAACGTCGCCTTCCAGAATGCCGAAGGCGTCACCCGGCGTAGCGAAAACGCGTTGGAAGCGATCGCCAACCGCACCGCCGCGCCGGCCAATGCGCCGCTGGTGGATACCGATATCCAGCAGAACTGTGACGTCGCCTTCGATCCGGTCAGCTGGGGGCGTGGGCGCCCGTTGACCACCGCCCAGGCGGTCAACGTACGACGCATCGACGCCTGCATCATCGGTGGCGGCTCGCTGGCGATGGGCGATGCGCTCGACCCGGTCACGCCGGTCTACCAGATCACCACCTTTGCCACCGATACCGCGACGGATTCCTCGTCCACGGCCTCGGTCGACACCGTCTTCAAGCTCTGAGGCCACCGGCATGACACGTCGTACTTTCCGGATCGCTGCTGCGTCCGCTGCTGTCGTGCTGGGCGCGGGCGCCTATTTCGCCTACAGCCTGTTCGCCGCGCAGGGGCAGGGTGCCCTGGCGCAGGCTCCATTGAACAACACCACCTCGATCCAGCCGGCTTTCATCATGGCGGTCGATGACTCGAACTCGATGACCTTCGAGCGCATCTTCCAGGGCGGCGATGGACGCATGCAGTGGAACGGCAGCAGCTTCTTCCGTTCGGCCGGCGTGTTCTACGACGTGGGCGAGGGCTGCGCGAACAACTCGGTCGACTGCTATCTGTACCTGTTCCCGCACGCGTCGTTCAATACCTCTTACACCCCGGGTCGCGCCATTCCGCCGATCGATGAGTTCGGTTTTGCGCGATCTCCCGCGTACAACGCGAGTTACTACAACCCGGACGTGAAGTATGACCCGTGGAGCCTTCCGGAGCCGCCGGCCGCGGGTATTCCAGCGCTCTGGCCTGACGCCGCGTTCGACAGGGCCCGCGCCGACCCGCGTAATCCCTCGGTTTACGGTACTGATTTCAGCAACGACTACAACACGATCTACAACCTTGCATATCGCGAGGTCAACGGCGAGTCGTTCCAGTTCATGACCGGGATGACGATCCCTTCCGGGACGCGCTACCGTTCCAATGGACGCAGCTGCAACTCCAACAACAACAACGGCAATGGTCTGCCCAGCACCGGCAACGCTTGGACGACGCTGTCTTCGGACGTGCTGGTGCGGGCCAACTGCACGGTGCAGATGGCCTACGTGCCGGCGACTTTCTACCTGCCCGCAGCTGCGCCGGCCCCGGCCGGCTACAAGACCGCCGATGCCAACCGCCCCGTGATCGCCAATGCCTGCGGTCCTGGCTGCAACATGCGGCGCTACCAGATCCTGCCGGACAACTATTCCGACGCCACCGCGCGGGTGGCCGCGCAGGTCAATTTCGCGAACTGGTTCCAGTATCACCGCAACCGCATCCTGTCGATGGTGGGCTCGTCCTCGCACGCGATGGCTGGCGTGGAGAACATGCGGGTCGGCTATTTCACGATCAATAATCGCGTCAACGTGACCATGCATGACGTGTCCACCCAGCGTGCGAACCTGTTCAACCAGATCTACGGCCTGAACCCCAGCGGCGGTACGCCGAACCGCCAGGCGGCGGCCTTCCTGGGTGAACAGTTCCGCCGCACCGACGCCGGTGCGCCGGTCGTGCGCGCGTGCCAGCGCAATGGCGGCATGCTGTTCACCGATGGCTATACCAACAGCGGCAACTCCGCCGGTGGCTATGGCAATGCCGATAGCGCCGGCGGCACCCATTTCCCCGGCGCGCCGTTTGCCGACAATTACAGCAATACCATCGCCGACATCGCGGCTTCGTACTATGGCGGCGCTTCGACGCCCCTGCGTACCGGCGCCAGCTTCCAGACCGGACTGGTGCCGGTGCCGGAAGAATGCTCGACGCTGAGCCCCTCGTCTGCCCAATGGAAGCGGCTGGACTGCCAAGCCAACCTGCACATGAACTTCTACGGCGTGACGCTGGGTGCGCAGGGGCTCATTTATGAAGTGAATCAGGCAGCAACCGACGATCCCTATGCCAACCCGCCGAACTGGAACGCCGGTGGCGATCCGCTCTCGGGCGACGATGGCCGGGTGATCGACGAGTTGTGGCATGCCGCGATCAATTCGCGCGGTGAGTTCATCAATGCCAAGACGCCGGGCGACGTCACCGACGCGATGCGTCGCGTGCTCGAGGCCGTCGGCGCTGCGGCATCGCCGTCGGGCACGCTGGCCACCAGCGGTGCGCGCATTGGCGCCGGCTCGCTGACGGTTTCGCCGGAATACAGCGTGCAGAAAAACGGTACCGACTGGTTCAGCCGCCTGACGGCTGCCCGCGTGACCGTCAACGCGGCGCGCGAAGCGCAGTTCACGCCGATCTGGGAGGCCAGTGCGCAGCTGCCTGCCGCCGCAGCGCGCAACGTGTACTTCAATGATGGCAGCAGCGTGCGCAAGTTCGGCCCGACCACGGTGACGTTGGCCGGGCTGTGCGGCCTGTCCAGCTCGTTGTACCCGGGCCAGGCGATCTGCACGACCGGCGGGCTGACCGGACTCGGCGCGACACCCACCATCGCCGCCAACTACCTGCTGGGTGATACCGCCAACGAAGTCCGTCGCAATGGCAAGCTTCGCGATCGCACCAACGCGCTGGGCGACATCATCAATTCCACGCCGGTCATCAGCGCCCCGACCGACGATTTCGGTTACCGCGCGCTGGGCGGCACACTGGCCAGCAGCTACACCGCGTACTTGAACAGCAAGCGCACCAGCAAGCGTTTCATGGTGTATGCCGGCGCCAACGACGGCATGTTGCACGCCTTCGATGGCGGCATGGACGGTACGGGTGCGGTCAGCGGTAACGGCGGACGTGAAACGTTCGGCTACATTCCGGCCACCTCGTACGGCCACATGGGCAACCTGCTGATTCCCTACGATCCGGCCAAGGTGAATGCCCAGCAGTTCTCTCACCGCTACTTCGTGGATGGTCCGCTCACCGTTGCAGATACCTACTACAACGATACCTGGAATACGACGCTGGTCGGCAGCACCGGCGCGGGTGGTCGGGGCGTGTTCGCGCTGGATGTGACCACGCCGGGCAGCTTCACTGCCACCAACCGGCTTTGGGAAATCAATGACCTGAGCGGTGCCGATGCCGTCAAGGCCAACATCGGCCACGTCCTCGGCAAGCCGGTGATCGTACCGGTGCGCACCCTGAATGGTGGCGTCAGTTGGAAGGCCATCTTCGGCAACGGCTATTCCAGCAGCAGCGGCAAGGCTGTGCTGTTCGTGGTGGATATCGGTAACGCGGCTACGCCGACGATCCGCATGATCGAAGCCACCGAGAGCAACTCGGGCATCGCAGGCAGCAATGGCCTGGGCAACATCATCGTGCTCGACCGGCTGGATACGGCCAATATCAATGCGTCCACCGGCTTGCCGGCCAGGGTACGGGACGGCTATGCCGACACCGTCTACGCGGCCGACCTGAAGGGTGCGGTGTGGAAGTTCGACCTGCTGTCCACGGCCAATTCGGTCACCGTACCGGTGTTCACCACCAGCACCTTCGTGCAGAGCGGGGCGACGTATCGCCAGCCGATCACCGGCGGCCTGCAGGCATCGGCCGGTGAAAGTGGTGGCGTGCTGGTGATGTTCGGTACCGGCAGCTTCTCCTTCAATGACGACACGCTGCCGATTTCCTCGACGCAGATCCAGAGTCTGTATGGTTTCAACGACACCTCCAATGCGGCCGTCACCAGCACCCTGACGCGCACCAGCCTGACCCCGTATACGGTGGCTGCCGGGACCGGTGGGCGGACACTGAGCCGCGGTACCGCGCCCACCAGCGCGCGCGGCTGGTACATCGACCTGCCTGCCGGTGAGCGCGCGGTGGGTTATCCCGAGCTGGCGTCCGGCATCCTGTTCATTCCGACCTACACGCCGGATTCGATCACCTCCGGTTGTACCGCAGGCGGTGGCAACAACCTGTTCGGGCTCAATCCGCGCACCGGTGGCGGTGCCTTGTCCGGCGTGCGCATGGGTTCGATCAGCGGTGCCACCGCAGTCGCGGGAACCGCCAGCATGGCGTTGGCCACGGGAGGTACCGCGCCGGTCAAGGACGTCGGTGTCTCGGTCGTGCCGCGCCTGCAGCCGCCGGCCAACCCCGGTGGTGGAGCGCCCGCGCCGACCCCGCCGGGGGGCTCGGGCTGCTGGATGGTGGTCAACGTAGCGGGCGCTCCGCCGATGTATGTTCCATATCCCTGCGGTCGCCAGTCCTGGCGCCAGATCCAGTAATGGAGAATCCCCTGATGTCCTCTCTGGTTTCCCTGCGTGCCGTCCACCAGCATGGCCTGCGGTCGCGCGCGCGCGGCTTCACCCTGATTGAACTGATGGTGGTGGTGGCCGTGGTCGCCATCCTGGCCGCCATCGCCTATCCGTCCTACGTGGAGCAGGTGCGCAAGTCGCGGCGGGCGCAGGCCAAGGCCGATCTGGTCGAGTACGCGCAGTTGGCCGAGCGCTCGCATACCACCAACAACACCTATGCGAACTTCCGCTTCAGCAATGGGGCGACAACGTTCCAGTCACCGCGTGAAGGCGGCACCGCGCGCTATACGATCACCTTCCAGGGCGGGCAGGGCACGTTCACGCTGACCGCCACGCCGCAGGGACCCCAGGCGCAGGACAAGTGCGGCACCCTGTCGGTCAACCAGGCCAATGTGAAAACGCCCTCCGCGGCGACCTTGCCGGAGTGCTGGTGATCGTTCGCGACGGGCTTGCGCGGCGCGTAATCTCACCGTAGAATGCGCCTCCCCGCCCGAATAGCTCAGCCGGTTAGAGCACTTGACTGTTAATCAGGGGGTCGTTGGTTCGAGTCCAACTTCGGGCGCCAGATTCAGTAGAAAGCCGCGATCATGTCGCGGCTTTCTGCGTTTTCGATCAGTCCGCGCAGCCATCGCTCTTGCGAGTGACCCGGCTGCGTACCCGCCCCGGTACGCTGACGACGACTTCGCTGTGCAGGCGGTCGCCGATATGGATGCAGATGGTCTGGGCGACGCCTGCATTGCGTCCATCAGCACGGAACTGCATGCGTTTTCGCCACAGGCTGGTCCGGGCGCTGACCGTGGAAGGGGCCCTTTGTTCCACCAGCAGGACGCCCTTCGGGGCCTTGCCCGGGCGCAATGGCGTGTGCGGGGCGGGGTACACCAACCAGCCCCTGGCCCAGTCACGGCCGCAGGTGATGCCATCGCTGCTCGGGCACGCTTCGATGCGCTGGCGGCGAGTGAGGGCGGTACTGCGAACGGTCGACAGCATCGCATGCAGCTGCATGCGTAGACTGTCTGAGCGTACCCGCGCCAGGGTCCGTTGGAAGGAGGGCAGGGCGGTGGCTGCCAGGGTGGCGACCAGCGCCAGCGCCATGCACAGTTCAGCCAGGCCGTAGCCGCGGGAACAAGGTGCAGGCAGGGTTGGATGTGGCATGCAGAGGTCCTCCGTGACTGCATGGTCCGCCTTGTCCCGGCACCGGTCCGTCGCCAGAGCCGTCAACCGCAGGTAGCCGATTCCCTCAACCTGCCGTCACCGGCCTGCCCGCTATAATTGTTCCCCCCGGGACCTGGCAGCACCATGAGCGACCGTTTCCAACTCGTATCGCCGTATTCGCCCGCAGGCGACCAGCCCAACGCGATCGAGAAGCTGAGCAGCAATTTTGAAGCCGGCGTGGCCAAGCAGACCCTGCTCGGCGTGACCGGCTCGGGCAAGACCTACACCATCGCCAACGTCATCGACCGCATCCAGAAGCCGACGCTGATCATGGCGCCGAACAAGACGCTGGCCGCGCAGTTGTACGGTGAGTTCAAGGCATTCTTCCCGCACAATGCGGTCGAGTATTTCGTCAGCTACTACGATTACTACCAGCCCGAAGCCTATGTGCCGTCCTCGGACACCTTCATCGAGAAGGACAGTTCGATCAACGAACACATCGAGCAGATGCGCCTGGCCGCCACCAAGACCCTGCTGTCGCGACCGGATGCGCTGGTGGTGGCCACCGTATCGGCGATCTATGGCCTCGGCGCGCCGGAAGACTACCTGTCGCTGCGGCTGATCCTGTCCAAGGGCGAGCGCATCGACCAGCGCGACCTGATCAACCACCTGACCCAGCTGCAGTACACCCGCAACGAGTATGAACTGCATCGCGGCACGTTCCGCGTGCGTGGCGAAGTGATCGACGTGTTCCCCGCTGAATCGGACAGCGAAGCGCTGCGCATCGAACTGTTCGACGGTGAAGTGGAGAAGATCACCCTGTTCGATCCGCTCACCGGCGAAACGCTGCGCAACATGATGCGCTTCACTGTCTACCCGAAAACCCACTACGCCACCACCCGCGAGCGCGTGCTGGCGGCGGTGGAAACCATCAAGGTGGAGCTGAAGGAGCGACTCGAGCAGCTGTATGCGGAAAACAAGCTGGTGGAGGCGCAGCGCCTGGCCCAGCGCACCCAGTTCGACATCGAGATGATGGCCGAGGTGGGCTTCTGCAACGGCATCGAAAACTACTCGCGCCACCTGACCGGCAAGCCGGCCGGTTCGCCGCCGCCGACCCTGTTCGACTACCTGCCGCCGGATGCGCTGCTGGTGATCGATGAATCGCACGTCACCATTCCGCAGATCGGCGCGATGTACAAGGGCGACCGTTCGCGCAAGGAAACACTGGTGGAGTTCGGCTTCCGGCTGCCGTCGGCGCTGGACAACCGGCCGCTGCGTTTCGAGGAATGGGAACAGCGCTGCCCGCGCGCCATCTACGTGTCGGCGACGCCGGGTCCGTATGAGTACCGCGAAGCCGGCGAAGACATGGCCGAGCTGGTGGTGCGCCCCACCGGGCTGATCGATCCGGTGGTGGAGATCCGCCCGGTCGGCACCCAGGTCGACGACCTGATGAGCGAGGCCAACGAACGCATCAAGATGGGCGACCGCGTGCTGGTCACCACCTTGACCAAGCGCATGGCCGAGAACCTCACCGAGTACCTGAGCGAGCACGGCATCCGCGTGCGCTACCTGCACTCGGACATCGACACGGTGGAGCGCGTGGAGATCATCCGCGACCTGCGCCTGGGCAAGTTCGACGTGCTGGTGGGCATCAACCTGCTGCGCGAAGGCCTGGACATGCCCGAGGTCTCGCTGGTGGCGATCCTGGACGCGGACAAGGAAGGTTTCCTGCGCTCCACCGGCTCACTGATCCAGACCATCGGCCGTGCGGCGCGCAACGTGCGCGGCAAGGCGATCCTGTATGCCGACCGGATGACGAAGTCGATGCAGGCGGCCATCGATGAGACCGACCGCCGCCGCGCCAAGCAGGTGGAATACAACGAAGAGCACGGCATTGTGCCCAAGTCGGTCGCCCGCCCGATCGTCGATGTGTTGGAGGGCGCGCGTTCGGAGGCGTATGACCGGGCCTCGCGTAAGGGCAAGGGCAAGGGAAAGATCGGCGCGGTCGAGATCGCCGAGGAGGGCGCCGATTACGCGACGTTGTCTCCGTCCCAGGTCGCCACCCGGCTCAAGTCGCTGGAACAGCGGATGTACCAGCACGCCAAGGACCTGGAGTTCGAAGAGGCCGGGCGCGTGCGCGACCTGATCAAGCGCCTGAAAGAGGCCAGCCTGGGCTGATCGGGGCATCGGTAGCGCCGCGCCATGCTCGGCGAAAATCCCCGAAACCACGCGCCGCCCTCGCTTTCGAAGATTTCTTCACAAAAGTGTTGCACAACCCCGGTCTCCTCCGTAATATACGCGGCCTGCCCCGACGCAATCGCAACGCGGCAGGAAACAAAAACGGGCGGTTAGCTCAGCGGTAGAGCACTACCTTGACATGGTAGGGGTCACAGGTTCGAACCCTGTACCGCCCACCACTTCCAGCGAAGTGGGAACGAAAAAAACCAGCCATCGCGCTGGTTTTTTTGTGCCTGGAATTCGGGATTCATGCTCTGCGGCGTGGTCCTGATCCGCACAGGCAGGGTCGATGAATACCGGGCCGAAGTGTCTGTCCGCGGCACGGCCGACCAGATAGCGTGTTCTTCTTTGCGCGAAAACTTCCGCTGTACTGAGATCAGGCAGCCGGAACCGCCGGCGATGCGGAGCCTCCCGATGACCACCCACGGCAGGAACACGATTGCCACCTTGCTGATCGGCGCGCTGTTGGTTGCGGCCCAGAACGAATCCGCAAGCGGCGCGCCAAGAGCGCCCGGTCAGTACGAGCCGCACCGCAGGCTGGGAGACAATCCGCCCATCACGCTTCCGGCCAGCGGACTACCGGGCGAGGAGATCAGATTCAACCGCCAGCGTAGCGAGGGCTCGGAATCCTGGGCGTACCGATGGCAGGTTGGCGAAGAGGACGGCGGCAGCTGGATCCTGGTCGGCTACACCTTCAACCACTTCGACGAGCAGGAGCGCTGACGGCAGCGCTTCATCCGCTACGCCTGCCTCAGCCTGCGGTGAATGCCTGCCGTAGGCTGCGCAATGAATCCTGGCGGCAGCGGGTCGCGCAGTCCTCGCCCATCTTGAATTCCTGCAGGCGCATGCCGACCAGCGTCAGCGACAACGCGTAGCCGCTGCCGGAACCGAGGCGCGCATGGCTGATCGCATGGCGTGCCAGGGCGTCTACATGATCACGGTCAGGCAGCAGGCCGAGGAACGCGCGTTCGGCGCTGTCCAGGTCCGGCGCGGTCAGCACGATGCGCGGGTCATTGGCGCAGTTGAGCAGGGCGGGCGCGGGGCTGGCCGGGGGGAGGAAAGCGTCCATGGCGTCGTTCGGCTCGATACAGAAGCGGTACGTGCACGATGCGTCATCAACATTGTCAGAACATTGCGCGCCCCCTGCGCGGCTTATCATCAGTGCTGGTTTCTGCTGCTCACCGGTTTCCCATGCGCATCCTGCTGGTCGAAGACGATCCTGACCTGTCCCGTGCCCTGCAGTCCGGGCTGGAACGCCAGGGTGTGGTCGCCGACGTGGTGGACACGCTTGCCGCGGCCGCCGCCGCGCTGCGTGACCCGGTGCACCAGTTGTTGCTGCTGGACCGCCAGCTGCCCGACGGCGATGGCCTGGCCTTCGTAGCCATCGCCCGTGCGCTGCGGCCCAATCTGCCGGTCATCATGCTTACCGCCAAGGGCAGCCTGGGCGACAAAGTGGAAGGACTGGATGTCGGCGCGGACGATTACCTGGTCAAGCCGGTGGCCATCGAGGAGTTGATGGCGCGCATCCGCGCGGTAGCGCGCCGCCCCACCGAAATGGTCACCCCGGTGCTGCAGTTGGGCCGGCTGCGTTTCGATTTCGAATCGCTGCAGGCGCAGGTGGAGGGACAAACGCTGGCGCTGCCGCGCCGCCAGCTGCTGGTGCTGCAGGCGCTGGCCTTGCGCCAGGGCCGCACGGTGACCCGCAGCGGGCTGGAAGAAGCGGTGTACGGCTTCGACGACGACATCCAGTCCAATGCACTGGACGCGCATATTTCCAAGCTGCGCAAAGCGCTGCAGCAGGCCGGTGCGGGCGTGGAGATCCACGTCATCCGCGGGGTCGGCTACCTGTTGGCCGAGGCATGAAAATGAATACCGATATCCGATCCATTTCACTCGGCCTGGCCTGGCGCGTCTGCCTGGCCCAGGTGTTCACCGTGCTGATCGCGGTGATGGCGCTGATCCTGACCTGGGGTGACCAGGAATCGGTGCACATGGACATGTTCACTGCCGATGACGTGGTGGCCGCGCTGCACGGCGACGGCACGGCCATCCGGTTGGATCGCACGCGCTGGGATGCCCTCAATGCGGAGGCCGGCGGCAACCTGTGGTTCGTCGCCGTGGATGAACGTGGCAATACCTTGTCCGAGGGAGCCGTGCCGGATGTCCATCGCGAACTGCTGTCACGGCTGGAGCGCGTCGGCTACAGCGAACTGGGATCACTGACCCCGCCCTACCTGGATGCGGCGCGCATCGTGATCAGCAACCAGGATGGCAGGCGCGTGACCGCGATGGTCGGTGGCCAGCCGAAGCACGGGCTGTGGGAAGGTGCGCTGATGGTGCTCCGGCTGATCGGCCCGTGGTTCTTCCTGCCGCTGATCGTGGTGACCCTGCTGGTCATGCCGCTGGTGATCCACCGTGCGATGCGCGGGGTGCGGCAGCTGGCGCGCGAGGCGCGGCTGCTGGACATCGGCAAGGCCGGCGCGCGGCTGGATACGCAGCTGGTCAGCAGCGAGATCGCCCCGCTGGTGAGTGCCTTCAACGATGCCATCGGCAAGGTGCAGCAAGGCTACGCTGCACGCGACAAATTCCTGGCCGACGCCGCGCACGAGCTGCGCGTGCCGATCGCGGTGGTACAGGCGCGCCTGTCGCAGCTACCGCAGGGCGCCTTGAAGGCGCAGCTGTTGAACGACATCGCGCGGCTGGGCAACGTCGCCGAACATCTGCTGGACCTGCAGCGCCTGGACCGCAGCGTGGAGAAGCTGCAACCGCTGGACCTGGCCGCATTGGCGCGCACGGCGGCGGCGGAACTGGCGCCGCTGGTGATCGGTGCCGGCTACACCTTCGAGGTGGATGCGCCGGACGAGCCGGTGTGGATCGTCGGCGATGGCATCGCCCTGGGTCGCGTCATGGCCAACCTGGTGCACAACGCGATCGTGCATGGCGGCGGCCGCGGCACCATCAGCGTACGGCTGGAAGCCGACGCCACGCTGGAGGTCGCCGACCAGGGCGCCGGTGTCCCGGAAAACGACCGCGAGGCGATCTTTGAACCGTTCCACCGCCTGCGTGCGGCCGGCAGCGGCAGCGGGCTGGGCCTGCACCTGGTTAAGGAGATCATCCAGCACCACGAAGGCGCGGTGAGCGTAGGCGAGGCACCGGGTGGTGGCGCCAGTTTCCGCATCGCATTCAACCGTTCGGTCCGCCGCCCCGGCTGAAACCCGAGCCTGCACTGTGCGGAACGCTGATGGCAGCCGCTGCGCCAGCAGGACACGCTGCAGGGCATGGGGGGACAGGCCTGCGATCATCTCGTCGTGTCGCCGGGCCTGTGGGGCAAGGCCAGTGCCGCCGCGCTGGTGGCCGGTGCCACGGCATGCTGTCAAATGCCGGCACTGCCGCCGGCCGTGGTGGCCTGGCCGGCCCTGTTGCTGGGCATGGTCCTGTGGCTGGTCCACTGGCGTGGGCGCTGGCTGGGCATGCTGCTGGTGGGCTGCAGCTGGGCGGGGCTGCACGGGCTTTGGGCGTTGCAGGCGCAGCTTCCGCCGCAGCAGCCACCGGTCGACCAGGTGCTGCGCGGCAGGGTGATCGATCTGCCCGAGCATCGCCCGTCCTACAGTCGTTTCCTGCTGCGTGTCGATGACGACCCGGCACTGCCGGAGTATCTCCGCGGCCGGCGCGTGCAGGTCTACTGGAGCGCGCCCTTCGCACGTGGCGGGTCCGGCAGCGCAGTGCCCGGATCAGGCCCTGGTGGTGTGCGGCACACCGTTGCCGCCGGATCACGCTGGCAACTTCCGCTGCGACTGCGCGCGCCACGCAGCCGGATCAATCCGGGCGGATTCGATGGCGAACGCCACGCGCTGATGCTCGGTATCACCGCCAGCGGGCAGGTCCGCGCAGGCTCGGTCCCGCACCAGCTGGAAGGCCCTGCCGGGCTGGCGGCCTGGCGCGAACGCATGTCGCAGCGGATCCGGCAGGCGCTGCCCAGCGAAACGTCGCGGTTCCTGCGCGCCCTGGCGCTGGGCGACACGCGCGAGCTCAGCGATGCGGATTGGGAACAGCTGCGCGCACTGGGCCTGACCCACCTCATCGCGATCTCCGGGTTCCATGTCGGCTTGGTCGCCGGCGGCCTTGCGCTGCTGGTCGGCCTGCTGTGGCGCTGTATCGCGATGCTGCCCCGGCACGTGCCACGGCCCACCGCGGCCGCGCTGGCGGCGGCTGCGGGCGCGGTGGCCTACGCGCTGGTGGCCGGGCTGGCACTGCCGACCGTGCGCACCGCATTGATGATCGCGGTGGTGGCGCTGGCGCGCGCCAGCCGCCGGCGCATGCCATGGGCCCAGTCGCTGGCGTTGGCGGCCTTCGCGACCCTGCTGGTCGCCCCGCTGTCGGTGCTGGCTGCGGGGTTCTGGCTCAGCTTTGGCGGTGTGCTGTGGCTGATGTGGTGCCTGCCCGGTGGGCAGCGTGCCGAGCCCGGGCTGGCCGGCCTGCTCAAGCCGTTCCTGGCCGCGCAGGGGATTGCCAGCCTGGCCCTGTTGCCGCTCGGCATCAGCCTGTTCGGCCAGGCCTCGCGCATTGGTCCGCTGGTGAACCTGCTGGCGGTGCCGTGGTGGAGCCTGGTGGTGGTGCCGCTGGCGCTGCTCGGCACGGCGCTGGAGGCGCTGCATGCCGGGCTGGGGGCCTGGTGCTGGCGACTTGGCGACGCCGCCTTTGCCGTAAGTTGGACCTGGCTGCAGCCGCTGGCCGCGTGGAGCGGGGCGGTGTGGTGGTTGCCGGAGGCGCCGCGCTGGACGCTGCCGTTGGCCCTGCTGGGGGTGTTCTGGTGGTTGCTGCCGCGTGGCCGTGGCGGCCTGCTCGCGGCACCGCTGTTATGCCTGCCGCTGCTCTGGCCGGATCGGCAACTGCCGGCGCCGGGGGCGGTGGAGGTGCTGGTGCTGGACGTGGGGCAGGGCACTGCGGTGGTGGTGCGGACCGCGTCGCGGCTGCTGCTGTACGACCTCGGGCCCCCGGGCGTCGGCACCGATTCCGGCGAGCGCGTCGTGCTGCCCGCGCTCCGCGCACTGGGTGCCGGCGTGCCTGACCGGGTGCTGCTCAGCCATGCCGACGCCGACCATGCCGGTGGCCTGCCCGGGATCCGCCGTGCGTTTCCGCAGGTGCCGGTGTGGGCGCCGGCAGGGTCCGGAGTCGGCGGCGCATCGCCCTGCCATCGCGGCCAGCAGTGGCGATGGGACGGGGTGGATTTCGAAATCCTGCATCCGGTGCAGGGGCACCGGGAGCGCGGCAATGCGTCCAGCTGTGTGCTGCGCATCGCCACCGCGCGCGGGGTGATCCTGCTCACCGGTGACATCGGCTTCGCCGAAGAAGCCCAGCTGCTGCGGTCCAACCGCAACGCGCTGAAGGCGGACGCGGCGCTGGTGGCCCACCATGGCAGCGCCGGCTCGTCCAGCGCACCGTGGGTGGACGCGGTGGGGGCGCGGCTGGCACTGGTGTCGGCCGGGCACCGCAACCGCTTCGGCCATCCGCGCGCCGAGGTGGTGCAGCGCTGGGCAGCGTCCGGTGCCGAAGTGCTGGGCACCGCGTCCTCCGGCGCACTGCACGTGTGGCTGGGCGCGCAGGGGCTGCAGGTCCGCGAACAACGGGTGCATGCGGGTCGCTGGTGGAATGCTGCGGGCCGGGAGCGGGCGGCTGCTATCCTATCGGTGGACAAACAGGCGGCCGCTGGGCCGGAGGGTTGGAAACGTGTGGGAACTGGTCAAGGCCGGCGGTTGGCCGATGGTGCCGCTGCTGCTGCTGGGTGTACTGGCTTTGGCGATCGTCCTGGAGCGTTTCTGGTCCCTGCGCCGCAACGAGGTGCTGCCACCGGGCCTGGGCCAGGATGTGCGCAACTGGGCGGCACGCGGCAAGCTGGATCCGGCCCACCTGGCGACCCTGCGGGCCAATTCGCCGCTGGGCGCGCTGCTGGCGGCGGCGCTGGACGCACGCAATCGTCCGCGCGACCAGATCCGTGAGCGCATCGAAGACACCGGGCGCTTCATCGTCCATCGCATGGAACGCTTCCTCAATGCGCTGGGCACCATCGCTTCGGCCGGTCCACTGCTGGGCCTGCTGGGCACGGTGGTCGGCATGATCCAGATGTTCCTGGGCATCCTGGACCACGGCGTGGGCGATGTGAACCAGCTGGCCGGTGGTATCGGCAAGGCACTGGTATGCACGGCCACCGGCATGATCGTGGCGATCCCCGCGCTGATGTTCCATCGCTACTTCAAGGGCCGCATCAACGGCTACGTGATCGAGATGGAACAGGAGGCCAGCGCGCTGCTGGATGCGCTGGATGGCCGTCCGGGCGTGATGGCCACGCCGCCGCGTGCTGCTGCCCCGGCTGCCGCCAACCCCGGCAGCGCCGCCCCGGCCAAGGCCTGACGGATGCGCATCCGCAACGACCGCGCCGGCGATGAGCCGCATATCGACCTGGTGCCGCTGATCGACGTCATCCTGGTGCTGATCATCTTCTTCGTGGTCACCACCACCTTCGATGCGCGTTCCACCCTGCAGGTGCAGCTGCCGCATGCCAGCCAGCAGGCCAACAGTGAACCGCCGCGCGCGCTGAGCATCCTGGTCAACGCCGATGGCCGCTACTTCGTCAACGACCAGGAAGTGCTGCGCACCGACGTGGAGTCGGTCAAGCAGACCATTGCTGCGGTTGCCGGCGAAGACCGCACCCAGTCCGTGCTGCTGCGCGCCGACGCGCGCACCCCCTACCAGGCCGTGGTCACCGCACAGGATGCCCTCGGCCAGCTCGGCTTCCGCCGGATTTCCATCGCAACCGCTCCCGAGGTGCGTCAATGAGTTCCAAACACGCGCCCGTCTGGCCGATCTACAAGCGCCTGCTCGGCTACACCCGCGCCTACTGGGTATTCATGGTGGCCGCCGTGGTGGCGATGGCCATCGAAGCGCTGGCCGGCTACTCCTTCACCCGCTTGATGGAACCGCTGGTCAACCGTGGCTTCGTCAACCCCGAGCCGCGCATGGCGGTGATCCTGCCGCTGACCATCCTGGGCCTGTTCCTGATGCGCAGCCTGGCCACGCTGGTCAGTGACTACACCCTGGCCCGCACCGGCCGCAGCGTGGTGCGCGACCTGCGCGAACAGGTGCTGGAAAAGTACCTGCACCTGCCGTCGTCGCACTTCGATACCGAAGCCACCCCGGTGATGGTCAGCCGGCTGAACTTCGATACCGAACAGGTCACCCAGGCCAGCGCCGATGCCTTGAAGACGCTGGTGGCCGACACCCTGACCATCATCGCGATGCTGGTGGTGATGCTGCAGATGAGCGTCAAGGTCACCATGGCGATGCTGGTGGTGGTGCCGATGATCGGCTTGATCGTGTCCTACGTGGGCAAGCGCTACCGGCGCATCAGCCGCGGCATCCAGGACGGCATGGGCACCATGGCCGCCACGGCCGAGCAGTCGTTGTCCGCCCAGCAGGAAGTCAAGGTGCACGGCACCCAGCGGCATGAGATCGACCGCTATTCGCGGCTGGCCAACCGCATGCTGGGCCTGAACATGAAGGTCGAGACCACGCGCGCCTTCGCCTCCAGCACGGTGCAGTTCCTGGCCGCGCTGGCGCTGGCGGTGATCGTCTGGGTAGCCACCCGCGAAGCGCTGGTCGGCAAGCTCAACGCCGGCCAGTTCATGGGCCTGATGACCTCGATGATGGCGATCATTCCGTCGCTGCGACGGCTGACCAGCGTGCAGACCTCGATCTCGCGCGGTGTGGCCGCCGCCGAGCGGCTGTTCTCCATCCTGGACATGCCGGTGGAGCGTGACCAAGGCAGCAAGCGCATCGAACGGGCACGCGGTGAACTGGCTTTCGAACACGTGATGCTGCGTTACCGCGAAGACGCCGGCATCGCGCTGGACGACATCAGCTTCGTTGCACGCCCCGGCACCGTCACCGCCGTGGTGGGACGCTCGGGCAGTGGCAAGACCAGCCTGATCCGGCTGGTGCCGCGCTTCTACGAGCCCAGTGGCGGCCGCATCACGCTGGATGGCGTGCCACTGGACGATTACCCGCTGGCCGACCTGCGTCGGCAGGTGGCGATGGTGGGACAGAAGGTGATGCTGTTCGACGACACCATCGGCTCGAACATCGCCTACGGCATGGATGCCAGCCAGGAGCAGATCCGCGCGGCGGCCGAGGCGGCCAACGCCTGGGAGTTCATCGCGCGCCTGCCGCAGCAGCTGGACACCCCGGTCGGTGAGAACGGGGCGCTGTTGTCCGGTGGCCAGCGCCAGCGCCTGGCGATCGCCCGCGCGATCCTGCGTGATGCGCCGATCCTGATCCTGGACGAGGCGACCGCCGCGCTGGACAACGAATCCGAACGGCTGGTGCAGGACGCGCTGCAGCGGCTGATGCCCGAGCGCACCACGCTGGTCATCGCGCACAGGCTGTCCACCATCGAACACGCCGACCAGGTGCTGGTGATGGACCAGGGCCGCATTGTCGAGCGCGGCACGCACGATGAACTGCTGGCCATGGGTGGCCTGTACGAGCACCTGTACAACATGCAGTTCCGCGAAAGGCAGGCCTGATGTCCGGCAAGGGTACCCAGACACCGGCCTACTGGTATGACGGCTCCACGGTGCCGCTCGGGATGCGCCTGCTCAGCCCGCTTTATGCGGCCGTGTCCGGCCTGCGGCGACGCCTGTACCGGCGCGGCTGGCTGAAGCGGCACGCGTTGCCGGTGCCGGTGATCGTGGTCGGCAACATCACCGCCGGTGGCACCGGCAAGACCCCGCTGACCATCGCGCTGGTGCAGCAGTTGCGCGCAGCGGGCTGGAAACCCGGCGTTGCCAGCCGTGGCTATGGCCGCGAGCAGGCTGAAACCGGGCGCTGGGTGGACGCCGATACGCCGACCGCGCTGGGCGGCGACGAACCGGTGCTGATTGCCTGGAAAACCGGTGCGCCGGTGCGGGTGGATGCCGACCGGGTAGCTGCCGGCAAGGCGCTGGTCGAGGCGGGTTGCGATGTGATCGTCTGCGATGACGGCCTGCAGCACTACCGCCTGGCGCGCGATATCGAGATTGAAGTCATTGACGCGCAGCGTCGTTACGGCAACGGCCGGCTGCTGCCTGCCGGCCCGCTGCGCGAGCCGGTGGCCCGCGCCGGCGAATGCGATTTCCGCGTGGTCAACCAGGGCGCGGCCAGCGCGGAAAACGCGGCGGTGGCGTGCGGGTTCGGGCAATGGCCGATGCGCCTGCGCATCGACAGTGCGCAGCCGCTGGTGGGCGGACGCCTGCGCGCGCTTTCGCACTTTGCCGGGCAGCGCGTGCACGCCGTGGCCGGCATCGCGCACCCGCAGCGATTCTTCGACATGCTGCGTGCCGAACGCATCGGCGTGGTCCCGCATGCCTTCGCCGACCACCACGCCTACCAGCCGCAGGACCTGCGCTTTGGCAGCGAGCTGCCGATCCTGATGACCGAAAAGGACGCGGTGAAGTGCCGCGCTTTCGCCAACGACTGGCACTTCGCCATTCCCCTGCAGGCCGATCTGCCCGCCGCGTTCTGGGTGGCATTGACCGACCGCCTTGAGAAGCTGCGCGCGCGCTGAACCGCCCGCGCGCGTGGCCTGTAACCGGAGAACCCCATGACCGAGTTCGTCGTCGCCATTCCTGCCCGCTATGCCGCTTCGCGCCTGCCCGGCAAGCCGTTGCGCCTGCTCGGCGGGGAACCGCTGGTGCTGCACGTGGCGCGGCGCGCGCTGCAGGCCGGCGCGCGCGAAGTGTGGGTGGCCACCGACGATGCGCGCATCGCCGAGGCGCTGGCGGGGTTGCAGGACGTGCAGGTGGCCATGACCGATCCGTCCCATCCCTCCGGCACCGACCGGCTGGCCGAATGTGCACGCCATGCCGGTTGGGCCGATGACACCGTGGTGGTCAACCTGCAGGGTGACGAACCGTTTGCACCGGCCGCCGGCATCCGTGCGGTGGCCGACGCGCTGGCCAGCGGCCGCGCCCCGATGTCCACGCTGTGTACACCGGTCGACGATGCGGCCACGCTGTTCGATCCCAACGTGGTCAAGCTGGTGCGCAACGCGCGCGGTGAGGCCATGTATTTCAGCCGTGCGCCGATTGCCTGGCACCGCGATGGTTTCGCGCGCAGCCGCGAGGTATTGCCGGACGGGGTCCAGTGGCTGCGCCACATCGGCATCTACGGCTACCGCGCCGGCTTCCTGCAGCAGTTCGCCGCAATGCCGCCCGGCAGCCTGGAACAGGTGGAAAACCTGGAACAACTGCGGGTGCTGGAGGCCGGTTACCCGATCAGCGCGGCGCTGTCGCCGGCGCCGTTCCCGGCCGGCATCGACACCCCGGAAGACCTGGAGCGGGCCGAACAGTTGCTGGCCAGCGGCGAAGCCTGAGCGGGCCCGGAAAAAATCCGCGTGGCACAACGATTGCATGACGCGCGGTCCGGCATAATCAGGGTATGAACGCCCAACCCGTCCAGGACCTCCCCGAGTTCGCCACGTGGCTGAACGCCGCGCCCGCCACCCTGAGCGAGCTGCGCGGGCAACCGCTGGCCCTGCTGTTCGTCAATGCGGCGTCGGCATGGTGCGCGCAACGCCTGGCCGAAGTGGCGAACTGGCAGTCGCGCCATCCCGGTCGGCTGCAGGTGCTGGTGCTGCAGGTGCCGCGTTTCGATTTCGAACGCGACGAAACGGCCAGCCTGAAGCTGCTGCGCCGCCAGGGCCTGCACTCGGTCGCGCTGCTGGACAGCGACTGGGACGGCTGGCGGCGCTTCGGGGTGACGGCCTGGCCGACGATGGTGCTGATGGATGTCTACGGCCGCGAAAGCAGCCGCCTGGTCGGCCTCGGCCAGCCGGGCGAGCTGGACCGTGCGCTCAACGAACTGTGCGGCAACCTGCAGCCGACACCGTTCGAAGCACTGCGCGAGCTGCGCCCCGAGCCGCGCCTGCCGCTGTGTTTCCCCACCGGGCTGGCGGTCACCACCGAGCGGCTGTATATCGCCGACAGCGGCCACCACCGCGTGCTCGAATGCACCCATGGCGGGCGCGTGCTGCGCCAGTTCGGGCAGGGCACGCCGGACTTCATGGATGGCGGGGCGCAGGACGCAGCCTTCAACCGGCCGCAGGCGCTGGTGGTGGAACGCGAGTCGCTGTACGTGGCCGACACCGGCAACCATGCCCTGCGTCGCATCAACATCATCACCGGCCAGGTGGACACGCTGTGTGGCAATGGCCGGCCGGGCGAACTGCGCGACGGGCAGGTTGACGACCCGCGCAGCGTGGCGCTGAACCACCCAGCAGGGCTGGCCCTGGCGGACAATGAACTGCACGTGGCGATGGCCGGTGACAACCGTATCTGGAGCTATCATCTGGGCCAGCGACGACTTACCCGGCGCGCCGGCAGCGGCGCCATCGACCAGCGCGACGGCAGTGGCAACGTGGCGGCCTTCGCCCAGCCGACCGGACTGGCCGTGGTGCAGCAGGCGCTGTACGTGGCCGATGCGCTGGCCTCTTCGATCCGCTGCGTGCAGCTGCGCGGCGACCTTGTGCAGACGCTGATCGGGCAGGGCGTGTGGAACCACGGCAGCGAAGACGGTCCGCGTGACCGGGCCAGCCTGCAGTTCCCGCAGGCCATCGCGCTCAGCCCGGATGCACCGCTGCTGTGGATTGCCGATGCCGGCAACGGTCGCCTGCGCACCCTGCGACTGGGCGGCGGCGAACTGGTCACCCAGGCCTTGCCCCGCCGGCTGCACGGGCCGGCCGGCCTGGCGGTCGGATCCGGTGCGGTCTGGATCGCCGAAACCGATGCCCACGCCGTGCTGCGCTTCGACCCCGCCAGTGGCGTGCTGAGCGACGTGCCGATCACCGAATGAACGCTGTACCCGCTTTCGATGGCAAGGCCTTCGCAGCCGCGCTGAGCACCGCGCCCGGTGTCTACCGCATGTACGCCGCCGACGATGTGCTGTTGTATGTCGGCAAGGCGCGCGCCCTGCGCAACCGTGTCGGCAGCTATTTCAACGGCAGCCCGAAGAACGCGCGGATCATGTCCATGCTGTCGCAGATCGTGCGCATGGACGTCACCGTGACGCGCTCGGAAAGCGAAGCGCTGCTGCTGGAAAACCAGCTGATCAAATCGCTGTCGCCGCGCTACAACGTGTCCCTGCGCGACGACAAGACCTATCCGCACGTGCTGCTGACCCGCGAGGCGTGGCCGCGCATCGCGCTGCACCGCGGGCCGCGCGCCGTACCGGGCCGCTACTTCGGGCCCTATCCGGGGGTCACTGCGGTGCGCGAAACGCTGAACCTGATGCACAAGCTGTTCAAGCTGCGCAGCTGCGAGGACAGCGTGTTCAAGAACCGCTCGCGGCCGTGCCTGCAGTACCAGATCGGCCGGTGCAGCGCGCCCTGCGTGGATCTGGTGGCGGCCGAGGATTACGCCGAAGCAGTGCGCCGCGCCTCGATGTTCCTGGAAGGCAAGAGCGATGAGCTGACCCGTGAGCTGGGCGAGCAGATGCAGGCGGCCAGCGAGTCGCTGGAATTCGAGCAGGCCGCACGGCTGCGCGACCTGGTCAAATCGCTGCGCAGCATGCAGACCCGCCAGTACGTGGACGGCCGCGCCGCCGACCTGGACGTGCTGGCGGTGGCCACCCGTGGCGCGCAGGCCTGCGTGATGCTGCTGGCCTTCCGTGACGGCCGCAACATGGGTACGCGCCCGTTCTTCCCGCGCACCAATGGCGAAGACAGCCCGGAAGAAGTGCTGGGCGCGTTCGTGTCGCAGTACTACGTGGAATTCGAGCCCCCGCGCGAGATCCTGCTGGATCGCGAAATCCCGGATGCAACCCTGCTGGAAGCCGCGTTTTCCGCGTCCTCCGAACGCCGCGTGCAGTTGAAATGGAACGTGCGTGGCGAACGCGCGGGCTACCTGGAACTGGCCAGCCGCAACGCGCAGCTGACCCTGGCCACCGAACTCAACAGCCGCGATTCCCAGCATGCGCGCAGCGAGGCGGTGCGCGAGATGCTGGGCCTGGCCGAGCCGGTCAAACGGGTGGAATGTTTCGACATCAGCCACACCATGGGCGAGGCCACGGTGGCGTCGTGCGTGGTGTTTGATGCGGCCGGGCCGGTGAAGGCGCAGTATCGCCGCTTCAACATCAGCGGCATCGAACCCGGCGATGACTACGCCGCCATGCGCCAGGCGATCGACCGCCGTTTCCGCCGGGCGGTGGAAGAGCAGGGCGTGCTGCCGGATGTGCTGCTGATCGACGGTGGCGCCGGCCAGCTGGCGCAGGCCCAGGCCGCACTGGCCGATCTGGGCGTGGAAGGCGTGCTGCTGGTGGGTGTGGCCAAGGGCGCCGAACGCCGCGCCGGGCACGAAGCGCTGGTGCTGCCGGACGGACGCGAGCTGCGCCCCGGCGCTGCCTCGCCGGCGCTGCAGTTCATCCAGCAGGTGCGCGACGAGGCGCATCGGTTTGCCATCACCGGGCATCGCGGCCGCCGCCAGAAGGCCCGCATGACCAGCAAGCTGGAAGATATAGCCGGTATCGGGCCGCGCCGCCGCGCCAGCCTGCTCAAGCATTTCGGCGGACTGGTCGGCCTGAAGGCGGCCGGCGAGGCGGAAATCGCCAAAGTGGAAGGCATCAATGCTGCCCTCGCTGCGCGTATCTACGCTAACCTTCATGGACTGCCCGAGCCGAATGCGGCGGGCGAGTAGAGATTACCGATGACGTTGACCCTCCCCACCTGGCTGACCCTGCTGCGGATCCTGATGATCCCGGTGCTGGTGCTGGTGTTCTATCTTCCCTACACGTGGACCAACTTCGCCTCGGCGGCGCTGTTCGGCCTGGCGGCGATCACCGATTGGCTGGATGGCTGGATCGCGCGGCGCTACCAGCTGGAATCGGCGTTCGGTGCGTTCCTGGATCCGGTGGCCGACAAACTGATGGTCGCCGTGGCGCTGTTCCTGATCGTGCAGGGCCATCCCACGCCGTGGATGGCGTTCTGGGCGGCGGTGATCGTGGGCCGCGAAATCGCCGTTTCGGCACTGCGCGAATGGATGGCCGAACTGGGCCAGCGGGCGAAAGTGCGCGTGGCGGTGATCGGCAAGGTGAAGACCACCGCGCAGATGGTCGCGCTGCTCTGCCTGCTGTATTCAGTGGCGCCGAACACCCCGGTGGAGGACATCTGGATGGGCCCGCCGGTGTTCCACATGGGCGACTGGACGCTGGCGATCGCTGCGGTGCTGACCCTGTGGTCGGGCCTGCAGTACCTGCACGCGGCGTGGCCGAGCCTGCGCGCCGATGAGCGTGCGGCACGCGAACGCGCGCGCCTGAAGAAGGGCGGCTGAAAGCGGTTGACACCGATGTGAAGACAGGTAAAATGCCGCCTCCCAAGCGGGAATAGCTCAGTTGGTAGAGCGCAACCTTGCCAAGGTTGAGGTCGCGAGTTCGAGTCTCGTTTCCCGCTCCAGAATCTGAAAAGAGGCCGAAAGGCCTCTTTTTTTTGTGCCGGCGGAAGCGGCTGGCGTCCCCCCGTCCTTGACACCGGCGACAGGCCGTGTAGAATGCCGCCTCCCAAGCGGGAATAGCTCAGTTGGTAGAGCGCAACCTTGCCAAGGTTGAGGTCGCGAGTTCGAGTCTCGTTTCCCGCTCCAGGTTTTGAAGAAGAGGCCCACGCGGTCTCTTTTTTTTGCCTGTATTCGAAGGTGCGCTGCGTGCGTGATTGCTGCGATCGGAGAGCTGAACAGGCTTGACGAGATGAAGGAATTTCGACACAATATCGCTTCTTCGGCGCAGGTCGAAGAGATTGCGGGAATAGCTCAGTTGGTAGAGCGCAACCTTGCCAAGGTTGAGGTCGCGAGTTCGAGTCTCGTTTCCCGCTCCAGTTTTACCGGGCCCCGGAAGGGGCTTTGTTTTTCTCCCGCACCGGCCGTGCGGGGCGATGCTTCCGGAAGGGAGTGGCGCAGCGGAAAAGCAGCGTTTTGAAGCGTGAAAACGCTGGTGTGGTCCCGGGTCTTCCGGTAGCATGTCGGCCTCACGCGGGAATAGCTCAGTTGGTAGAGCGCAACCTTGCCAAGGTTGAGGTCGCGAGTTCGAGTCTCGTTTCCCGCTCCAAATCCCGACAGGCCCCGACAGGGGTTTCGTCTTACCAGGATCGCATTCCTGGTAGCTGTACACCGGCCTGGTGGCAGAGTGGTTATGCAGCGGCCTGCAAAGCCGCGTACGCCGGTTCAATTCCGACCCAGGCCTCCAACGCTTCATGCAGAAAGCCCGCCAATGGCGGGCTTTCTGCTATCTGCTCAACCGGTAGCTGCAACGCGCCGCATCACCCCACGCCCATCGCCAGCAGCGCCCGGCTGGTCCGCATCGTGCGGTCGGCCATGCCCTCCGGCGTGGCCTTGCTGGTGCTTGATCCCAGGTTGATCCGTCGGCTTACACCCAGCAGGTCATCGCGGTCGGCCAGTGCATTGAGGCCGGCGTCCTGCCACCACGCCGCAGCAGCCAACGCACCCACTTCCGGTGATTCCAGCAGCTCGGGCTGTTCCTCCAGCGGCAGGCCAAGCAATTCGCCGATGCGGCGATAGTTGTCGCGGCCGGTCAAGGCGATCGGTCCGCGGCCGCGGTAGCGATACCCATCGCCACTGGCCTCGTCGCGGTTGCCATTGCGGTTGGCGTACACGCGGTTGGCCAGCCGCTCCGGCTTGCGTACATACTGCGGCTGCTCGGCCTCGGACAGGCGCCGGCCGAATACTTCACCGATGCGTTTGCGGCTGTACGAAAGGTTTTCCTGCAGGTGCTGCAGGCTCAGGCTTTCATGGCCGATCTGTGCCAGGAAATGCGCGATCCGCCGCGGGGTGGTGATGTCGAAACGTTGCATCGCCTCGTTCAGCGGCGCGGTCCAGCGCTGGGCCAGCGCCAGGGGGCACATCAGGATCTGCGAGAGCAGGGCGGCGTTGATCATCAGTCACTCCACGGGCTGGCGTTGGAAGGTGTGCACCAGATGAGCGCACCATCGCCCTGCAGTGGCCTGCAATCCAGTAGCGGCCGGCCGCGCGCTGCGCCGCAGGGGGCAGCCAATGCGTGGTCCGCAAACGGCCACGCGCATTACGGCATCCCGCGCAGCCCCTTATGCGGCGGCTGTCGTCACAACTGCGACGAATCTACATAGTGGCGGCCTTGCTGGGTCAGGTCGATGTCGCCGTCTTCGCCCTGTGCGGCAAGTCCCGCTTCAACCGCCCAGTTGGCGTCTTCCTGCGCAACCGGGCGGGTGGCCTGTATGTCTTCCAGAATGCGTTGCTGCTGCGCGGTCAACTGCATGCGCGTGTTCTCCGTCTGGCGATTGAAGGTTTCAGCCTACGCAAGCGCGGTGAGGAGCGCGTCGGGACACGTCGCAGGACGCCACACGGACCGGGCGATCGAGGTGAATGATTCAGTGAGGTTCGCGGAATGTGTCTGCTGTATCATTGACGCGTAGATAAAAGCATGTCTAATTCATAGGCATCGTGTTGCCTCGCTGGATGCCCCCGCATCCCCGCTGCCACCGATTTCGTGGAGGTCGTACATGGATTACGGCAGACAGGATCTGGCCGACCAGGTTCGCGACGAGCTGCAGGACAGCTACCAGCGGCATGGATGCGGCCCGGAGTTCTGGAATACCTACCAGCAGGTGCTGGCGCGGCTGGTACCGGAGGGGCGTGAGCGCACCCAGGTGACCAACGACATGGCGTTGCTGATCGAACAGCTTGGCATCGTCCGGCGCGCCCAGCTGGTGCCGCCGGCGGACCCGCCATCGCGTTGATTCAGCCTGCCAGCGCGGCACCCAGCACGACCAGTCCCAGCAGCAGGCTCAGCAGTCCCAGCAACGCAAGCGTCCGCTGCCGTATCCACTGCGGCCGATGTCCGGCCAGTCGCTGCGGGCTGATGTGCTGGATGAGCCCGGGGCCCAGCCCTGCCGCCCGTTGCGATTGCTCACAGGCCACCGCGCAGGCACCGCAGTCCAGGCAATCGGCCTGCGGGCCATCGCGCACGTCCAGCGTCATCGGGCAGGCCTGCACGCAGCGTCGGCAGTCGGTGCAGTCGCCCAGCCGATCATCGGCGAAACGGGGCATCGGTCCGGCCAGCTGCGGATGGGCCCAGCGGAATACGTAATCCTGTGCGGTGCCGGGATCGAGCAGGCCGCGTCCGCGCTGGGCGATGCTGCCACCTCCTGGCCGCCTTGGCCCGCGCGGCTCGCCACGAGGCGCCAGGTACAGCATGCGCGGGGTATGTCCATCGCGCAGCAGCGGCTGCAGACGCGCGAAGGGACACAGCAGGCGGCAGACATGCCGGCGCAGGAAACCGGCGTTTCCCCATGTAGCCACGGTGTAGAAGACGATCCAGAACGATTCGAAGCCGTCCAGCCGCAGGGCGACGGCGCGGGCCAGCAGCGACTGGATGGGAGTGAACAGGCCGACGAAGCTCAACGCAGTCCACAGCGCGATGCCGATCCAGAGCGCATGGCGCGCGATCGGCTCCGCAGGGGACTTGCCAAGCAGGCGCCGCGTGCCGCGTTCCACCCAGGCGAACAGCGTGCTCCACACGGTCTGCGGACAGGCATGCCCACACCACAGGCGGCCGGCCAGGTGCGTGCACAAGGCCAGCGTCACCGCCAGCACCGCCAGCGCCCCCAGCAACAGGCCGGCCTGGCTGGGCCACAGGGTCAGTCCGAACACATCGAAGCGGCGCTCCACCACGTCCAGCAGCACCGCCTGGCGGCCGTCCCAACGCAGCCACGGAAGGGCGTGGAAGCCGATCAGCAGCACGACCGGCAGGGCCGTTCGGGTCCATGACGGCAGCGTGGGCGGATTCATCCCAGCGGCACCTCGTCGTCGTCTCCATCGTGCGCCGATGCCGGCCGCAGCAGGTAGCAGGTGGTGGCGCTGGACAGGCTGGTGATCCCCCAGAACATGAAGAACCCAAGCGTGTAGCCCAGCCCGCGGCTGATGCCGTGGCCGGGGAAGCTGATATCGCGCAGGCGCAGCGGATCGACGAAGGCGAAGAACACCACGCACGCCAACGCCGCGGTGATGAAGCCTGGCCAGAGGATCGCGCCCAGCGCGGGCAAGCGTCGCCCTGGGGGCCAACGGGCATGGGCGGGGCACTGTCGGGGCATGGGTCACATTCCGGCAGGAGGGCGGTTGGGAGCCGACAGGAGCAGGGAGCGTCCCACCGGCAGCGGCCACTGTAGAAACCGCCCACGCCGGTGTCCTTGATCCTGATCAAGCGGGCGTTGTGGAGCCCGGTGCGATCATGGGCCATCAGATCCACGCCGATTCCATGGACACCCTGCCACTGCCGCTCCCCGTAGCCTCCCCCGACCTGTGCACCGAAGCGGAAGTGACCCGTCTGGTGCACGACTTCTATGCGCGCGTACGCGACGAACCCCGGCTGGGTCCGGTGTTCACCGCGCACGTGCAGGACTGGCCGACCCACCTGGCGCAGCTGGTCGATTTCTGGTCGGCCCTGCTGCGCGGCACCCGGCGCTTCCAGGGCTCGCCGATGTCCAAGCACATGGCCATCGATGACATGGACCGCGATCTGTTCGACCGCTGGCTGGTGTTGTTCCGGATGACCTCGGCGGAAAGTGGCAACCCGGAGATGCAGCGGCTGGCCGATGACATCGCCGCGCGCATCGCCGATACGTTCTGGAAGCGCTACCGGATGCTGCGCCTGCCATCGATCGGCCTGCCGATCCTCGGCTGATCGGCCTGGATTGATCTGGGTCAAGGCGTCTGCGCGCGGGCGCAGGCACGCTGCAGGCATGGACACGTACTCACCTGTTGAAGGCGGCCTGGCGTGGTGTTTCGACGCAGCGACCCTGCGCCGGCATGACAAACCGGGTCCGCGCTACACCTCCTACCCGACCGCGCCGCATTTCCATGAGGCATTCGGCGAGACCGACTTCACCGCCGCCTTGGCACGCAGCAACGGGCAGGCACGCGCGTTGTCGTTGTACGTGCATGTCCCGTTCTGCAGCAGCCCGTGCTTCTATTGTGGCTGCAACCGGATCATCAGCCGCGACCGCAGCCGTGGCCATGCTTACGTAGTGCGGGTGCTGGCCGAGGCCGACCTGGTGGCTTCGCACATCGACCCGTCCCGCGAGGTGATCCAGCTGCACCTGGGCGGCGGAACGCCCAATTTCCTCACCCGCGAGGCGATGACCGAACTGCTGCAGGGCCTGCGCAGGCGCTTCCGACTCAGTACCTCCGCGGCGCGCGATTTCTCCATCGAACTCGATCCGCGCTTCATCGACCGCGACGACGTGGCCCTGCTGGCCGAACTGGGATTCAACCGGGCCAGCCTGGGGGTGCAGGATTTCGATCCGGCGGTACAGGCATCGATCAACCGCCTGCAGGGCGTGGAGCAGACGCTGGATATCCTGCAGGCCTGTCGCGACCACGGCATGCGCTCGGTCAACGTGGACCTGATCTACGGCCTGCCCGGACAGAACGAACACGGCTTCGGGCGCACGCTTGAGCAGGTGCTGGCACTGCGCCCGGATCGGCTGGCGGTCTACGGCTATGCGCACCTGCCACAGCTGTTCCGCGCGCAGCGGCAGATCGACGAATCCCGTCTGCCGGCGCCGGAGCAGAAGCTGGCGCTGCTGGGGCTGGCGGTGGAGCGGCTGCTGCAGGCCGGCTACCAGTACATCGGCATGGACCATTTCGCGCTGCCGGAAGAAGACCTGTCGCGTGCCCAGCGCGCCGGCCAGCTGCACCGCAACTTCATGGGGTACACCACCCATGCCGATACCGATCTGCTGGGCCTGGGGGTCAGCGCCATCAGCACGGTGGCCAGCAGCTACAGCCAGAACCCGCGAGACCTGCCGGCGTGGGAGGCGGCGGTCGATGCCGGGCATCTGCCGGTGTGGCGCGGCGTACAGCTCGACCAGGACGACCTGCTGCGCGCGGAGATCATCCAGCAGCTGATGTGCCACGGCCGCGTCGATGCGGCGGCCGTGTGTGCCGCGCGCGGTATCGTCTTCGAAGCGTACTTCGCCGATGCGCTGGTGCAGCTGCAGGCGCTGCAGGCCGACGGGCTGGCCGAGCTGGACGAGGGAATGGTGCGTGCCACCGAAGCGGGGCGCCCGCTGCTTCGCCTGTTGGCGATGTGCTTTGACCGCTACCTGTCGCGGCCGGGACAGCCGGCGCGTTACTCGCGTGCCCTGTGAGGCATCGGGGGGGTGCTGGCAAGCGGATCTGGTGCCCGGAGCCGGGATCGAACCGGCAAGACCTTGCGGTCGGCGGATTTTAAGTCCGCTGCGTCTACCAGTTTCGCCATCCGGGCCGCGCGGCATAGGGTGCACCACGGGGCACGAATTTGGAATGGCGGCGCGCGTGCGTGGAACCGTGACCAGATGCGCGGTATGGGCCGCTCAGCTGTCAACAACGCGTTGTTCATGCCATATTCGGCTTTGTAAGGGGCCAAGGAGTGACCATGTCGTTGCACGCGATTGCCTACGTCAGCCAGGCCCGTCTGGAGCTGCCACCGCAGGAGCTGGATGCGTTGCTGGCCGATGCGACGGCGTTCAACCGGATGGCCGGTGTCACCGGCGTGCTGATGTTCGATGGCGAACGCTTCCTGCAATACCTGGAAGGCCCCCGTGATGGCCTGGATTCCGTCTACGGCAGGGTCCTCAACGCCAGTCGCCACCATGGCGTACGGCAACTGGCCGCGGCAGTGGTGGGCACGCGCCGGTTCCCCCACTGGACCATGGCCAACCGGCGGATCGATCCGCTGACGATGAGCCACATCATCGACGCACCCTGGACGGGCATCAGCGCCGACCGGCCCACAGCCGAGCAGGGGCTGGCGCTGCTGCTCCGCAGCTGGACCGGCGGCGATGGCGAGCTGGAGCCTGCGGCGGTCAGCCTGGGCTCCTGATCACGGGCGTGGTCAGCGCCGGGCATGGCGGTTACCCTTGTGCCTCTTTGAGTTGGAGGCGGGTGCGCAATGGAACGATCGAGCCGCATCGCGCAGCAGGAAGGCTTCGCATGAGCGTCCCGGTTTCGGCCGCTGCGTCGCCGCGTCCTGCGATCATCGGCCTGGGATATGTCGGCCTGCCCCTGGCGGTCGCCTTCGGGCGGTTGTTCCCCACCCTGGGCTTCGATATCGATGCCACACGTGTTGCCGAACTGCAGCAGGGCCACGACCATACCCTGGAACTGGAGGACGGCGAGCTGGCGGGCGCACCGCTCCTGCGCTGTAGCGCCGATGCGGCCGAACTGGCGGCCTGCAACGTCTACATCATCACCGTGCCCACGCCGATAGACGCGCATGAGCAGCCCGACCTGGGCCCGCTGCGCTCGGCCAGCGAACGCGTGGCCAGCGTGCTGAAGGCCGGCGACCTGGTGGTGTATGAGTCCACCGTGTACCCCGGCACCACCGAAGAAGTCTGCATTCCCCTGCTGGAAGCGGGTTCGGGATTGCGCTTCAACCAGGACTTCTACTGCGGCTACAGCCCCGAACGGGTCAGTCCGGGCGACCGCACGCGCCGGCTGGCCGACATCCGCAAGATCACCTCCGGTTCCACCCCGGAGGTCGCCGCGATCGTGGACGCGCTGTATCGCCGGATCATCACCGCCGGCACGTTCCCCGCACCGTCGATGCGCGTGGCCGAGGCGGCCAAGGTCGTGGAGAACATCCAGCGCGACGTCAACATCGCGCTGGTCAACGAACTGGCGCTGATCTTCGACAAGCTCGGCATCGATACCCAAGACGTGCTCGACGCAGCCGGCAGCAAGTGGAATTTCCTGCCGTTCCGGCCCGGCCTGGTCGGCGGGCATTGCATCGGCGTGGATCCGTATTACCTGCTGCACAAATCCGAGAGCGTGGGCTACCACCCTGATCTCATCCATACCGCGCGCCAGGTCAACAACCGGGTCGGCGCGCACGTGGCCGAGCGGGTGCTGTCGCTGCTGGCCGAACGCGGCCGTTCCCCGGCCCAGGCCCGCATCCTGGTGCTCGGCGTGACGTTCAAGGAAGACTGCCCGGACCTGCGCAACAGCCGTGCGCTGGAACTGGCCGAACAGCTCCAGGCCAGTGGTGCGCGGGTGGATGTGCACGATCCATGGGTGGGGCCGGCGGTATTGGCGGACACCGCGGTGCACTGGGTCGCCCGTCCAGAACCCGGTGCCTACGATGCGCTGGTGCTGGCGGTGGCGCACGCCGCGTTCCTGGACATGGATGCGGCACGGATCGCGGCCCTGCAGGCACCGGGCGGCATCGTCTACGACGTCAAGTCGGCGTGGCCCCGTGCTTCGGTGGACGGCCGCCTGTAAGCGGCTGGCGCGGCGTCGACGCCGTCGCGGGTAGACTGGTCGCAGCCATCCTGAAAGGAACGCCATGCACCGCTACCTGGCCTACGCGCTCGCCATCATCCTGTTCCCGGTCTGCCTGTGGCTGGCCACATACTGGGTCGCCTGGTACTGGGGGGTAGGGCTGACGGCCGCACTGGTGGTGCTGGGCACCTGGGACCTGCTGCAGTCGCGCAGCACGTTGCGCCGCAACTATCCGGTGCTCGCGCATTTCCGTTACGGGCTGGAATCGATCGGCCCGGAGATCCGCCAGTACTTCGTGCAGAGCGACCTGGAAGACGTGCCGTTCTCGCGCCAGCAGCGCGCGCTGATCTACCAGCGCGCCAAGAACGAGATGGACGTGGTGCCGTTCGGCACGCTGCGCAGTACCTACGCGGTGGATTACGAGTGGATCAACCACTCGCTGGCGCCCACCAGCATCGGTCACAGTGATTTCCGCGTGCTGATCGGACCCAACTGCGCCAAGCCCTATTCGGCCAGCGTGTTCAACATTTCCGCCATGAGCTTCGGCTCGCTGTCGGCCAATGCGATCCGCGCGCTCAACGAAGGCGCGCGGCGCGGCGGCTTCCACCACGACACCGGCGAAGGCTCGATATCGTCCTACCACCGCGAGAAGGGCGGCGACCTGGTGTGGGAAATCGGCTCGGGCTACTTCGGCTGCCGCCATGACGATGGCAGCTTCAGCGAAGAGCGCTTCGTCGCCAATGCGACCACCGATCAGGTCAAGATGATCGAGATCAAGCTTTCCCAGGGCGCCAAGCCGGGCCACGGGGGGGTGTTGCCGGCGGCCAAGGTGAGCGCGGAGATCTCCGAGACCCGCGGCGTGCCGATGGGCGTGGACTGCGTGTCGCCCTCGCGGCACTCCGCGTTCTCCACGCCGATCGAACTGCTGCAATTCGTCGCCCGCCTGCGCGAGCTGTCCGGCGGCAAGCCGGTCGGCTTCAAGCTGGCGATCGGCCATCCGTGGGAGTGGTTCGGCATCGCCAAGGCGATGAGCGAGACCGGCCTGCTGCCGGACTTCATCGTCGTCGATGGCGCCGAGGGCGGTACCGGCGCGGCCCCCGCCGAGTTCGTCGACCATGTCGGCGTGCCGATGCACGAAGCGCTGCTGCTGGTACACAACACGCTGGTCGGCCTGGACCTGCGCGATCGCATCCGCCTGGGCGCGGCGGGCAAGATCACCAGCGCCTTCGACATCGCGCGCATCATCGCGCTGGGTGCGGACTGGTGCAATGCCGGGCGTGGTTTCATGTTCGCGCTGGGCTGCATCCAGTCGCTCAGCTGCCACAGCGACAAGTGTCCTACCGGTATCGCCACCCAGGATCCATCGCGCTGGCGCAGCCTGGACCCGACCGACAAGGCCGAACGCGTGCACAACTACCATCGGCATACCCTGCATGCGTTGAAGGAGCTGCTGTGCGCGGCCGGACTGAATGATCCGGCCGAGCTGGGGCCGGAACACATCCTGCGCCGGGTATCGCCGGTTGAGATCCGCTCGCTGGCTTCGCTGTACCGCTACCTGGCCCCGGGCGAGCTGCTGCGCCAGGTCCCGGACCATGCGGTATTCCACGATTACTGGGCCGATGCGCGCAGTGATTCGTTCCAGCCACCGGCACGGATCCAGGCGCTGCGCGCGAGCAAATCGCGGTGAGCGTGGAAGCGCTGCCGCGCTTCCGTGGCGGTCGCGGCGACGATGCGCCGGCGCTGTGGGCACTGCGCACGCGGTGCGTGCGCGAACTGTGCCGCAGCCACTATCCGCCGGACGTGATCGCGCGCTGGTCGGCTTCGCCGCCGCCACCGCGTTATGCGGGGCTGATCGCCGAAGCAGGCTGCGTGGTGGCCGACGACGCGCAGGGACAGTTGCTCGGCTACGGGATCCTGGTGCTGCAGGACAACGAAGTCGATGCGCTGTTCGTCGCCCCGGAGCAGGCCGGGAAGGGGCTGGGCCAGGCCGTGCTGCAACAGCTGCTGACCCTGGCTGATCCGCAGCGCGACGTGCTGCTGTCGGCCTCGCTCAACGCGGTCGCGTTCTACCAGCGTGCCGGCTTCCTGGATGAAGGGGAACAGGCATACCCGCACCCCAGTGGCATCACGCTCGCAGCCAGGCGCATGCGCCGACCGGCGATGTCAGCGCGTCGCTAGCCAGTGCATCACGCCGTCGGCCGCCCGTTTGGCGCTGGCATAGCAGGCGGTCAGCAGGTAGCCCCCGGTGGGGGCTTCCCAGTCCAGCATCTCGCCTGCGCAGAACACGCCCGGCACTGCCTTCAGCATCAGCCCGGCATCCAGCGACGGCAGGGTCACCCCGCCGGCGGTGCTGATCGCTTCGGCCATCGGCCGCGGGCGCTGCAGCTGGATGGGCAGGCGCTTGAGGGTGGCGGCAACTGCGGCGATGTCCTGCCCGGCGTCCTTGCCCAGCACCTCGAACAGCAGCGATGCCTTCACCGCATCGACGCCGGTCTGCCGGCGCAGGTGCTCGCCGAAGCTGCGACCCTTGCGCGGGCGCGCCAGGTCGGCCGCCAGGCGGTCCTGCTCGCGTCCCGGCACCAGGTCCAGCCACAGGGTTGCGCTGCCATCACGATTGATCGTCTCGCGCAGGTCGGCCGACAGCGCGTAGACCAGGCTGCCTTCGATGCCGTACTCGCTCACCACGCATTCGCCTTGATGATGCCGCGGCGCGCCGTGCAGGTCGTTCCAATGGGCTACCACGGACTTCAGCGGCGTGCCGGCATGGCGCTGTACGAACCACGGGGTCCATGGCACATCGAAGCCACAATTGGCCGGTTGCAGCGGCGCAATCGCCGCACCGCGGGCCTGCAGCAGGGGAACCCACGCACCGTCCGATCCCAGCTGCGGCCAGCTGCCACCGCCGAGCGCGAGCAGCGTGGCATCGGCGTGCACCCGCTGCTCGCCGTTTTCGATGGTGAAGCGCAGCGCGCCGTCGGCGTCCCAGCCGTGCCAGCGATGCTGCACGTGGAATCGGACGCCTTGTTCCTTCAGCCGGCGTACCCAGCCGCGCAGCAACGGGGCCGCCTTGCGGTCCACCGGGAATACCCGCCCGGAACTGCCGACATAGGTCTCTACACCAAGGCCGGCGGCCCAACGTCGCAGCGCGTCGGCATCGAACGCGTCCAGCCATCCGGCGACCGCCGCGGTCTGTTCGCGGTAGCGGCTGTCGAACAGCGGACGGGGGTCGGAATGGGTCAGGTTCAAGCCGCCCTTGCCGGCGATCAGGAATTTCCGCCCGGGCGAGCCCTTGGCTTCGTACAGATCCACCGACAATCCTGCCGCGCACAATTGTTCGGCGGCGAACAGGCCTGCCGGGCCGCCACCTACCACCGCCACGCGCGCGGGCGGGCCGGATTCAGCGGGGCTGGACATCAAGCAGCTCGACATCGAACACCAGCGACGACCCGGCCGGAATCGGCCCTACGCTGCGCTGTCCGTAGCCCATGTCCGGGGTGATCATCAGGGTGCGCTTGCCGCCTACCTTCATGCCGGCCACGCCTTCATCCCAACCCCGGATGACCTGGCCACCGCCGAGATCGAACGAGAACGGCTCGCCCCGGGTCACCGAGCTGTCGAAGGTCTTGCCATGCTTGTCTGCTGCGCGCTCGTCGTAGATCCAGCCGGTGTAGTGCACGGTGACCTTGCTGCCCGGCGTGGCGACAGCGCCGGTGCCGGGCTGGGTATCGATGGTTTCAAAGGCGGCGATGGTCCCACCCGGCGGCGGGCCGGAAGGCGCGCACGCGGCAAGGGCCAGGGACAGCAGCAGGGGAGCGAGCAGGCGGCGCATGGGCGGCATCCAAATCGAAGGGATGCAAGGGTAGCGCATCGCGCTGGAAACGGAGGCCGCGCCCCGCCGTCCCTACCGTGCGCCGAGGCCGCCCGGCGCGCCGCCGCGCTGCCCTGGAACCACGACATGGCCCAGGGTGACCAGATGAAAACGCTCAAAACGTGGCACAACCGCATTGACCAGCGTAATGCCGTTGTCGAAGGGGTGGATCACGTTGTAGCCGGCAACCAGCCCGTCTGATTCCAGGGCCTGCGCGAGCTGCTGGACCTGTGCCTCCACCGGCCCTGCCGGCCGCTCTTCCAACGAGACGGTGATGATCGGCTGGCTCGCCAGGCGGTCTTCGATATCCATGCGGGCGCTGGGCTGCAGCCGCGGCCATTGCTGCAGCAACTGCACCGGATGGACGGACGCCGCCCGACCCGCGCGTGCCGGGGTGGCGTTGCTGGCAAGCGCCAGATGCGACTGCAGCAGCTCGTGCAGGGCCCTGCGTGCGGCGTGGGCGGGATTGAGTGAAGCGCCAGCGCCATACGGGCGTGCGTGGTCATGGCAGAGGTGCGCGACGGCCAAGCAGCTGGTGATGCCTGGCGTGCTGGAAATGTCGAGCAGGCAGATATCGGCATCCACGCACAGTTTGACCTGGCGATACAGATCAGCGACATCAGCGGGCAGGCCCGCAGGACCGACCACGCGCAGTGCTTCGTCGGCGGCGTGGAAGAAGTGGGTGAGCAGGAACATCGAGATGGCATCGCGCTCGGCGCATTCGTTCAGTGCGTGCAGCAGCGCTTCGTCCAGACTGCCACCGATCGCCGTGCCGCTGTTGCTGGCATAGCGGCGCAGGGGAGCGTAGTCAAACGTATCCGCGGCCAGTGGTGCATCGGCATAGGTGGGTGCGGAGAGCGCAACCGGATAGTGGAAGTCCGTCGCGCCGACCAGGCCGGTGTAGCAGCGCGTGGCGATCGTTTCCTCGATCTGGTCGAACAGCAGCGCGCCGGGCAGGTAGCCGGTGAGATCAGGACCGAGCAGCGCGATCAGGTCCTCCACCGGGCGCACCTCAGCCCCGTGCGCGGCATGGCGATCCATCAACAGGTGCTCCATGGCCTCATACAGCGAGCCGACCGCTGCCGCCTCACGCGCGCCTTTGCCCCATCCGCCGGTCAACAGCACACCATCGGCGTCGTGAAGTTCGGTCAACGCAGCGCACGGCGACTGCCCGGTAAAGCTGGTGACGGGCCGTATATCGAGACTGTCGAACGCTGCCTGGATGCGCTGGGCAGCATCGGACAGGCTGAAATGTCGTTCCTCGGGAATGCTTGTGTTCATTGTCTGCACGCGTCCGCAGGAGGGGGCTTGTGGCGATACCGCTTGCGAACCGGCACCGGGCTTACGGTCCAGTCCGGTGTCGAAGTGACTGCGGGTGCGAAGGCTGCAGCCCGAAAGCGGGAGGGCTGCAGCGCTTTCACTCAGCCCGGGGTCAACCCAGCAGCGCGATTTCCTGCGCATTGAGCTGCAGGTCGGCGACCTGGATGGCGCCGGTGATCAGGAACGGAATATTGAAGATGCCCATGGTGTTTCCTTTGAAAGGATCGCCGCCGTTTGCGGCAAGGCAAGGGTCTCAACCCGGCAGACGCACAGGCATCATCCGCTGCAGCGCAACGGCGTAGGAGTAGTCCGTGGCCTTATGATGGGCACCATGTCGAAACTCCTGCTCAACCTGCGCCACGTCGGCGATGACGAGTACCACGATGTGTGCACGCTGCTGGACCAGCACCGCATCGCGTGGTATCGCACCGAACCCAGCCCCTGGGGCATCTCCAACGGCGGCCTATGGATCGGCGATGACGAAGACCATCCACGCGCCCGCGAGCTGATCGGCGCCTACCAGGCGCAGCGCAGCGTGCGCATGCGCGCCGAGCGCGAACAGGCCCTGCAGGACGGCAGTGCGGAGACCTTTGGCAGCCTGCTGCGGCGTCGGCCCGGGTTTGTCGTACTGGTGCTGCTGGGCATGGGGGTGGCGGCCGCGCTGGTGCTGCTTCCGTTCATGCTGCTGCGCGGCTGAGCAGGCGCGCAGCGGGTAAAATGGGCGGATGATCGCCAATACCGCTGCCTACCACTTCGTCACCGTTGAAAACCCCCAGCAACTGGCCGACCAGCTGCTGGCGCGGGCCGAGGCCGCTGGGCTGCGGGGCAGCATCCTGGTGGCGGGCGAGGGGCTGAACCTGTTCCTGGCCGGGGCGCCGGCTGGAATCGACGGCTTCTATTCAGCCCTGCAGGCTGACGACCGCTTCGCCGGGATGCGGGTCAAGACCAGCTTCAGCGAACACCAGCCCTTCGCCCGGCTGAAGATGAAGGTGAAGGACGAAATCATCAGTTTCCGCCGCGATGACGGCCAGCCGCTGGCGTATCCACGCGCCCCGGCGATCGACCCGGCCACCGTGCAGCGCTGGCTGCGCCAGGGCCACGACGATGCCGGAAAACCGGTGGTGATGCTCGACACGCGCAACCTGCAGGAGGTCGAATTCGGCACATTCCAGGATGCGCTGGTGCTGCCGATCGAGAAGTTCACCGATCTTCCCGCAGCGCTGGCACCGCACCGCGACGCGCTGAAGGACAGCACCGTGGTCAGCTTCTGCACCGGCGGCATCCGCTGCGAAAAGGCCGCGCTGTGGATGCGCAACGACGGCATGGAGAACGTGCTGCAGCTGGAAGGCGGCATCCTGGGCTACTTCGAGGAAGTGGGCGGGGAAGGCTACGACGGCCGCTGCTTCGTGTTCGACGAGCGGGTGGCGTTGGATGCACAACTGCAGCCCTTGGTGGACCAGCCGCTGCCGGAGCCCAAGCCCAGCGCGTTCTGACTCTGCGCGGTAGCTCCGAGCCATGCTCGGCGGCTAGCGATGGGGCAACGTGGGATCCGAAGCAGGGGCCGCCGAGCATGGCCCGCCGAGCATGGCCCGGCGCTACCGGGGGTTCACGGCATTGAGGGCCACGGGAATCAGCGTCCCGCCATCGGCACTGGCAAGCGTGTCCGGCCATCCCCATACCGTGGGCATCTCCTCATGGAATGCCTGCCTGATGATTCCCTTGTCGATCCTCGACCTGGCCCCGGTCTGCGAGGGCAGTGACACCACCGCCGCCTTCGCCAACATGCTTGAACTGGCCCAACAGGCCGATGCGCTGGGCTACCGCCGCTTCTGGCTGGCCGAGCACCACAACATGCCGGGCATCGCCAGCGCCGCCACCGCGGTGCTGATCGGCCATGTCGCCGGTGGCACCCAGCGCATCCGGGTCGGGGCTGGCGGCATCATGCTGCCCAACCACGCCCCGCTGCAGGCCGCCGAACAGTTCGGCACGCTGGCCTCGTTGTATCCGGATCGCATCGACCTGGGGCTGGGCCGCGCGCCCGGTACCGACCAGCCCACCGCCCGCGCGCTGCGGCGCTATTTCGACAGCGCCGACCAGTTCCCGCAGGATGTCCGCGAGCTGCTGCATTACTTCGAACCGGCACAGCCCGGGCAGGCCGTGCAGGCAGTGCCGGGGGCTGGCCTGCGGGTGCCGGTGTGGATACTGGGCTCCAGCCTGTTCGGCGCGCGCCTGGCCGCCTCGCTGGGCCTGCCGTACGCCTTCGCTTCCCACTTCGCCCCCGATTCGATGGACGAGGCGCTGGCGGTCTACCGCCGTGATTTCCGTGAATCGGCCACGCTCAAGCGGCCGCATGCGATGTTGGCCCTGAACGTGGTGGCCAGCGAAAGCGAAGCCGAATCGCGGCGGCTGTTCACCAGCCAGCAGCAGAGCTTCGTCAATCTGCGACGCGGCAATCCCGGCCGGATCCCGCCGCCGGTGGACGACATCGATACGTTCTGGCAGCCGCATGAAAAGGTCGGCGTGGAGCGTGCGCTGGCCTGCACCGTGCTGGGTGACGCGCAGCAGGTGGGCGAGGGCATCGCCGCCTTCGTCGAACGCCACCAGCCTGACGAACTGCTGTTGACCGCGAACATCTACGACCATCGCGCGCGCCTGCGTTCGTTCGAACTGGCCATGCAGGCCTGGCACGCGCGCCACGCTGCCTGAATGACGCGCGTACGCCACCACGCGCGCTGAACATCCACCTCACGCGGCGTTGCACGGCGCTCGCGTGAGATGGAGCTCTACCAAGGAGCAACTCATGAACGCAGATCGCCAGCAGCACATCACCCAGCTCGCCGCCCTGATCAAGGATGTCGAGGTGGCGATGTTCACCACCACCGGCGTCGATGGCCGCCTGTACAGCCGCCCGCTGGGCACCCAGGAAGTGGAATTCGACGGCGACCTGTGGTTCGCCACCTCGGCCGACAGCCCGAAGGTGGCCGAGATCGCACTCAATCCGCGGGTCAACGTGGCTTATGCCTCGCCTTCGAAGAACAGCTACGTGTCCGTCGCGGGCACCGCGCGGATCGTCGACGACCGGGCGAAGATCGATGCGTTGTGGTCACCGGCGATGAAGCTGTTCTTCCCGGAGGGCAAGGATGATCCGAACCTGCGGCTGATCCACGTCCAGGCCGAATCGGCCGAATACTGGGATGGCCCGGGTACCCTGCTGGGCAAGGCGCTGAGCTTCGTGCTGTCGGCGGTGCAGGATGAGCCGAGCCGGCTGGGCGACAACGGGTTCGTCGACCTTCGTTGATCCCCGGTCTGCTGTGTCGAGCAAGCTCGACACTACGGTCTGGTCGGCAGTCGTTCTGTAGTGTCGAGCTTGCTCGACACTGCGGTCGGTCAGAACCAGCGCTGCAACAGTTCCGCTACGTACTCGACCAACTGCCCGGAACTGAAACCGAAGAACACCACCGCGACCACTGCGGCTATCCAGTTCACCAGCATCAGCACCCCATCGCGTTCCAGCAGCGCCAGCGAAAACAGCAGCAGCTGGAAGCCGAACAGATAATTGGTGAAGGGGATCGGCAGGGACAGCAGCACCCCCAGCAACACCAGCAGCAGGCCGCTGAAGGCATGCGCGGCAACCGGCTGCAGGAGCTGCGGCAGCCGCGGCTTCAGCAGGCGGTCGAGCCGGCGCAGCGCGCCATCGATACGGTCCAGGAACCTGTGCATCGTGCCGCGCCTGGGTCCACGGCGGGCGATGAAACCCGGCACCCACGGCTTGCGCAGCCCGCACATCATCTGCGCGCCGATCAGGATGACCAGCGGACCGCTGAGGGCCCCGCCCACGCCGGGAATCGGGATGAACGAGGGCAGGATGGCGATGAACAGGAACACGCCGAACGCACTCTGCTGCAGGTTCTGCAGGATCTGCCCCAGCTTCATGTGCTGGGCCGGGTCGCCGAACTCGAACATCGCCAACAGCGTGCGGATGCCTTCGTTGCGGTAGTTCGACCCGCTGTCTGAGGGGCAAGCGTCGTCCGGCGGCAGGCCGGGATCAGGCGGTGAGTTCATCGGCCTGCTCGTCGGAAAGCGTGCGCAGCAGAAGTTTGTCCACGCGCGCACCGTCCAGGTCGATCACCTCGATGCGCCAACCGGCCCAGTCGAAGTACTCGCCCACGTGCGGGATGCGGCCGAAGAAGTGGATGCACATGCCGGCCAGCGTGTAGTAATCGCCGTCCTCGGCATCGGGCAGGTCATTGGTGCCCAGCAGCTCGCGCAGGTCTTCGATCGGCAGCGAGCCGTCCACCAGCAGCGAGCCGTCTTCGCGGGTCACCACCAGCGCATCTTCATCCGCGTTTTCGGTGGCCTGCAGACGGCCGACCACCGCGCCCATCAGGTCGCTGATGGTGACCAGCCCCTGAATTTCGCCATACTCGTCCACCACCAGTGCGACCGACTGCTGTTCCTCGCGGAAGATTTCCAGCAGCTTCATCGCATGGGTGCTTTCAGAAACGTACAGCACCTCGCGCAGGTTCTGGAACAAGGCGTGGTCACCGCGCGCCATGCGCGTGGCCAGGCTCTTCATTTCAAGGATGCCGACCACGTCCGAGTCATTGTCCCGGTACACCGGATACCGCGAGAACTCGTTCTCGCTCATGATCTCCAGGTTCTTCTCCAGCGCGCCCTGGGTATCCAGCCATGCAATGCGGTTGCGCGGGGTCATCAGGCTGTCGGCGGTGCGGTCGCCCAGCCGCATCACGCGGTTCATCATGTCGCGCTCGTGCGCGTCGATCACGCCGGCCTCGTGGCTTTCGGCCACCAGCATGCGGATCTCTTCTTCGGTGACGCTAGCCGCTTCATCCTTGCCCAGCCCGATCACCCTCAGCACCAGGCGGGTGCTGTGGGACAGCAGCCAGACGGCCGGGAAGGCGATCCGCGAAAGCCAGCCCATCGGCCAGGCAACCAGGCCGGCGATATCTTCCGAGCGGGTGATGGCAAGACGCTTGGGCACCAGCTCGCCGAAGATCAGCGTCAGGAAGGTGATCAAGGCCACCGCCAGTGCCTTGCCGACCTGGTTGGCGTAGGCGAAGCCGGGGAACAGGTCGTGCAGCCAGGCAGCGATGGCCAGCCCGATCGCCTCGCCACCGAACACACCGGTCAGGATGCCGATCAGGGTGATGCCGATCTGCACCGTGGACAGGAAGCTTTCCGGCTTTTCGGACAGTTCCAGTGCGCGTTCGGCGCGCTTGCTGGTGGCGGCCATCTGCTTGAGCCGGCTCTTGCGCGAGGTCATGACCGACATCTCGGACATGGCGAAGAAGCCGTTGAGCAGGATCAGGGCCAGGACAATAATCAGTTCAAACACGGGCATCGTCCCCGGTTGGTGGCAGGGAAGAAGGGTGTCTGCGATGGCGGCAGGCGCTGGGGACCGGGGTCGGGCGCGGCGGCGGGGGGTAAGGGTCGTCGTCCATAGGTGTGCGCCCGTAGGCGCGCTGGCATCTTAGCAAACAGAGGGTGGCGAGCGGCAACTGCCCGTTCAGGTTGGGGGCGGATTCCGTCAGAAATGTCCGGGAGTACCCGCAACGGTCATCTAGCCGTCATAATTCCACCTGGTGCCGTCCTTCCCGTGACGGCGAACAGGTTTCTCAATGTTCTCTCTGCAGACCATTTTCGGCTCCGGCAAACAGTTCTACACCCTGCTTGATGAGGCCGCCGTCGCGGCCAGCGACAGCGCACGCGCCCTGCACGCGATGATGCGCGAGTCCGACCGCCAGCCTGCGCTGGATGCCTTCAAGCTTGCCCGTCTGCGTGAACGCGCCGCGTCGGACAAGATCAGCCAGGCGCTGGTGGACAGTTTCATGACCCCGATCGAGCGCGAGGACATCGAAGCGCTCGGCTCGGCGCTGTACAAGATTCCCAAGCAGGTCGAAAAGTTCGCTGACCGCTATTCGCTGGCCGTGGCCCACCTGGAGCACATCGACTTCGCCCCGCGCGCGGCGATGCTGGAACAGGCCGCCGCCGTGGTGGTGGAAATGGTGGCGGACCTGCGCCACATGAACCTGGACCGTATGACCGCGCTCAACGAAAAGCTGCGCGCGCTGGAAAACGAGGCCGACCGGCTGATGCTGGAGCTGTACCGCGACATCTATTCCGGTCGCCTGGACCACCTGCAGATGTTCCTGCTGAAGGAATTCTTCGAGATCCTGGAAAAGGCCATCGACCGCTGCCGCGAGGCGGGCGTTGTGGCGTACCAGATCGTCTTGAAGAACAGCTGACGGGCCGCACGGATGCTGACCCTTGTCCTGGTGGTGATTTTCGCCGCGCTCGTCTTCGAGTTCATCAACGGCTTCCACGATACCGCCAACTCCATCGCCACCGTGGTCGCCACCAAGGTGCTGTCGCCGGGTTGGGCGGTCATGCTGGCGGCCTTCATGAACCTCATCGGCGCACTGACCGGCACCGCCGTCGCGCTGACCATCGCCTCCGGCCTGCTCAACACCAACGTGGTCGACGTGACCCCGCAGGTGATCCTGTGCGCACTGCTGGGCGGCATCATCTGGAACCTGATCACCTGGTGGAAGGGGCTGCCGTCCTCTTCCTCCCACGCGTTGATCGGTGGCCTGTGCGGCGCCGGCCTGGCCGCTGCCCACAACAATTGGGATGCGTTGATCTGGTCCGAGCGGCTGGGCAGCTGGGCGCAGAACAAAGGCCTGCTGTGGAAGGTGTTCGTGCCGATGATCACCTCGCCGGTGGCCGGCTTCCTGCTCGGCATCGTGGTGATGCTGCTGCTGTGGGCGATGATCGCCGGCCTGGCCAAGGTGGGCGGGGCGATCGGTCGCCTGGCACGCCCGCGCTTCGTCAACATGTTCTTCGGCAAGGCGCAGATCGTTTCGGCGGCCTACATGGGCTTCGCGCACGGGCACAACGATGCGCAGAAGACGATGGGCATCATCGCCATGACGCTGATCGGCGCCGAGGCCACCGGTGCACTGGACAACCTGCCTTCGTTCCTGGCCTTCATGCATCCCGACGCGAGTGCGGGTGACGGCATCGCGATGTGGATCGTGCTGACCTGCGCGGTGGTGATGGCGGCCGGTACGGCTTCAGGTGGCTGGAAGATCATCAAGACGCTCGGCCACAAGATGGTCAAGCTGCACCCGATCCATGGCTTCGCTGCGGAAACCAGCTCGGCCACGGTGCTGACCGTGGCGGCGCACTTCGGCATGCCGGTGTCGACCACGCACAGCATCTCCACGGCGATCATGGGCGTTGGCTTTGCCAAGAACCCGCGTTCGCTGCGGTTGGGCGTGATCGAGCGCATCGTATGGGCCTGGATCCTGACCATCCCGGCGGCCGGTGGCTGTGCCTACCTGATCCTCAAGCTGTTCGAGATGGTGGGCTGGGCCTGATCGCCCGACGCCGCGCATCGGCACAAAAAAACGCCGGCCCTCGAGGCCGGCGTTTTTTGTTGGTCAGGCTTCAAGCGAGGCCAGGTCGCCCTTGGTCTCCAACCACCCCTTCCGATCCGATGCACGCTTCTTCGCCAGCAGCATGTCCATCAGCGAATGGGTCTGCTCGCCATCATCGATGGTCAACTGCACCAGACGGCGCGTATCGGGATGGATGGTCGATTCACGCAGCTGCGGCGGGTTCATCTCGCCCAGGCCCTTGAAGCGGGTCACGCTGATCGCACCCTTGATCTTCTCGCGCTCGATCTTGTCCAGCATGGTGCGCTTCTCTTCTTCATCCAGCGCGTAGAACACCTGCTTGCCCACGTCGATGCGGAACAGCGGCGGCATCGCCACGAACACGTGGCCAGCATCGACCAGCGCCGGGAAATGCTTCAGGAACAGCGCGGTGAGCAGGGTGGCGATGTGCAGGCCGTCGGAGTCGGCGTCGGCCAGGATGACGACCTTGCCGTAGCGCAGGCCACTGATGTCTTCCTTGCCCGGATCGCAACCGATGGCGATGGCCAGGTTGTGCACTTCCTCGGAGGCCAGCACGCTGTTGGAGGAGACCTCCCAGGTGTTCAGGATCTTGCCACGCAGCGGCATGATGGCCTGGAAATCCTTGTCGCGGGCCTGCTTGGCGCTGCCGCCGGCCGAGTCACCTTCCACCAGGAACAGCTCGGTGCGGGACAGGTCCTGGCTGATGCAGTCGGCCAGCTTGCCGGGCAGGGCCGGGCCCTGGGTGACCTTCTTGCGCACCACCAGCTTTTCGGTCTTCAGGCGTGCGCTGGCGCGCTCGATGGCCAGCTGCGCGATGCGCTCGCCGATTTCCACGTTCTGGTTCAGCAGCAGGCTGAAGGCGTCATGGGCGGCGCCTTCGACGAAGCCGGCGGCCTGCCGCGAGGACAGGCGTTCCTTGGTCTGGCCGCTGAACTGCGGGTCGGTCATCTTGATCGACAGCACGAAGGCGACCCGGTCCCACACATCTTCCGGCGCCAGCTTGACGCCGCGCGGCAGCAGGTTGCGGAAGTCGCAGAACTCGCGCAACGCCTCGGTCAGGCCGGTACGCAGGCCGTTGACGTGGGTACCGTGCTGGGCGGTGGGGATCAGGTTGACGTAGCTTTCCTGCACCAGCTCGCCTTCGGGCATCCACGCCACGGCCCAGTCGGCGATCTCGTTTTCCTTCTTGACGTGGCCCACGAACAGGTTGCCCGGCAGCATCTCGCGCTCGCCGAGTTCCAGCTTCAGGTAGTCGCGCAGGCCGTCTTCGTAATGCCAGGTGTCCACTTCGCCGGTGGCTTCGTCGGTCAGCTTGACCGTCAGCCCGGGGCACAGCACGGCCTTGGCGCGCAGCAGGTGCTTGAGCGCGCGCACCGCGAATTTGGGCGTATCGAAGTACTTCGGATCCGGCCAGAAGCGCAGGCGGGTGCCGGTGTTCTTCTTGCCCACGCTGCCGACCACTTCCAGCGGCGAGGCGAGGTCGCCATTGCGGAAGGTGATGCGGTGCTCGGCGCCTTCGCGCTTGATGTGCAGTTCCACCAGGGTGGACAGCGCGTTGACCACGCTCACGCCCACGCCATGCAGGCCGCCGGAGAAGGTGTAGTTGTTGTTGTTGAACTTGCCGCCCGCGTGCAGGCGGGTCAGGATCAGTTCCACGCCGGGGATCTTCTCTTCCGGGTGGATGTCCACCGGCATGCCGCGGCCGTCATCGCTGACTTCCACGCTGCCGTCCTTGTACAGCGTGATCTCGATGGAGCGCGCGTGGCCGGCCAGCGCTTCGTCCACCGAGTTGTCGATCACTTCCTGCGCCAGGTGGTTCGGGCGGGTGGTGTCGGTATACATGCCGGGGCGGCGCTTGACCGGGTCAAGGCCGGACAGGACTTCGATATCGGCGGCGTTATAGCGGGTGTTCATCTATGTTTCAAAGCGTTGGAGCGACGCGCAAGTGTGCGGTCTGGGCAGGGATTTTGCACGCCTGCGGTTCATCTGCCGGGCCAGCGGGGGCGCTAAAATGGCCATAGCTGGGAAACCGACCCCAGCGGCCCCATGTTCAGGGTCGTTACCGCGAGGAGGACTCCATGAAGAAGCTGCTCACTATCGCCATCGTTGCCGCTGCCGTGGTCGCCGTGCCGCTGGCGCTGGCCCAGAATGCCGGCCAGCCGACGCCGCAGCAGGGCGACCAGGTCAATCCGGCGCAGGCCGAAGCCGATGCGAAGGCCAAGCGCCGCGCGCAGGCCAACGCCGAGCTGAAGGCCAACGGCCAGCAGGCGCCGCAGAGCGAGGAAGAAGAGGAAGAAGCCCGCAAGAAGCGCTGATCTGCCGCGCTTGCGTGCCCGGGCCCCGGTTCTGCCGGGGCCTTCTTTTTGCCCGGTTGCCGGCTGCCCCTTGGGCTTGAGGCCTTCAATCTGTAAACTATCGCTTTCCGGGAGTAGTGCGTGTCCACCATCAGCGATTGGACTGGCAAGGCCATGCGTGGCAGCCAGCAAGGCTGGGCGCAGGTGACGGTCTCCACGACCGGCACGGCCAAGCTGACCTCGCTCGCTGGCCACCCCCTTACCTCCCTGCTCGCCGGCCCGGCGAGTCGCCAATCCCCCTTTCTGCCTACCCCCCGCCCGTTGGGCCGGAGGGGCGTGGCCGTTCCTCAATTCAATACAGGATGCTTGCAGCCATGACTCCCTTGATTTTCGTAACCGGCGGCGTGGTGTCCTCGCTCGGCAAAGGCATTGCCGCCGCGTCACTGGCCGCAATCCTCGAAGCCCGTGGCCTGAAGGTCACGATGATGAAGCTCGACCCGTACATCAACGTCGACCCGGGCACCATGAGCCCGTTCCAGCACGGCGAGGTGTACGTCACCGATGACGGCGCCGAGACCGACCTGGACCTGGGCCACTACGAGCGTTTCGTGCGCACCCGCTTGAGCCGCAAGAACTCGGTCACCACCGGGCGCATCTACGAGAACGTGATCCGCAAGGAGCGTCGCGGCGACTACCTCGGCGCCACCGTGCAGGTGATTCCGCACATCACCGATGAGATCCGCCGCTGCATCGACGAAGCCACCGAGGGCTTCGACGTGGCGCTGGTGGAAATCGGCGGCACTGTCGGCGACATCGAGTCGCTGCCGTTCCTGGAGGCTATCCGCCAGGTGCGTACCGAGCGCGGCCCGGAGAAGGCGTTGTTCATGCATCTCACCCTGGTGCCGTACATCAGTGCGGCCGGCGAGCTGAAGACCAAGCCGACCCAGCATTCGGTCAAGGAGCTGCGATCGATCGGCATCCAGCCCGACGTGCTGCTGTGCCGTTCCGAACAGGCAGTGCCGGACTCGGAGCGTCGCAAGATCGCCCAGTTCACCAACGTCTCCGAGCGCGCGGTGATCAGCGTGCCGGACGTGGACGTGCTGTACAGCATCCCGATGGGGCTGCACGCACAGGGCCTGGATGACATCGTGGTGAACCAGTTCAAGCTGGCCGACAAGGCCGGTCCGGTCGACCTGTCGATGTGGGAAGACGCGGTGGACGCCACCCTCAACCCGCTCGATGCGGTGACCATCGCGGTGGTGGGCAAGTACGTGGACCACCAGGATGCGTACAAGTCGGTTGGCGAGGCGCTCAAGCATGGCGGCCTGCGCCAGCGCACCAAGGTCACCCTGAAGTGGCTGGAAGCGCAGGAGCTGGAAGGCAGCGACATGTCCGCCCTGGCCGATGTCGATGGCATCCTGGTGCCCGGTGGCTTCGGTGACCGCGGCTTCGAAGGCAAGGTGCTGACCTCGCAGTACGCCCGCGAGCACAAGGTGCCGTACTTCGGCATCTGCTACGGCATGCAGGCTGCGGTGGTGGATTACGCCCGCCACGTGGCCGGCCTGGAAGGCGCCAACAGCACCGAGAACGACCGCCAGTCGCCGGACCCGGTGATCGGCCTGATCACCGAATGGCGCACCGCCACCGGCGACGTGGAGAAGCGTGACGACAAGAGTGACCTCGGCGGTACCATGCGCCTGGGCCTGCAGGAGCAGCGCCTGAAGCCGGGCACGCTGGCCCGCGAGCTGTACGGCAAGGACGTGGTGGAAGAGCGCCACCGCCATCGTTATGAGTTCAACAACCGCTACCGCACCCAGCTGGAAGATGCCGGCCTGGTGATCGCGGGCAAGTCGATGGACGACACCCTGGTGGAAGTGATCGAACTGCCGCGCAGTGCGCATCCGTGGTTCCTGGCCTGCCAGGCGCATCCGGAGTTCCTGTCCACCCCGCGTGCCGGCCACCCGTTGTTCATCGGCTTCATCCGTGCCGCGCGCGAGCGCAAGGCGGCGGGCCAGCCGCTGGCCGACGCCGTTGCCTGACTTGCAGTGGGGGCGTGCAGCCCCCATGTTCCGCGCTTGAACCCCTGATGCCTGCCGGCCCGTGCCGGCGCCGCGCCACAACAAGGAAACGCCATGAAACTGTGTGGATTCGAGGTCGGGCTGGACCAGCCCCTGTTCCTGATCGCCGGCCCCTGCGTGATCGAGTCGATGCAGCTGCAGCTCGACGTCGCTGGCCGCCTGAAGGAAATCACCGGCCGGCTCGGGGTGAATTTCATCTTCAAGTCCAGCTTCGACAAGGCCAACCGCACCTCCGGTACCGCCTTCCGTGGCCCGGGCATGGAAGAAGGCCTGAAGGTACTGGCCGAAGTGAAGAAGCAGATCGGCGTGCCGGTGCTGACCGACGTGCATGAATACACCCCGATGGACGAAGTGGCCTCGGTGGTCGATGTGCTGCAGACGCCTGCGTTCCTGGTCCGGCAGACCGATTTCATCACCAAGGTCTGTGCCGCCGGCAAGCCGGTGAACATCAAGAAGGGCCAGTTCCTGTCCCCATGGGACATGAAGCCGGTGGTGGAGAAGGCCAAGGCGACCGGCAACGAGCAGATCATGGTCTGCGAGCGCGGCGCCAGCTTCGGCTACAACAACCTGGTCAGCGACATGCGCTCGCTCTCGGTGATGCGCGATACCGGCTGCCCGGTGGTGTTCGATGCCACCCATTCGGTGCAGCTGCCGGGCGGGCAGGGCACCAGCTCCGGTGGCCAGCGCGAATTCGTGCCGGTGCTGTCGCGTGCTGCGGTCGCGGTCGGTGTGTCCGGCCTGTTTGCCGAAACCCATCCCGACCCGTCCAAGGCGCTGTCCGATGGCCCCAATGCCTGGCCGCTGGATCGGATGGAAGAACTGCTGGAGACCCTGATGGAGCTCGATGCGGTGACCAAGAAGCACGGTTTCTCGCGCTTCGCATGAGTCTTGATCCGTGGGCGGCGCTCGCTGCGCGCCGCCAGCGGCGGCAGTGGCGCCACTGGCCATGGGGCTGGACGGCCCTTGGCCTGTCTCTGGCGGCTTGGGCCAGCGTGTTCATGCTGGCCTTCCTGGTGCTCGCCAGTGTCGGCATGCCCGGCGATGGCGACCATGCCCTGCGGGCGACCCGCATTCCCCTGCTGATCACACTTTGCATCGGCGTGCTGGTGACGCTCGGCTGCCTGGTGGCCAGTGTGCTGTCGCTGCGCCTGCCGCAACGGCCGGCCGCAGGCATCGCAGCGCTCGCGCTGCTGGCCCTGCTGGTGGCCTGCCTGCTGTTGCCGCGCCTGTTCTAGATAGCCGCGCTGCAGGCGTGTCGGTACGGGATTCAGCGACCGATTTGGCAATGGGCGGCCGTGCGGGGATAATCACGCGGCATTCGTTTTTGTCGCCTTCCTCTACAGACAGGTAACCGGCCAGCCCATGAGTACGATCCGCAGCATCCACGCCCGTGAAATCCTCGACAGCCGTGGCAACCCCACGCTGGAAGCCGACGTCATCCTGGAGGACGGTTCGTTCGGTCGCGCCGCAGTCCCCTCCGGCGCCTCGACCGGCACCAAGGAAGCGGTGGAACTGCGTGACGGTGACAAGACCCGTTACCTCGGCAAAGGCGTGCGCAAGGCCGTGGAGAACATCAACGGCGCCATTGCCGGCGCACTGACCGGCTTCGATGCCGCCGACCAGGAAGGCCTTGACCGCCGCCTGATCGACCTCGATGGCACCGAGAACAAGGGCCGCCTGGGCGCCAACGCGCTGCTGGGTGTTTCGATGGCCGCCGCGCACGCCGCCGCCGCATCGAACAAGCAGGCGCTGTGGCAGTACCTGGCTGGCAAGACCGGTGTTTCACCGTCGCTGCCGGTGCCGATGATGAACATCATCAACGGTGGTGCGCACGCCGACAACAACGTGGACTTCCAGGAGTTCATGGTGCTGCCGGTGGGCTTCAGCTCGTTCTCCGAAAGCCTGCGCGCCGGTACCGAGATCTTCCATTCGCTGAAGTCGGTGCTGAAGGGCCATGGCCTGAGCACCGCCGTGGGCGACGAAGGCGGCTTCGCGCCGGACTTCCGCAGCAACGTCGAAGCGCTCGACACCATCTTGGAAGCGATCGGCAAGGCCGGTTACACCGCCGGTGACGACGTGCTGCTGGGCCTGGACGTGGCCTCCAGCGAGTTCTACGAAAACGGCAAGTACAACCTGGTCGGCGAGAACAAGCGCCTGACCTCCGAGCAGTTCGTCGACTTCCTCGCTGACTGGTCGAACCAGTACCCGATCATCACCATCGAAGACGGCCTGGCCGAGAACGACTGGGCCGGCTGGAAGCTGCTGACCGACCGCATCGGCAAGAAGGTGCAGCTGGTCGGCGACGATCTGTTCGTCACCAACCCGAAGATCTTCAAGGAAGGCATCGATTCGGGCACCGCCAACGCGATCCTGATCAAGGTCAACCAGATCGGCACCCTGAGCGAAACGCTGGAAGCGATCGCCATGGCCGACCGCGCCGGTTACGCGGCCATCGTGTCGCACCGTTCGGGCGAGACCGAAGACACCACCATCGCCGACATCGCCGTTGCTACCACGGCAACCCAGATCAAGACCGGTTCGCTGTGCCGCAGTGATCGCGTGGCCAAGTACAACCAGCTGCTGCGCATCGAAGAAGCGCTGGGTGCCGGCGCGCGTTACGCCGGTCGTGATGCCTTCGTTTCGTTGAAGCGCTGATCCCATGCGCAACTGGCGGTGGGCGCTGTTGGCCTTGGCCCTGCTGCTGGCATGGTTGCAGTACCGTTTCTGGTTCGGCCCGGGCAATTCAGGCGAAGTGATGACCCTGGAAGCCCAGGTCGAGCACCAGAACCGTGACAACGATGGCCTGCAGCAGCGCAACGATGCGCTGGCTGCCGAAGTCCAGGATCTGAAGGAAGGGCAGGCGGCCATCGAAGAGCGCGCGCGCAGCGAGCTGGGCATGATCAAGCCCGGCGAGAAGTTCTACCGCGTGGTCGAAGATGCGCCGGTGGCCCCGGTGCGTGCCCCTGTGGCCGCGCCGACGCCAGCCGATCACCCGGCCGACGTGCCATGAGCGCGGCGATCTGGGTAATAGTGCCCGCTGCCGGTCGTGGCAGTCGTTTCGGCGCTCCGGTGCCCAAGCAGTACCTGCAGGCAGGCGGCCGGACCCTGCTGGCCCACACCCTGGATGCCCTGCTGGTGCACCCTGCGGTGGCCGGTGCGATGGTGGTGATCAGTGCCGACGATGCGGATTGGCCGGGCTGGACCGAATGGTCCGGCAAGCCCGTCCTGACCTGCCACGGCGGCGAGACGCGGGCGGCGTCGGTGCTGGCCGGGCTGCTCGCCTTGCCCGACAGCGTGCGCGCCGATGAATTCGTGCTGGTGCATGACGCGGCGCGGCCCAACCTGGCGCTGGCCGATCTCAGCCGGCTGCTGGAAGTGGGGCGCGCTGATCCGGTGGGTGCGATCCTGGCCGCCCCGGTGCGCGACACGCTGAAACGCGCCGGCGACGATGGCGGCATCGACGGCACCGAGCCGCGCGCGCGGCTGTGGCGGGCACTGACCCCGCAGCTGTTCCGTCGCCACCAGTTGGCGCGGGCACTGACCGAGGCGGCTGCCGCTGGCATCGAGGTTACCGACGATGCCATGGCCATGGAATGCCAGGGCCAGCGTCCGGTGCTTGTGGAAGGCAGCGAGGACAACTTCAAGGTCACCACGCCCGCGGACCTGGACCGCTTCGAATTCGTACTTTCCCGTCGCGCCGAATGACCGGCGCGCGCGCTGCATAGCAAAGGCTGTTCCGATGACCACGCTTCCTTTCCCGCCTGTCCGCATTGGCCAGGGTTACGACGTCCATGCCTTCGGCCCGGGCGACCACATCATGTTGGGGGGAGTGCGCGTTGCGCATACCGCCGGCGTGCTGGCGCACAGCGACGGCGATGTGATCCTGCACGCGCTGTGCGATGCGATGCTCGGTGCGCTGGCGCTGGGCGATATCGGCCAGCATTTTCCGCCCAGCGATGACCGCTGGAAGGATGCCGACAGCAGCGATTTCCTTCTCCACTGCGACGTGTTGCTGCGCTCGCGTGGCTGGCAGGTCGGCAACACCGACATCACCGTGATCTGCGAACGTCCCAAGGTCGGGCCGCATGCCGCGGCCATGCGCGAGCGCATTGCCGAGCTGCTGCAGCTGCCGGTCGATGCGGTCAGCATCAAGGCGACCACGTCGGAAAAGCTGGGCTTCACCGGTCGCGAGGAAGGCATTGCAGCGCAGGCCATCGTGCTGCTGGTGGCGGCATGATGCCGTTGCCGCTGGCCTTTGGTGAGCCACTGTTCGCACGTGCACTTGTCCGCAGCACGCCCGATGATTTCCAGGTCGATGAACTGCCGTCCTTCGAACCCACCGGCGAAGGCGAACACCTGCTGCTGGAGATCCGCAAGCGCGGCGCCAATACGGTGCACGTGGCCAAGCTGCTGGCGCAGTGGGCCGGCCTGCCGGAGATGGCGGTGAGCTTTGCCGGGATGAAGGATCGGCACGCGGTCACCACCCAGCGCTTCAGCGTGCACCTGCCCAAGCGCGTGGCGCCGGACCTGGGCCTGCTGGCCAGCGACGAAGTGGAGGTGGTGTCCTCGACCTGGCACAACCGCAAGCTGCAGCGCGGGGCGCTGGCCGGCAACCGCTTCAAGCTGGTGCTGCGCGAAGTGGACGGTGATGCCGCAGCGATCGACGCACGCCTGCAACAGATCGCCGAACGCGGCATTCCCAACTGGTTCGGTGAGCAGCGCTTCGGCCGCGACGGTGGCAACGTGCCCGCCGCGCTGGCGATGTTCGGCGGCCGCCGCATGCGCAAGGACCAGCGTTCGCTGCTGCTGTCGGCCGCCCGTTCGGCCCTGTTCAACCGCGTGCTCGCCGCGCGCGTGGAGCAGGGCAGCTGGGACCAGCCGATCGACGGCGAGGTCTGGATGCTGGATGGCAGCCGCAGCGTGTTCGGTCCCGAGCCGTGGAGCGAGGTGCTGGCTGAACGCCTGGCCCGTTTCGACATCCATCCCAGCGGCCCGTTGTGGGGCGTCGGCGACCTGCGCAGCAGCGATGCCGCGCGTGCGCTGGAGCTGGCTGCGATCGACGATGAGCAGTCGCAGGCGCTGCGTGCCGGGCTGGAAGCCGAAGGCCTGAAGCACGAGCGCCGTTCGCTGCGCCTGCGTCCGGCGCTGCTGCAGCACCAATGGCTGCAGGAAGGCGTGCTGGAACTGTCCTTCGCGCTGCCGCCGGGCTGCTACGCCACCGCCGTACTGCACGAACTCGGGCCGGTCACCGACGCTTCGTGACAGAGAGAAGGCGGGGCCAGCACCCCGCCTTTTGCATGCTCTCAGCAGAGCAGGCCGTCACAGTTGCGTAGGGAAGATACCTGCGGGAGTGGCACCGTTCTGCGATTGCCGATGGTCGTGCCGTCGTTGCGCAGGCAATCCACGTAGATCGTACAGTTGGTCTGATCCCAGACTTCCATCCTGGCATTGCTGCAGCTGCTCGCGGCGGATGACGCGTTGAAGGCGTTATGGCATTGCTGCGGGGTTGGACGTGCCAACATCGTCACCGCGTCGATGTCCTGGCCCGATGCGGTAGTGCTTGCCAGAAGGCAGGCGAACAGTGAAGCGTAGGCGAACGTGTTCATTGGCAATTCTCCAGTTGGAAAGATGCCCGTCGCGGACGTGCTTGACGGGCATCGCCATTGAAGGAGTTCGATCGGGGCTGAAACGTGACGTCGTTGGCGGCCCCTCGTATGCGAGCGTGTAACGTCAAAGGGTGGCGTCGTTGGGCAGAAGACGGCGGCACCCCACCTAAAGCGTCGATCTATTTGATACCGCTGGCTTATCACCCAGGGCCTGGGCCGGCCGAAAGCGGCAGCTATCTCGCCAGCAGCACGAGCACGGCGCCGGTGCCGCCCTGGGCGGTGGGCGCGGAGTGGAAGGCCAGCACGTCGTTGCGCAGGCGCAGGTGGCGGTCGACCAGGTTCTTCAGCACCGGCGCACCGCCATCGGACTGCAGGCCCTTGCCGTGGATGATGCGCACGCAGCCATGCTCGTGGTCATGCGCCTCCAGCAGGAACTGACGCAGCAGCTGTTCGGCCTGGCTGGCCGTGGCACCGTGCAGGTCCAGTTCGTCCTGTACCGAATACTGGCCCTTCTTCAGCCGCTGGAACATGCGCGGGGGCAGGTTGTCGCGGCGGTAGCTGAGGGCATCACCGGCATCCAGCGGAGCACCGTCGCGCAGCAGCCGGGCGAACTCTCCCAGCGCTTCCTGTTCATCACGTTCGGCCATCCGGGCACGCGGGCGCGGCTTGGGCCCAGCCGGGGCCGGGCCGCTGCCCTTGCGCAGCGGGGTAACCTGCCCGATGGCTGACCGGAACAGTTCGGCGGGATCTTCGTCATGCGGATGCGACATGCCGACAGGTTAACGCATGCCGCCACCGTCATGAGGATGCCCAATGACCCATGGCAGGGTAGGCCCTGCGAGCCGCATGCGGCACAATACAAGACGCACCTGCGAGGTCGCCGCCGCCGGGGGAGCGCCGTGACCACGTCCATGTCAGCAGTGATTGGAAGCGAAGTCTTGAACGATGAAGTGGTGAAAACCCAGATGCGGGTCCTGGTCAGCAATGACGATGGTGTCGATGCCCCGGGCATCGCCATGCTGGCGGCGGTCCTGCGCCAGGCCGGGCATGAGGTCACCGTGGTCGCCCCTGACCGGGACAGGTCCGGCGCCAGCAACTCGCTGACCCTGGACCTGCCGATCCGCCTCAAGCGCCTGGATCACCACACCGTCTCCGTCGCCGGCACCCCGACCGACTGCGTGCACCTGGCGTTGACCGGATTGCTGGACCAGGAGCCGGACATCGTCGTGTCGGGCATCAACAACGTGGCCAACCTGGGCGATGACGTGATCTATTCCGGCACCGTCTCGGCGGCGATGGAAGGGCGGCATCTGGGCCTGCCTGCGGTCGCCATGTCGCTGGTCAGCCACAACCATGAGCCGAAGCATTTCCAGACCGCCGCGCGCGCGGCGGTGGAGATCGTGGCGCAGCTGAAGGCCGATCCGCTGCCTGCCGACACGATCCTCAACGTCAACGTGCCGGACCTGCCGTGGAGCGAGGTCAAGGGCTTTGAAGTGACCCGGCTGGGCAACCGCCACCGCGCCGAAGGCTGCATCGCGCAGAAGGACCCGCGCGGCAATGCGGTCTACTGGATCGGCCCGGCAGGGCGCGAGCAGGATTCCGGCCCGGGCACGGATTTCCATGCGGTGCGCACCGGCTTTATTTCCATCACCCCGATCCAGGTCGACCTGACGCGCTACCAGGCGCTGGAAAAAGTGGCCAGCTGGGTCGGCGGGCTGAGCGCCGCACTGGGCCGCCCGGCATGACCGCGCGCCTGCGACTGCAGCCCGAAGCGGTAGGCATCGGCATGACCTCCCAGCGCGTGCGCGACCGCCTGGTCGAGCGCCTGCGCGAAGCCGGCATCGTCGATGAGGCCACCCTCAATGCCATCCGCGTGGTGCCGCGCCATCTTTTCATCGATGAAGCGCTGGCCTCGCGTGCCTACGAAGATACTGCCCTGCCGATCGGCCACGGCCAGACGATTTCCCAGCCGTGGGTGGTCGCGCGGATGACCGAGGCGATCGTGCAGGTTGCGCCGAAGACCGTGCTCGAAGTGGGCACCGGTTCCGGTTACCAGGCCGCCGTACTGGCCGCGGTGGGCCTGGAGGTGTTCACTGTCGAACGCATCGGCGACCTGCTGCGGCAGGCGCGCAAGCGGTTCCGCTCGCTGGCCATGAACATCCGCACCAAGCACGACGATGGCCGGGTCGGCTGGCCCGAACATGGGCCGTACGATGCCATCGTGGTCACCGCCGCGGCGCCGGCGCTGGTGGATGCATTGATCGAGCAGCTGGCCCCCGGCGGGCGGCTGGTGGCGCCGGTCGGCGGGCCGGGTGCGCAGTCGCTGGTGCAGCTTGACCGCCAGCCCGACGGCAGCATCACGCAGTCCGTGTTGGCGCCGGTCACCTTCGTCCCGTTGCTGTCTGGCATGCTGGACTGATTTTTCACGGAGCAGGGCATTCATGAAGATTTTCGGGCCGCTGTACGAGCGCGCATTGAAGTGGGCCAACCATGAGCGGGCACCGACCTACCTGACGGTGCTGAGCTTCATCGAAGCGATCATTTTCCCGGTGATGCCGGAAGTGATGCTGGCCCCGATGTGCGTGGCCCAGCCCAAGCGCGGCTGGTGGTTCGCCACGCTCAGCCTGTCCGGTTCGATGGTGGGTGCGGCGGTCGGCTACGCGCTGGGCCATTTTGCGTTCGAGGCGGTCAAGCCGCTGCTGGATACGATGGGCATGCTGCCCGGCATCGAGCGCGGCATTGCGATCGTGCAGGCCAAGATGGCCGAGTCGCCGTGGGCGGTGTTCACCTTCCTGGTGCTGGGCGGCTTCATGCCGATCCCGATGAAGGTCTTCACATGGGCGTCGGGTATCGTCGGCGTACCGATGCCGCAGTATCTGCTGAGCATGCTGATCGGTCGCGGCAAGCGCGTATTCGTGCTGGCTGCGGTGATCCGCATCGGTGGACCGCGCGCCGAGGCGGCGCTGCGTCGCTGGATTGAACCGCTGGGCTGGATCGCCACCGCGATGGTGGTGGCCCTGGTTGCCTGGCTTGTATGGAGGTCGAAGTTCGCATGAGTGCTGATCGTTTCAACAGGGGGCTGCGCCTGGGCGCGCTGGCCATCACGCTGACCGCGTTGACTGCCTGCGGTACCGCCACCGTGGTGCGTCCCTCCGGTTCGGGCGGCAGCGGTGCGTCGGCCACGCCGAAGGCCTCCGTCGCCCAGCCGGGCAAGACAGTGCGCGTGCAGAAGGGCGACACCATCTACGCCCTGGCACGCATCCACAGCATCACCCCGGCGGACCTGATCGCCTGGAACAGCCTGTCCAACCCGTCCACGATCTACCCCGGCCAGGTGATCCGCCTGTATCCGCAGGGAGCGGGCGGTGGCCGCGTGCCGACCACCGTGGTGACCGCGCCGCGGGCGTCCGGTGGCACCGCCACCACGACCCGGCCGGTGGCAACTACACCACCGGTGCGCAGCGGCATCAGCTGGCGCTCGCCTGCTGATGGCGCGGTCGTGGGTCGCTTCGTGGCCGGTGAGACGACCAAGCAGGGCGTGGACATCGCCGGCACCAGTGGCCAGGCGGTCAAAGCTGCCGCCGACGGCGTGGTGGTGTACTCCGGCGCCGGGCTGGTGGGCTACGGCGAGCTGATCATCGTCAAGCATAACGAGCAGTGGCTGTCGGCCTACGGGCACAACCGCAAGCGCCTGGTCAACGAAGGCCAGAGCGTGAAGGCCGGCCAGCAGATCGCGGAAATGGGCCGCACCGGCGCGAACCGGGACATGCTGCATTTCGAGATCCGCTACAACGGCAAGCCGGTGGACCCGCAGCAGTACCTGCCGGCGCGGTGAGCGCGGCTGCCGCCTAGAGCGGTTGCCTTGTTGTCTGCCTGCCTGGCGGGTGGCGGTGGGCCTATCCGGGACACGCCGTGAATCCGTCCCTGGAGGCTCGTCGCCGCATCCATGCGGCTCTAACGGTCCCGGCTAGCCCACCGCCACCCGCCTTCGACACGGTCGCCTCGGCGGGGGGAGAAAGAAAAAAGCAAAGGCAAACGCAAAGCAGCCGATCCTTGGATCGGCTGTCTGCTTTTGCTTTTTTCTTTTCCCCCCGGCCATCGGGGATTGTCGGGGGGCGGGGTAGGGGGCGTTGGCAGGACCGTCTTTTCGCATGGATGCGAAAAGCGAGCCCCCATGGACGGGTTCACGGCGTGTCCTGCCAATGCCCCCTATCCCGCCCCAACACACAAACCCCAGCGGCCGAAGTCGCCCTCAGCGACCAGAATTCACCGTTCGAGAATGAACGCCGCGGCGACCTTGCGGCCCTCGCCGGCGAGGATGTTGAAGGTGCGCGCCGCAGCAGGATTGTTCATCACTTCCAGCCCGATCCCACGTGACAGGCACGCGGCCATCAGCTGCTGCGAAGGAAACACCTGCGTGGCGCCGGTGCCGAGGATGATCAACACCGGTTCCAGCGCCAGGATCGCCTCCAGATGGGCCGGCTGCAGCTCGGCCACCGAACCCACCGGCCAGTCTTCCACCAGCACCTGCGGGGTGACGATGAAGCTCGCGGTCAGTTCGCGGTCGTTGATCCGTGCCGAGCGACCATCCGCACCGCGCAGCGTGTAGGCGTAATCAGGGGCTTGGTGGCTCAGTTGCATGGCAGGACCGGGTTATCAGCCGCGCGGCAGCACGATCTGGCGGTTTTCCTTGCTCGGCCGGTACAGCACGGCCACGTGGCCGATGCGCTGGACCAGCGCCGCCCCGGTGGTACCGACCAGCTCGGCGACCATGGCGTCGCGGGCTTCGCGATCCTCAGCCGCCACCTTCACCTTGATCAGTTCATGGCGCTCCAGCACCTCTTCCAGCTCGGCCAGGAAGGCCGGGGTCACGCCCTTGCCGCCAATCTGGAGCAGGGCTTTGAGGTCGTGGGCTTGGCCGCGAAGGAAACGGGTCTGGGATGCGGTCAGGGCAGTGGACATGCAGGAAAGCGCTGTGACTTGGGGGGTTCAGGGTATCATGGCCACCCCATCCGGCTGTATTTACCATGGTTTCCCGCAGCAAGAGCAGCCAGCGCTGGCTGAAAGAACACTTTTCCGACCCCTACGTGAAGAAAGCGCAGGCTGAAGGCATGCGCTCGCGCGCGGCCTACAAGCTGGAAGAGCTGCTCGAACGTGACCGGCTGCTGAAGCCGCACATGGTGGTGGTGGACCTCGGCGCCGCCCCGGGTGGCTGGTCGCAGCAGGTCCGCCGGCAGATGGGCGACACCGGCCGGGTGTTCGCACTGGACATCCTTGAGATGCCCGCGCTGGCCGGCGTGGACTTCCTTCACGGAGACTTCAGGGAAGAAGCCGTCCTATCGCAGTTCGAGGCCATGGTCGGGGACCAGCCGGTAGACCTTGTACTGTCCGATATGGCCCCCAATAAGAGTGGAATGGACGCGGTGGACCAGCCGCGGATGATGCACCTGGCAGAGCTGGCCATGGATTTCGCCGACAACCACCTCAAGACCGGTGGGGCGTTCCTGATCAAGCTGTTCCAGGGTGTGGGTTTTGACGACTACGTGCGTGAAATGCGCAGGCGGTACGACAAGGTCTCCATCCGCAAGCCGGACGCCTCGCGCAAGCGCTCCCCCGAGGTCTATGCCCTCGGACAGGGCAAGCGCGCCGTGATGAAGTAAGCTCGACAAGCAAGCCCGACCCATGCACCAGCCCGCACAAGAGGAATACCGGAGCCAATGAGGATGAACGACTTGACCAAGAACCTCCTGCTATGGGTGGTCGTCGCCGTTGTGCTGATGGTGGTATTCCAGAGCTTCTCGCCAAAGACGAGCGGCGCCGGTGCGCCGGGCGCGACCTATTCGCAGTTCCTGGACCAGGTAGACAGCGGCGCGGTGCAGAAGGTGACCTTCGCCGGCGACATGCGCGGCGGCACCAACGAAATCACCTACACCACGCGTGGTGGCCAGACCTCCACCATCACCGCACCGTTCGATCGCGACCTGATCAACGTGCTGCGCACCAAGAATGTTGAAATCGTCCAGCAGGAGCCGTCCAGCGGTATCTCGCTGGGCGCGATCCTGATGAACTTCCTGCCGGTGATCCTGATCATCGGCTTCTGGCTGTTCATCATGCGCCAGATGCAGGGTGGCGGTGGCGGGGCCAAGGGCGCGATGTCCTTCGGCAAGTCGCGGGCCAAGCTGCAGGGCGAGGACCAGGTCAAGGTGACCTTTGCCGACGTGGCCGGCTGTGACGAGGCCAAGGAAGAAGTCGGCGAGCTGGTCGATTTCCTGCGCGACCCGTCCAAGTTCACCAAGCTCGGCGGCAAGATTCCGCGCGGCGTGCTGATGGTCGGCCCGCCGGGCACCGGCAAGACCCTGCTGGCCAAGGCCATCGCCGGCGAAGCCAAGGTGCCGTTCTTCTCGATCTCCGGTTCGGACTTCGTGGAAATGTTCGTCGGCGTCGGCGCCAGCCGCGTGCGCGACATGTTCGAGCAGGCCAAGAAGCACGCGCCGTGCATCATCTTCATCGACGAAATCGACGCCGTCGGTCGTCACCGTGGTGCCGGTCTGGGCGGCGGTCATGACGAACGCGAGCAGACCCTCAACCAGTTGCTGGTGGAGATGGACGGTTTCGAAGGCGGCGAAGGGGTGATCGTCATCGCCGCGACCAACCGTCCGGACGTGCTGGATCCGGCGCTGCTGCGTCCGGGCCGTTTCGACCGCCAGGTGGTGGTCGGCCTGCCGGACGTGAAGGGTCGTGAGCACATCCTCAAGGTGCACATGCGCAAGCTGCCGCTGGCCGACGATGTCGAGCCGATGGTGATCGCGCGCGGTACCCCGGGCTTCTCCGGTGCCGACCTGGCCAACCTGTGCAACGAGGCCGCGTTGTTCGCCGCGCGCAGCAACGAGAAGGAAGTCCGCATGGACCACTTCGACCGTGCGCGCGACAAGATCCTGATGGGTGCCGAGCGCCGCTCGATGGCCATGAGCGAAGAAGAGAAGACCCTGACGGCGTACCACGAAGCCGGCCATGCCATCGTCGGCCGCCTGGTGCCCGAGCATGACCCGGTCTACAAGGTCACCATCATTCCGCGCGGTCGTGCGCTGGGTGTGACCATGTACCTGCCGGAAGGTGACAAGTACTCGATCAACCGCGTGGCGATCAATTCGCAGCTGTGCTCGCTGTACGGTGGCCGCGTCGCCGAAGAGCTGATCTTCGGCGCCGACAAGGTCACCACCGGTGCCTCCAACGACATCGAGCGTGCGACCAAGATGGCGCGCAACATGGTCACCAAGTGGGGTCTTTCCGAAACGCTCGGCCCGATCGCCTACGGTGAAGAGGACGACGAGGTCTTCCTTGGCCGTTCGGTGACCCAGCACAAGAGCGTGTCCAACGACACCGCGCGCCGTATCGACGAAGAAGTCCGCAGCATCCTGGACAAGGCGTATGCCCGGACCACTGAACTGCTGACCGCCAACGTCGACAAGCTGCATGCGATGACCCAGCTGCTGCTGCAGTACGAAACCATCGATGCGCCGCAGATCGACGCGATCATGGAAGGCCGCGATCCGCCGCCGCCGATGGGCTGGGGCAAGTCGAATACCGATGGCAAGAATGGCGGTGGCAACGACAAGGGCGGCGATGCCCGTCCGGTGCCGCCGATCAGTGGCCCGGCCGAGCAGATCTGATCACTGCTGCTGCGCGTTGAGGGAAAGGCCGGGGAAACCCGGCCTTTTCCGTTCAGCCAGCCCGTGCATGCAGGGGGCGGCTGCGGGACAATAGGGACTACGTTTGGTTACTGACCGGAAACTGCATGTCGACGCCCCCGCCCGAACCGATTTCCCATACCGCTGAAATGGTCATTGCCACGGTGGTCGGCGTGGCCGTCGGCCTGGGCCTGGACAATCTGCTGCTCGGCTGCGTGGTCGGCATCGCGCTGGGCGTGGTGCTCAGCATCGGCAAGACGCTGTATCTGGATCGCAAGCGTCGCAGACGCTGACCATCACGGCGGGTCGCGCCGCGGCATGCCCGGCGGATCGGTTGAATTTCCTGTTGACGGCCAGCGGCCGTCACTACCTTGAGGGACCGCCATGTTCGACATTTCTCCCCAGCTCGATTGTGCCGGCCGCGTACTGCGCCTTGATCGTGCGCGGGTGATGGGCATCGTCAACGTCACTCCGGATTCGTTTTCCGATGGCGGCCAGCACGACAGTGCCGAGGCTGCAGTTGCGCACGGCCTGAAGCTGGTGGAAGAGGGCGCCGACCTGCTGGACATCGGCGGTGAATCGACCCGCCCCGGCAGTGCGCCGGTGCCGCTGGACGAAGAGCTGCGCCGCGTCCTGCCGGTCATCGAGCAGCTCGCCGCACGCACTACGGTGCCGATCAGCATCGATACCTTCAAGCCGGAGGTGATGCGCGCGGCAGTGGCGGCCGGCGCCGGGATGATCAATGACATCCACGCGCTGCGGCAGCCCGGCGCACTGGACGCTGCGGCCGACGCCGGCGTGCCGGTGGTGCTGATGCACATGCAGGGCGAGCCCGGCAGCATGCAGGCCGATCCGCAGTACGACGACGTGGTGGCCGAAGTACATCGCTTCCTGGTCCAGCGTCTGTTCGCCGCGGAAATGGCCGGCATCGCGAAGAAGAACCTGGTGGTCGACCTCGGCTTCGGTTTCGGCAAACGCGTGGACCACAACATGACCCTGCTCGCGCGTTCGGAACGCTTCCTCGAACTCGGCGTGCCGATGCTGGCCGGCCTGTCACGCAAGCGCACGCTGGGGGAGCTGACCGGCCGCCAGCTGCCTGCCGAACGCGTGGCGGCATCGGTCGCAGCGCACCTGGTAGCGGTGCAGCGCGGCGCGCGTATCGTGCGCGTGCACGACGTGGCCGCCACCGTGGATGCCCTGAAAGTGTGGGCGGCCGTGGAGGCGGTGCCGTCGCCGCGCAAAGACGCCGCGCCTGCGATCCGCTGGCCGGACGAAGGCTGATGGCGGAAGACCGTCGACCCGTTGCGATCGCGGTCATGGGCCCGACCGCCAGCGGCAAGACCGCGCTGGCGATCGATCTGGCGCGGCGGCTGGACGGTGAGATCGTCAGCGTCGATTCGGCGCTGGTCTATCGCCATCTGGACATAGGATCGGCCAAGCCGGATGCCGCCGAGCGCGCGCAGGCGCCGCACCACCTGCTGGACCTGTGCGATCCATGGCAGTCGTTTTCCGCTGCCGAATTCGCACGCGCCGCACGTGCTGCCGTGGATGACATCATCGCGCGCGGCAAGCGGCCCATTCTTGCCGGCGGGACCGGCCTATATTTTCGCGCCCTGCTGGAAGGGTTGTCGCCGATGCCGCCGGCAGACGAAGCCACCCGGCTGCAGCTGTCGGCCGAGGCGGCCGAGCGTGGCTGGCCGGCGCTGCATGCCGAGCTGGCCACGGTGGACCCGGCAGCCGCCGCGCGGATCCATGCCACCGACCCGCAGCGGATACAGCGGGCGCTGGAGGTCTACCGGATGACCGGCCGGCCGATCAGCGAATGGCAGCGGGTGCCGGGCGAAGGCCGGCTGCCGGTACGGACCCTCAAGCTGGTGCTCGCACCGCGTGATCGCGCCGTGCTGCACCAGCGCATCGAGCGGCGCTTCGATGCGATGCTGGCCGGCGGCTTCCTGGATGAAGTGCGGGCCCTGCGGGCGCTGCCCGCGATGGCCACAGTGGCATCACCACTGGACCTGCCGGCAGTGCGCGCGGTCGGCTACCGACAGGCCTGGGAGTATCTGGACGGCAACCAGGACGCCGCCACGTTCCGCGATAAAGCGATCTTCGCCACGCGCCAGTTGGCCAAACGGCAACTGACCTGGCTGCGTGGCGAGCTTGATGCGCGCTGGTTCGATCCCCATGTAGACCAGCAGCGGTTGACGGCGGCGGTTTCCGCGTTCGTCCCGCCCTGACAGCGTGCCGGGCGCCTGCCGTGTACCATCGACCTGTCGGTGGGCGGCTGGGGGGCCGTGGCATCTGCCGACACCCATAAAAACAATAATCAGGAGTTAGCAATGTCCAAGGGGCAATCGCTGCAGGACCCGTTTCTGAATGCACTTCGGCGCGAGCGCGTGCCGGTTTCGGTGTATCTGGTCAACGGCATCAAGCTGCAGGGCACGATCGAGTCGTTCGACCAGTTCGTGGTGCTGCTGCGCAATACCGTCAGCCAGATGGTCTACAAGCACGCCATCTCCACCGTGGTCCCGGCGCGCAACGTCAAGCTCGGTCCGGGCGGTGGTTTCGTGCAGGCCAACGAAGATGGCCAACCAGCGGGTGATGAATCCATTGAATAATCCTGGAGTGGTACGTGTTTGATCGCTCGAAAAAGGGTGAAAACGCCCTGTTGATCCAGCCCCATTTCGGCAAGCTGGAAGAGGACGTGCTCGAAGAGTTCGGCGACCTGGCACGCTCGGCCGGTGCCAGCATCGCGGCTACCATCACCGCGCGCATCGACCGCCCCAATCCCTCCACCCTGATCGGCAGCGGCAAGCTGGACGAGGTGAAGGCGGCTGCCGACGCAACCGGTGCGGACCTGATCCTGGTCAACCATGCGCTGTCGCCCGGCCAGGAGCGCAACCTGGAAAAGTTCCTGGAGCGGCGGGTGATCGACCGCACCGGGCTGATCCTGGACATCTTCGCCCAGCGTGCGCGCAGCCACGATGGCAAGCTGCAGGTCGAGCTGGCGCAGCTGCGCCACATGTCGACCCGGCTGATCCGCGGCTGGACCCACCTGGAGCGCCAGCGTGGTGGCTCCATCGGCCTGCGCGGCCCGGGTGAGACCCAGCTGGAAACCGATCGCCGCCTGCTGCAGAAGCGCGTGGAGCAGCTGCAGAAGCGGCTGGAAAAGGTGGAAGTGCAGCGCACCCAGATGCGCCGTGCCCGCCTGCGCAGCGAGCTGCCGCGCGTGGCGCTGGTCGGCTACACCAACGCCGGCAAGTCAACGCTGTTCAATTCGCTGACCGGCGCGGAGGCGTACGCCGCCGACCAGCTGTTCGCGACCCTGGACCCGACCGTGCGTCGCATCGCGCTGCCCGGTGGCAATGTGGTGCTGGCCGACACGGTGGGCTTCGTGCGCGACCTGCCGCATGACCTGGTGGCTGCGTTCCGCTCCACCCTGTCCGAAGCGCGCGAGGCTGATTTCCTGCTGCATATCGTCGACGCCGCCGATCCACACCGCGAAGAGCGCATCGCCCAGGTCGACGAAGTACTGGCGGCCATCGGTGCGGGCGACCTGCCGCAGCTGCTGGTGTTCAACAAGATCGACCGCATTGAAGGGGCCGAGGTGCGCCACGATGGCCACGACGGCGTGCCCGATGAATCGCGCCGCGAGCGGGTCTGGATCTCCGCGCGCGACGGCCGCGGGCTGGACGTGCTGGAAGCGGCACTGGGCAAGCGCCTGGGGCTGCAGCATGTGACCGGCGAGCTGCGCCTGCCCGCTTCGCAGGGGCGCCTGCGCGCGCGCTTGCACCAGCTGGAAGTGGTCCGCGCCGAAACCGTGGACGAAGAAGGCTGGCTGCTGCAGGTGGAAATCCCGATCGCGGAGGCGGAGAAGCTGGCCGCCGGCGAGGACGGGGCCGCGATCCAGGCACTGCTGCCGGAAAAGCTGCCTGAGTGGTGATTTCACCTGCGGTTGGGGTCAGCGTGCCTTTTCGTAGTAAAAGGACGCTGACCCCGCGTTCCAGGAATGTTCCATGACCCTCCCCACCGACGACATGCTGGCCGGCCTGGCCAGCGAGCTGGGCCGCACGCTGCAGGCAGCGAGCCTGCAGCTGGTTACCGCTGAAAGCTGCAGTGGCGGCTGGATCGCCAAGGCGATGACCGATATCGCCGGCTCATCGGCGTTCTTCGATTGCGGCATGGTGGTGTACAGCTACGAAGCCAAGCAGCGGCTGCTGGGCGTACGCGCGCAGACGCTGGAGGCGTTCGGCGCGGTCAGCCGCGAAACCGTGCTGGAGATGGTATCCGGTGCACTGGTCAACTCCGGCGCGGGCATCGCGGTGGCGGTGACCGGCATCGCCGGCCCTGGCGGCGGCAGCGACGATAAGCCGGTGGGCAGTGTATGGATCGGCTGGAAACGCCGTGGCGGGTATGCGCAGGCACAACTGTTCCACTTCCATGGCGACCGCGATGCGATCCGCCGGCAGACCGTTTCGGCGGCATTGAACGGACTGCTCGCCCAGCTGTGAGATGCTGCGCGCTCGCACAGCCTGGAGCATGCATCGATGTGGGAAACGCTCGGCACCGTCCGTGATCTCGGCCGGCTGCAGGAAATCGCATCGGTATTGATCCGCAACGGCTTCGGCGACTTGGTGCGGCGGATCGGCCTGGCCGACGTGCTAGAGCGGGCGGGGCGCCTGCTGCACTGGGGCGACGACACCCAGCGCACGCCGCTGACCGCCCCGATGCGCGTGCGCCGGGCGATGGAAGAACTGGGGCCCACCTTCGTCAAGCTGGGCCAGGTGTTGGCCACCCGCGTGGACCTGTTCCCGCCCGACTGGATCGCCGAATTCTCCGAATTGCAGAACGCGGTGCCGGCACTGCCGTACGCGCAGATCCGCGAACAGCTGGAGCGGGATGTCGGCGGCGATCCGGCGCAGGTATTTGCCTGGCTGGATGAGGTGCCGATGGCGGCGGCCTCATTGGCGCAGGCGCATCGTGCGCGCCTGCACGACGGCCGCGAGGTGGTATTGAAGGTGCGCCGCCCCGGTATCCGCGACGTGGTGGAAGCGGACCTGCGGCTGCTGGCGCGGCTGGCGGAGATCATCGAGGCGCGGTTGCCCGACCTGCGCCGTTACCGGCCAGCAGAGGTCGTTCAACAGTTCACCGGCTCACTGCGACGTGAGCTGGATTTTGCCGCCGAATGCCGCAATGCCGAGCGCATCGCGCGCGACTTCGGCGGCCGCACCGACATCCTGATTCCTTCCGTGCACTGGCAGTGGACGTGCGAAAGCCTGAACGTGCAGGACTTCGTCGATGGCATCGCCGGGCGGGACCTGGCGGCGGTGGACGCGGCCGGACTGGATCGCCGCCAACTGGCAGCGCGGGGTGCCGACATCGTGCTGAAGATGGTGCTGCAGGACGGCTGTTTCCACGCCGATCCGCACCCGGGCAACATCATCTACCTGCGCGATGGCCGGATCGGCGTGATCGATTTCGGCATGATCGGCACGTTGTCCGAGTCGCGTCGCTTCCAGGTGGCGCAGCTGCTGCACGGGCTGGTGGAGCAGGAACCCGAAGCGGTTGCCGACATCCTGCTGGACTGGGCGGGCGGGGTGGCGGTGGACGAAGGGCGGTTGCAGCAGGACATCAGCCAGTTCGTCGACCGCTATCGCGGCGTGCCACTGAAGGACCTGCGCATCGGCCTGATGCTGAGCGACATCACCCTGTTGCTGCGCAGCTACAACCTGATGCTGCCGGCCGACCTGGCCTTGATGATCAAGGCGTTCCTGACGCTGGAGGGCATGGGCCGCCAGCTCGATCCCGAGTTCGACATGGCCAGCGCGGCACGCCCGTTCCTGGAGCAGGTGGTGCTTCAGCGCTATGCACCCCGGGCGCTGCTCAAGCGTGGCCGCCGCAGCCTGTTGGGGATGATCGAGCTGGCCGGCGAACTGCCGCGCGACCTGCGCCGACTGGTGCAGGCCGCACGCCGCGGGCGCCTGCAGATCAAGGTCGAAACCAATGCGCTGAAAGGCTTCGGCGACCAGGTGAACCAGGCGGCCAACCGCATGGTGGTGGGTATCGTTACGGCCGCGCTGATCATCGGCTCATCGATCGTGATGCACAGCGTAGGCGGGCTCTCCAGCCGATGGCTGCTGGTATTGGGCGTGGGTGGTTTCATCGGGGCCGGGTTGTGCGGGGTGTGGATCCTGTTCTCGATCTGGCGCAGCGGCCACAGGCGCTGAGGCGGCTGGTTTGGAGCTGCAGCTGGGGGCGGGCGGGGAGGCTATGCGGGGCACGCGCAAGTACGTCCATGTAGCTCTTCGCGGCTCCTGCCGCTCAAGGCCCCGCAGAAAAGAAAAACAAAAGCGGTAGCGCCGACCCATGGTCGGCGAGCGCAGCGGGCCGTAGGCGGGAACATTCCGCCGACCATGGGTCGGCGCTACCGCCTTTTTTCCTTTCCTTTACCGTGGTGGGCGCACGCAAAATGTCACAGGGCCGGGCGGTGGGGCTGGGCGGGGGCGTTGAGTGCCATGGATGGCACGAAACGAGGCCCGCAGGAGCGGCTTTTGCCGTCCCCCGACCAGCCCCACCGCCCGGCCCAGACCCAATAAACCGGTTCACAACGAGGGGCTCAGCCGTTCGCTGCAATCCAGCACGGCACTTGCGACGCGAATGAGTTAGTAGTATTACTACTAACCATGGACACGACGAACCTGACCGAAACCCAGCAGGCCATCCTGCAGCTGATCGCCGAGCGCATCGAATCCGAAGGCGCACCGCCTTCGCAGACCGAAATCGCCCGTGCCTTCGGCTTCAAGGGCGTGCGCGCCGCGCAGTACCACCTTGAAGCGCTGGAAGCGGCCGGCGCCATTCGCCGCGTCCCCGGCCAGGCCCGTGGCATCCGCCTGGTGCAGGCACCGCCGGTGAAGCAGATCGCCGACCCGACGCGGGACGACAGCGTGCTGCGCCTGCCGGTGCTGGGGCGTGTCGCGGCCGGACTGCCGATCGGCGCGGATATCGGCTCGGACGATTTCGTCGTGCTCGACCGCGTGTTCTTCTCCCCGGCACCGGATTACCTGCTCAAGGTGCAGGGCGATTCGATGATCGACGAAGGCATCTTCGATGGTGACCTGATCGGCGTGCACCGTACCCGCGACGCCCGTACCGGGCAGATCGTGGTGGCGCGTATCGACGAAGAGATCACCGTCAAGCTGCTGAAGATCGGCAAGGACCGTATCCGCCTGCTGCCGCGCAATCCGGATTACGCCCCCATCGAAGTGTTGCCGGACCAGGATTTCGCCATTGAAGGCCTGTACTGCGGCCTGCTGCGACCCAACCGTTGAATGCCCGGGGGCGGCTGCCGCTGACGTCTGCGGCGATAATGTTCGACTTGCCCGGCGCGCGTCTCATCCTGTGCGATGCGCTGCCGCTACAGTCACCCCCGAACCCGAGTTGACCACGATTAAAAAGATGACCACTTCCCCAAGGACCAAGACGATGGACGAGAACAAGAAGCGTGCCCTGGCCGCCGCCCTGAGCCAGATCGAAAAGCAGTTCGGTAAAGGCTCGGTGATGCGGATGGGCGATCGCGTTGTCGAGCCCGTCGAGATCATCCCGACCGGTTCGCTGATGCTGGATATCGCATTGGGCATCGGCGGCCTGCCCAAGGGCCGGGTCGTGGAGATCTATGGTCCGGAGTCCTCGGGCAAGACCACCCTGACGCTGCAGGCCATCGCCGAGTGCCAGAAGAAGGGCGGCACGGCAGCCTTCATCGATGCCGAGCACGCCCTGGACCCGATCTACGCCGCCAAGCTGGGCGTCAATGTAGACGACCTGCTGCTGTCGCAGCCGGATACCGGTGAGCAGGCGCTGGAAATCGCCGACATGCTGGTGCGCTCCAACTCGGTGGACATCGTGGTGGTCGACTCGGTCGCCGCGCTGACCCCGAAGGCCGAAATCGAAGGCGAGATGGGTGACCAGCTGCCGGGCCTGCAGGCCCGTCTGATGAGCCAGGCGCTGCGCAAGTTGACCGGCAACATCAAGCGCTCCAACACCCTGGTGGTGTTCATCAACCAGCTGCGCCACAAGATCGGTGTGATGATGCCGGGCCAGAGCCCGGAAGTGACCACCGGCGGCAATGCGCTGAAGTTCTACGCCTCGGTGCGCCTGGACATCCGCCGCATCGGTGCGATCAAGAAGGGTGATGAGATCATCGGCAACCAGACCAAGATCAAGGTCGTCAAGAACAAGCTGGCGCCGCCGTTCAAGCAGGTCATCACCGAGATCCTTTACGGCGAAGGCATCAGCCGCGAGGGCGAGCTGATCGACATGGGCGTGGAAGCCAAGCTGGTCGAGAAGGCCGGCGCCTGGTACAGCTACGGCGAAGAGCGCATCGGCCAGGGCAAGGACAACGCCCGCGGCTACCTGCGCGACAACCCTGCCGTGGCCCAGCGCCTGGAAGCGGAGCTGCGCGAGAAGTTCCAGCCGGCGGAAGCACCGAAGGAAGCCGGCGACGAAGACGACGCCGACGAAGCGTAAGACATGCTGTGGGGCAGGGCGGCGCCGTCAGTGACGTCGTCCTGCCCCGCAGGATTTTCACGCCGATCAAGGGCGTGGCGTCAGGGACGGCGCTGAGTGAAGGATGAGCATGCACGACGAATCCGATGCCCCACCGGGCGCACGTAAACGCCGCCGGCCCGAATTGACACCCCTGCAGCGGGCGCTTGGCCTGCTGGTGCGGCGCGATCATTCGCGCAAGGAACTGGGGCGCAAACTGGTCGCGCGCGGCATCGAGCCGGAGCTGGCGCAGGCCGCGGTGGACAAGCTGACCAGCGAGGGCTGGCAGGACGATGAGCGCTTCGCCGAGTTCCTGGTGCGCAACCGCGCCAATGGCGGGTATGGACCGCGCCACATCCAGGCCGAACTGGGCACCCATGGGCTGGACAGTGATGCCATAAGCGCCGCGATGGACAGCTACGAGGGCGATTTCCTCGACAACGCCCGTGACCTGGTACGCCGCCGGTTTGGCGAGGAAGGACCGCAGGACCTGCCGCAGCGGCGCAAGGCCGCCGACCTGCTGGCCCGTCGCGGGTTCGATGGCGACACGATCCGCCGCGCCACCCGCTTCGATGCAGAGGACTGAGCGGCGCTGGCCTGTTACCCTTCAACGTTTCGGAGGTCCGAAACCCGACCCTGGCCAGTGTGGCTGGAGGCGGTGGCGCCTCCGGCACGCAGACTGCCAGCCCCCATGACCGCATCCGCCAAATTCACTACTTCACAGATCCGCAGCGATTTCCTTGAGTTCTTCAAGGGCAAGGGCCACACCATCGTGCCATCGGCACCGCTGGTACCGGGCAACGACCCGACCCTGCTGTTCACCAATTCCGGCATGGTCCAGTTCAAGGACGTGTTCCTGGGCGCGGAGAAGCGCAGCTACGTGCGCGCTGCCGACGTCCAGCGCTGCCTGCGCGCAGGCGGCAAACACAACGATCTGGACCAGGTGGGTTACACCGCCCGCCACCACACCTTCTTCGAAATGCTGGGCAACTGGTCCTTCGGCGACTACTTCAAGAAGGACGCCATTGCCTGGGCCTGGGAACTGCTGACCCAGGTCTGGAAGCTGCCGGCCGAGCGCCTGCTGGTCACCGTCTACCAGACCGATGACGAGGCCTACGCGCTGTGGCGCGACATGGTCGGCATCCCGGAAGAGCGCATCGTGCGGATCGGCGACAACAAGGGCGCCCCATACGCTTCTGACAACTTCTGGCAGATGGCCGACACCGGTCCGTGCGGTCCGTGCACGGAGATCTTCTATGACCATGGCGACCACATCGCCGGTGGTCCGCCGGGCTCGCCGGATGAAGATGGCGACCGTTTCATCGAAATCTGGAACCTGGTGTTCATGCAGTTCGATCGCCAGCCCGATGGCAGCCTGGTGCCGCTGCCGGCGCCCTGCGTGGACACCGGCATGGGCCTGGAGCGCCTGGCGGCGATCCTGCAGCACGTGCACACCAACTACGAAATCGACCTGTTCCAGGCGCTGATCCGCAAGGCCAGCGAACTGACTGGCATGGCCGACCTGGAGAACAAGTCGCTGCGGGTGATCGCCGACCACATCCGTGCGTGTTCGTTCCTGATCGTCGATGGCGTGCTGCCGTCCAACGAGGGCCGTGGCTACGTACTGCGCCGGATCATCCGTCGCGCGCTGCGCCATGGCTGGATGCTGGGCGTGCGCCAGCCGTTCTTCAGCAAGCTGGTGCCGACCCTGGTCGAGCAGATGGGCGTGGCCTATCCGGAACTGCCGGCCACCGCCGACACCGTCACCCGCGCCCTGCAGGCCGAAGAAGAGCGCTTTGCCGAGACGCTGGACGCCGGCATGAAGATCTTCGAAGACATCGCGGGCAAGGCCAGCAACAAGATCATTCCCGGCGTGGATGCGTTCCGTCTGTATGACACTTACGGTTTCCCGCTGGACCTCACCGCTGATATCGCGCGCGAGCGTGACATGACCGTGGACACCGCCGGCTTCGACGTGGCGATGGAACAGCAGCGCGAAACCGCGCGTGCGGCGGGCAAGTTCGGCGGCGGCGTCAGCCTGCCGGCCGATCTGGTCGCCACCCTGAAGCCGACCGTGTTCCTCGGTTACGACGCGCTGCAGGCCGATGGCCTGCGCGTGGTGGCGCTGCTGAAGGACGGCCGTCCGGTGCAGGCCGCCGCTGCCGGTGATGCGGTGATCGTGCTGACCGAACAGACCCCGTTCTACGCCGAATCCGGCGGCCAGGTCGGTGACACCGGCGTGCTGTCGGCCGCTGGCGTGCGCGTGGACGTGACCGAGACGCAGAAGTTCGCCGGCCAGTTCCATGGCCATGTCGGCACCCTGGCCGAGGGCAGCCTGAAGATCGGTGACGTGCTGGCCGGACAGGTCGATGCCCAGCGCCGTGGCGCAACCATCCTCAACCACTCCGCCACCCACCTGCTGCATGCGGCCCTGCGCGAAGTACTGGGCACCCACGTGCAGCAGAAGGGTTCGCTGGTCGCGCCGGACCGCCTGCGTTTCGACTTCTCGCATTTCCAGCCGATCAGCGCCGAGGAACTGGCGATCATCGAGCGCAAGGTCAACCAGCAGGTGCGCATCAACAACGCCGTGGAAGTGCACAACATGGCCATGCAGGAAGCGCTCGATTTCGGCGCGATGGCTCTGTTTGGCGAAAAGTACGGCGAGAACGTGCGCGTGCTGAAAATGGGCGATTACTCCACCGAACTGTGCGGCGGCACGCATGTCAGCCGCACCGGTGACATCGGCCTGTTCAAGATCACCTCCGAAGGCGGTGTGTCCGCTGGCGTGCGCCGCATCGAGGCGGTCACCGGCCAGGGTGCGCTGGATTTCGTCGCCGACGAAGAATCGCGCCTGTCCGAAGCGGCCAGCCTGCTCGGCGGCAGTGCGGGCGAGGTGGTGGAGAAGATCCGCACCCAGATCCTGCGCCAGAAGCAGCTCGAACGTGAACTGGAATCGCTGAAGGCCAAGCTCGCCGCCGGTGCCACCGCGGACCTTTCCACCCAGGCCGTGGACGTGTCCGGGGTGAAGGTGCTGGTCGCCCGGTTGGAGGGCTTTGACGCAAAAGCCCTGCGCGATGCGGTGGATCGCCTCAAACAGCAGTTGGGTGATGCCGTGATCCTGCTGGCCGGTGCGCAGGACGGCAAGGTCGCCTTGGTTGCTGGCGTGAACGGCAGTGCAATGGGCCGGGTCAAGGCCGGGGAACTGTTGTCCCACATTGCCAGTCAGATCGGGGGCAAGGGCGGTGGTCGTCCCGATCTCGCCCAGGGTGGTGGCGAGGACGGGCCCGCCCTTGCGACTGCCCTGGCTGCGGCGATCGACTGGGTCCGTCCGCGTCTGGGATGAACCGCAGCCCTTCCGCGCCTTGAAGCTGCGGGAGGGCTGACGGTACCATTGGCAATCTTTTTCCCTTCGTAGTGGGGCGGGCCTTTACGGCGCGCCAGGCCGGTGGGGGATACCCTTCCACACGGTTTCATGGAGAATTACCACAATGTTGATCTTGACCCGCCGCGTTGGCGAAACCCTGATGATTGGCGACTCGGTCAGCGTGACCGTCCTGGGCGTCAAGGGAAACCAGGTCCGTATCGGCATCACGGCGCCGAAAGACGTGGCCGTGCATCGCGAGGAAATCTACCAGCGCATCCAGCGCGGTGATGAAGCTGCGACCAGCAGTGAAGATTCTGCTGAATAAGGCTTTACCTCCGGCCGCGAAAAAAGCTATTATTCGCGTCCCCGCTGCGGAGTACTTCTCCACCAGCGGTTGCAACACCCCGGAGCGATGCCCGAGCGGCTGAAGGGGCTCCCCTGCTAAGGGAGTATAGGGTCAAAAGCTCTATCGAGGGTTCGAATCCCTCTCGCTCCGCCATACACTCAGAAAAGCCCCTAGAAATAGGGGCTTTTTTGTTGCCCGCTCCCTTGCTACCCGCCCGGTTACCCACCCACCTGCAGGCGCCGATTTTGGGCAATTTGCCGCCTGATCCAGCCCTGCACTTCGGATTGTATCCACAGTGCGCGCCTGCCCACACGGATGGACTTCGGGAAGCGGCCAGCCTTGATCTCCCCGTAGATGAATGTGGTGCCCATCCCGGTGGCCGCGCGGACGCGCTCAAGGGACAGAAGTTCTTCAAGGGTTTCAGCTGCGCCCATCGCGGTTCTCCTTCGTTGTGTCTGATGCTGCGTGATGCCTGCCTACTTCCAGGGGACGGAAGCCGACCACCCATACCCACGGATTGCTCTCCCAGTCGCCACCGGTGTCGCCCCAGAGGTAGCGGAACGCATCGCGGTGCGTGGGCTCCTTCGCCGCTACCGGGTTGGTGCCCTCGGCCTCCGCATCGGCCTCGGTTATCGCCTGCAGCCGCTCCACGCGGACGGCGGTGATCTCCAGCACCAGGCGGCAGGCGTCGCGCGGCATGTGGATGCTGGGGCGCCAGCGCGCCGCGCTCGGGCTATATCGATCGTCGGCGGCGTAGAAGATGTTCGACCGTGGCGGCACCTCACGCGGAGACAGGTGATCGAACGTGCTGTGCGTCTTCCACCTCTCCCGAACCCACAGCCGGTCGCCGGGCTGGCCGAAAGGGCAGAAGTGCGCGGTCGTCGGGCCGTGGGGGTGACGCAGCGACGACCGCCAACCGTGCGCGGATGGGTTCGGAAAAGTCGCCTGCGCAATGTCATCGGCCGGCTGGGGCTTCATCGCCCGCCGCGTCTGCGTTTTCGCGCCCGACAGGATGGCGCGCACCATGGCGCCGTTGAACAGGATGGGGCGCTCAGTCATTGATCTGCTCCTGTGGGATCAGCTTCTGCTGCTGGACGTGTTCGATGACCGTCTTGCCGCTCGGCAAAAGGATGTGCGAAAGGAACGCGGCTTCGAAGGTGAGCATGCCGATCTCGATCGCGGTGACCTGGCCTTTCACCCAGTCGCGCAGGATCGAATAAACCGCGATGCCGCCGATCTTCAAGGCCTTGGATTCGTGCTCAGCCTTGGTAGCGCGCACGCGCGGACCGTGAGGGTGCGCCTTGAGCCAGGCAGCCGCATAGCCCCGGGCGCTGGCCTTCAGCTGCACCTGCCGGCCGCGGTGCTCGAATTGGATGAACAGCTCCCCGGTTTCGTAATCCTCGCCGGTGGCGAAGCGCTGGCAGCCAAAGGCGCGCAGCATCTTCTGGATATCGTTGATGGCGTTGCTGCCGCTGGTGGCGTTCTCGTAGGGCAGGCTCACAAAGCCACCCCCGACTGCAGCAGCGCCGCGCGCGTCTTGGCCCAATTGCCCTCGTGCTTGACGGCAATTCCGCCCGCTTGCGCCCATGCGAGGCAGTTCTTGCCGAAGTCATCGACCAAAATGTCCCCGGGCTGGTGCATGAAGAGCGGCTTATGGCGGCCGCCCAGCACCGGCAAAACCAGGCAAGTCTGCGACAGATGCTCGCGGACCCATGCCCGCTTCTGGGCAGCAACGTGCGGATAGTTCGACTTGGGGCAGGCCGTCAGGATCACCGGGTTCAGGTGCTCAACGCTGCGGAAGAAATCCAGCGCGCCGGCCATCGGAGGCAGGTCGCGGAAGAACGACGGATGCGAGTTGATGTGTCCCCACATCTCATCGTCAGCGAGCGAGCGGTGGTCCAGGCCGAAGACCTGCGGGAATGCTCCGTCGAAGTCGGCCATCACTCCGTCCAGATCGATGTAGAGCGTGCGGCCGGGATCGTTCGGCTCGTCCACGGCCTGCGCGGGCGGGGCTTCGTGCTCGGATGCGCGACGCGCCACAGATTCCACGTATAGGTGGGCCGCAGCACGCTCCCGTGCATCATTCTGCTTCTTGTCATTTGCGGAGAGGGCCACAACCACGGCCGCCACCACCACGGCATCCGCCAAGTCGTGCTGGCCCTCGCCGCGCAGGAGTTTGATCGCGTCCTGCAGTGAGTCATTAAGGTTCATTGGATTTTCCTTTCTGATGCTGGTCGATGCGCTCGATCAGGTAGTTGGCTTCGTTCGTTAACTTCGCGGCGTCGAATCGGTTTATGCGTGCGGTCTTCGCGAGCTGGATCAGTTCCTCAAGCGGCTGCCGGAACCACTCGAGGCTGATGGCGTCGCGATCGCGGAAATTGATGACCTTGCTGGGTGGTACACAGTCCGGGCCTGACAGGAACATCGGCTCCTGGCAGTCCCGGCAGACGTTCTTGTCGTCCCACCGGTGTTCCTTGACTGGTTTGGTCGGCGGCGGGTGCAGGTACAACGCCCGAACGTCTAGGCGTCGACGTGACGCGTAGGCCACATCGCCTTCGCCGGGATTTCCCCAGCCGTTGATCACACCCTTGGGCCGCACCTCGAAACGCACGGGCTTCTGCTTCCCGTAGAGCTCCGCCATGAAGGTTTCGGCCCAGATCCCGATCAGCGCTGCATCGACGGGCTCGCCGCGCGCTGCAGCCCGGCGCATCTCCCTGACACAAGCGGCTACGGTCTTTGGCTCGGCGGGCGCCGGCGCGGCATCAGTCTTCACCAGGCTCACTTGGGCACCTTCTCGAGAAACCCCGGGTCGATGTTCCAGCCGGCCTCGCGCGCACCGAGCAGCCGCAGCTCATTGGCGTCGAACTCGTCCAGCCGAAGGAACACCGCGGCGGCATTGATGTGCTGGGGCCCGAGGGGGCTTGAGCGGTAGAACAGGTCGTAGACGTTCTGCGTGGTGCATTTCCACGGCCCAGCGAGCGCCTGCATCCGGTGCCCTTCCTCCCGCAGATGGCGCCGCAGGTGCGCGCGCACGCTATCGACAGAGCGTGGAACACGGATGGGGCGGCCACCGCATGCCATGCCGTTGTTGGCGTGCTGACGGCGTCCAGTCACGTGCTCACCCCGGCGGTCATCGGCGTGAAGCCTTGGCGGGAGGGAGCGCGAAGCGATGGCGACGGCCCGAACTCCAGGGGGGGCTGTGGCATAGCGCTGGCAGCTGCAGGTGAGATCCACAGCGACTCGATGCGTGGCTGATTGGACTGGGCGCGCGCGTGCACGTCGACCCTGCGCCAGCCGACAAGGGCCTCGTCGTACAACGGATGCCGGTACCCACTGAGCAGCACCATGCCGCGCACCTGCAGCAGCTGGTCCAGCAACGCCACGTGGTCGGCGTCCTGCAGCTCGTGGGCGTAGACCTTGCGGTGGTCGCCGGCACGCGTTTTCAGCACGTAGGGTGGGTCGACGTAGAACAGGGTCGACGGCGAATCGAACTGGGTGATCAGGTCGGTGGCCGGCTGCTCATCGATCAGGACGTCGCGCAGGCGATCGACATAGGCGGGGATGTGCTGTGGCCAGCCCCGCCACATCGATGTCGGCGTGTGGTGAGTCGGGCCGGCACGCCAGCCATTCCGCGCCAGGCGCTTCTTGGCGCCAATGGACTGCGCCGTGCGGACCACCATCCGGCGCGCAGCCTCCACCGGGTCCGTGCAGTCCTGCCATGCCAGCACGAACTCGGCGCGGGAGTAGGGCGTTGTTTCCAGAGCCCGGCGCAGCTGCTCGGCCAGCACCGGGTCACGCAGCACCCGGAAGAACGCCACCACGTGGCTGTCCAGGTCGTTGTAGACCTCGATCGCTGACGGCGGCTTGCGCAGCAGCACCGACATAGCCCCGCCGAAGGGCTCGACGTAGCAGTGGTGCCGGGGCATGTGGCCGATGATCCAATCGGCCAGCCGCCATTTCCCACCGTGGTACCGGAGTGCGGGCCGGGAGATCATGCGAACAGGTCCTGTTGGGCCGGAGTCCGCGTCTGCCGATCCTCTTCCAGCGCTTGGGTGATGACCGCCGCCGCGCGCTGCCGCGCATTCCCCGCCCAGCGGAGCAGCACGTCGGAGAACGGTGCGCCCCGACGGACGCGGGCCTCGTGCAGCAGCACGCGCGCGGTGTGCTTGTGTTGGATGGCGACCGTGTTCATGCAGCCGCCTTCAGCGCAAGGATGACTTCGCGTTCAACTGTCGGGCAGACCGCATTCCCAAGCATGTGCATGGCGTCCCGCTTGTTTGCAGGAAGCTTGTAGTCAGGTCGGAAGCTCATCGCGGCACGCGCCTCGTCGACCGTTATCATGCGCATGCGGTTGCCATCGATCACGGCCCACCGGTCCCGCGTGGTGATAGTGCCAATCGGACGAGCCAGGCTGCGTCCGGTCAGTCCAGAGCCTTTACCGAAGTACGGGGCAATGAACTGATCGCCGAATGCGGCGCGTCCCGCCTTGATACGGGCCAAGGTCGCGGCAGACCTGCCGGGCTGCTCGATAAGCGACCAGTTGCCTGCGCTGAAGTCGATGAACGAACTGGCCGGCACATAGTTGCGCCGCTCAAGGCGCAGTTCTAGCGGGTGCTTGCTCTTCGTCAGAATCACGAACACCCGCTTCCGGTGCTGCGGCACGCCGAAGTCGGCAGCGTCCAGAATATGGGGACTTACCGCGTATCCCAGTGCCACCAACGCAGCGCACCAAGCCGGGAACAGCTTCCATTTCAGAAACTCAGGCACGTTCTCGACGACCGCGGCCTCGGGCAGCCACAGCTCCATTGCTGCAATCACTGCCCACGCGGTAGCCCGAGTGGCGTCGTGGTGCGGCCGCTCTTTACCACGGGCATGGGTGTGGCCTTGGCATGCGGGCGAGGCCAAAAGCAGGTCGAAGTGGGGCAGCAGTGAGAAGTCCATCTGCTGCAGGTCCTGGCAGAAGTGCTTGGTCTTCGGGTGGTTGGCGGCGTGGATATCGATGGCAATAGGCGAGTGATTCGCCGCTGCCACCACTTCACATCCGGCCTGCTCGGCGCCCTCGGTGGCACCACCGCCGCCGCAGAAGAAGTCCGCGGCCTTCACGAGCGCCGTTCGCTGCGGTGCCGGGAAGTTGAAGGAACGGGAGCCGTCAGCCACGGGCGGTCTCCGCACCTTCAGCCAGACCGAACGGTGGCCTCAGCGGCCCCGGCCCACTGCAGGCCAGGGCCATGGTGCGGATAGCGTGGGCACTGGCAGCGTGTGCCGCCTCAGCGATGGCGGCGAGATCCTTGGCCAGCTGGTCGCGGGTAGCGGGGCGCATGGTCTGGAGGATCGGCCCGCCGCGCTGCTGCGCCTCTACGGCGCACTGGGCGACCAGGTCGATGAGCAACCGCGGCGCAATGATGCTGCTCTCGCCGTTGAGCGACAGGTCCAGCTGCTTGACCAGCCGGGCGTGCGCCTGCGATGCGAGCTGCACGTGCTCGGACCGGCTTACCAGTGGCAGCGCTGCGGCCAAGCCGGCGCGGATGTGGTTCGCATAGCCCAGGTTGCTGTCGCGGCTGGCGAACGCGGCTCGGAACGCTTCAACCGCTGCGTCGCTGATCGAGGGGGTGTCCGCCGTGGCGGGAGTGGGGCTGGTCTGCTTCATCGGGAGGTTTCCGCAGGATGCGCGTGAGGCGCTGATTGAGGGGATAGCGGGCGTGGAAGGGGCCGGCGTGATCAGGTCTGTGGTGCTGCAGTTGCTGCCAGGCGCTCGAGGCGCTCGGCTTCGCCGGCATGGAAGTCGTGGCGCTCGCGGGCGGTGAAGTGGCCCTGGTCAACGGAGCGAAGTGCGTGCTCTGCTGCTTCGCGGTGCTTGGCGGCGAGCTGAGCCAGCCCAAGAGGACCGTCGTTGAAAATGTCCAGCTGGTTCCGGATGTCGAGGGGCTTCCGCACTGCGCGTTCTCCGTGGCGCGATTGAAGGGGTGCTGGGCGGTCAGGCCCGATCAGCGTTTGATGCGTGGCCAGAGCTCGGGCAGCGCGCGCTGCCAGCGCTTGAAGTCGACCCGAATGCCGGCGCGCATCGCGCGCTGCAGGGTTGTGCCGAACTGGATTCGGTAGCCGAGCCACGGGCAAGGCACCCGTTCCTTGGCAACTGCATAGCGGGCGAGTCGTTGCTGCTCCGTCATGCGGGCCGTGCCAACGATCACCGCATCGAGCCCACCGCCCAGGCAGCGCAGGTCCGCCATCACCGCACCAGACGGTGCGCGCGAGGCGCGATCCGCTCCTGGGACTCGGCGAGGCGCTGGATGTCTTTACCGTGGCCGTGCCAGACGCGGTAGGGGTGCGTGCGCGGCGCCTTCGCGCGCTGCAGGGCGGCCACCTGGTCAGGCGTGGGGTCAGGAGCCGGCAGGCGGATCGCGGGTGCCTTCATGCTTGCGTTCCGACAGGCTGGTGCAGGCGGTAGCCAACGCCGCGGATGCTTTCGATGCGGTGGCCCGGGAACGCCGCCAGTTTCTGCCGCAGGCGGCAGACGACGACCTGTGCGACGTTGGACTTGGGCCGCGCGGCCTCCGCGCCGTGCAGCACGTCGGCCATCGTGGCCAGCAGCACGGTGGCGCCGCCGGCGCGGATCAGGCGCGCCAGTACTTTTGCTTCTGCCGGGCTCAGCTTCACTCGTCGGCCATCGGCCACCGCCAGCAGGCCATCGAGCACAACGTTGCCGCCGCTCACGGGGTGACCTCAACGAATGCCAGGTTGGAGATGACGCACTGCGACCGGGCCACCACAGGGGAGTTGGCCGGCTCATCGCCGTCGGCAGTGGACAGGGGGACCACCGCGTTGGCCCGGACGCAGGCGTCGGGGGAAATCATGAAAGAGCCGCTGGTGACCGCATCGACGGCGTCCAGCGAGGCCTGCCAGCGACGCGGCTCAAAGCCAGCGCTCACCGCCCGGGCGACGCCTGGCGAGCAATCCGGCACGCGGTCCGCATCACGGGAAGCGTTGAGTGCGGTGCTCGCGACGGTGGCGCGCAGGCCGAAGTCATCGGCGGGAGCCAGCTCGTACACGGCCAGAGCCGCACACACACGCGGGCTGGCAACCACAAGCCCGTCCGGAACATGGGCTGGCTCGGCGGCAGGCGCTCCAGGTGAAGCTGCGATGCCCGCGACAGCCAGGGCGGCAAAGCAGGCGAGGGCAGCGATGCCGATCTGGCAACTGCGTTTGATACGGGGCGTCAGGGGCATCTTGTGGCTCCGGAAGAAATGTGTGCTTACAAATATAAAAGCACGCTTATATCTGGAATGCAAGCACACTTATTCAGCAGCCTTCTACGCTTAGGCCGAACGGTCCTCTGGAAGTTAGATATGAAACGGATGTCGTGCGCTTTCGCGCTGTCCTTCCTCAGCGTTGGCGGAACCGCGCTGAGTCAGAACGTGGCGTGGGATGGCCAGATGGCTCCGCTGCGCGAGCGTGCGCGAGAAGAGTTCATGGGGATCACCTTGGGAGACGGCCTCTTCAGGGAGTGTCCGGTGGACGGGCGCATCAGTTACCGGCCGACCTACAGGCTCGATTCCACCGATGGCCCTTGCTGGATGGCACCGAGCATGCAGCCAGGCTCGATCACTCAGCCTCAAGAATACGAATACCTGCCGGTGCACGTGCGGGACGGTAAACGTCCAACTGGCACGCGAGCTGTCCAGGTGACAGTGAGCGGCGGCCGCATCAATGCGGTTCACGTGTCTACCGACGGATTCCGCCATCAAGGCGCGCTTTTTGGGCAGCTTAAAGAGAAGTACGGTGACCCGACTTCCTTCGAGACACGGGAAATGATCAGTGGGACCGGCGGTAAGTTCGACGCATTGAGTGCCCGCTGGGAAAAGCCGAACCTACACGTCACCTTCAGTGGATTGGCAGACCAAATCGATCAAGGGCTGATCTCTGTCTACACAGATTCGGGCAAAGCTGCAGCTGAAGCACGCGTGCAGCGAGGACGCAGCACCTTCTGAGCTGCGGCTCTTGATTCACACCTCATGCGCGCTGCGCAGCAGCGCCAGGCCCAGGATCTTGCCGCCGACGTGAAGCTGATCAGCTTCGCTGGCAGGAATGACCTCGCTCAAGTATTTGGGGTTGGTGCTGATGACGTGCAGGCCGTCGCGCAGGATCTGCAAGCGCTTAACGTAAGTCAGGCCGTGCAAATTGATCAGGTAAAGCCCATCTCCGTCGAAGTAGTTCTTAGACGCATCGACGAACACGACATCACCGTTCTTGATATCGGGATACATCGAATCGCCGCGGACGGTGACGAGGCGGACCCGATCAGCTTCTGGAACGAAGCCTATCTGTTGGCGTAGCTGCCACTCGGCGATGTCTAGCTCGCGCACAACTTCCGGAAAATCCTGATTCATCGCACCGAAGCCTCCTGATGCCTCGCCATCCATCACTCGGAGGCGAACATATCCGGGAGGAGTCTCATCACGTGATATCACCGTGTTCTGAGATTCAACGCCGCGCTCTGGCAAGTCACCCGCAATCAGCCATTCAACGCGGAACGGTCGGTAGATACGCGCGAGTTTGACTGCAGTCTCGCCGCTGAGAGACTTCGTCTTCCCGTCTTCCAGTTGGTAGAGGGCTGACGCGGTAATGCCAGCGCGCCGCGCCGCTTCCGCTGGCTCGGTGTAGCCGCTTTCGATCCGGGCGTGCTTCAGGCGCGTGGCGAGGGCTGTTGTCATGTTAGCGAGCTTATGTCCTGTCCATAGAAGTGTGCTTGCATGGTTCGAATAAGCGTGCTTATACTTGGGCCATGAACATGCCCTCGATCAGCAAAGCAGACGCAATATCGGCGTACGACGGAAATGGCGCTGCCCTTGCACGGGCGCTGCAGATCACGCCGTCGGCGGTCTACCAGTGGCCTGAAGGGCCCATCGACGAGAAGTGGGCTCTCAAGCTCCGCTACGTGTTGATGCCGGACTTCTTCATCGCCCTCGAGGCGTCGCGGGATCCGGACGCTGATCGCATCGTAGCCGTGGAGGGGTGCTGAGCCATGGCACGTAAAGCCGCCGCCCAGGCGCCGAAGAAGAAGCGCACTGCGGCCCAAGTCTGCACGGCGCTGGCCCGTTCAAACCAAGTGATCGAGGCGCTGCGCCAGAGGCAGGAGGCGCAGGAAGCGCGCGAGAGCCTGGCCGCCGCAGTGGCCGATGAGCATGACCCCGACATCAACCGAATCGTCCCCGTGGAGGGGTGCTGACCCATGGCTATCGAGAATCTTCCGACTGTTTCCCACGTGCTTGCCGGCGGCGCTGGCGCAGTCATTGCGCTGTCGATCGCATGGTCAGTGACGCGTCTGCGTAGAGCACTCGCCCGCGCGGAGCTGGATGCGCTCGCCACACGTATTTCTGCACTTGAGAGCAGCGCGATAGTGCTCGCCGGTCGGGGTGCTGGCAGTTCTTGGGCTCGCGGAGCTGCGGTTGCGTTCGAGCAGGAATCGAAATCCCGCGCGGAGGCCCTCTCAGGAGAGCGTTCCGCGCGAGATGGCTCTCTTAGGAGCCCACGAGGATCTTGACCGATTTCCGGAGCGACTCTGCCTCTTCTGGCGGAAGGTTCGCTGCCATGCCCTCCAGCACCACGCGAACCATCTCGTGGAACCGCTCGTCGTTCTTGTGCGAACTGCACAAGGCAGAAACAACGATCTGCAAAGCCGAAATCTGATTCGACGTCGCATTGTTTGAACCACTCATGTCGCCCTCCTTGCGGGCTGTGTTGTTGGCACATCCAGCTTAACGCGGGGAGGGCGACACCCGCTTCCTTATTCATCGGCTTCCTGTCCATGGAGCCACTTTGCATCGCCTCCCGAGGTGCGTAAATGAAGTCACAGTCTCAGTTCCACGAACCCCGTTCCACGACGGTCTTCCGCCACACGGCCGAAGCCATCCGCAACAGCAGCCATACCGATGCCAGTCTGGCGCAGGTCATCGCGGACCAGTACATGCGCGATGTCGCGCCTGGCGAACGAATCCTGACGTTCCACGTCGGTACCGACATGGACTCGATGGACAAGGCGCACAAGGCGAATGCCCAGATCGTGGCCCGCATCCGCAACGGTACGGTGAAGATGCCGACCGATCTTGAAGAGTCATGGGTGCGCGCGCTGCCGCAGCCGTGGAGCGACAACTGCGCCCGGGAGCTGGCCAACCGCTACGGGTTCATCGGGGCCCGCATGCCCAAGCTGAGCCCCCAGGCGGGCGTGCTTTGCGTTGGCCGCATCTCGGTCGAATACGGCCAGACCATCGAGGCTCTGGCGAACGTCCTGGCCGATGGCCGGGTCTGCGTGCAGGACGTGCCTGAGCTGCGCACCGCGCGCGAGGAGCTGGCGCAGATGCGCGCGGCGATGGAGACGCTTGCTGCGTACGTGGACGGTCACCTCTACATGTTCGATCCGTCCATCGGCGCGCCGTCGGCCGGGGTGCTCCAATGAGCAGCTGCGCGGTGATGGCCTGGGCACTGACCCTGGTCGACGAGTTCGAGAAGGCGGGCGAGCCCGTTCCCGAGAATGCGGTGCCCATGCTGCCGCTGGTGGACGTCGTGCTGTGGGTGAAGCAGCAGGACGTGCCGGTCACCCCGCAGGACCTAGCCACACGCTACAACGTCTCGCGTGCGACGGCGTTCCGCTGGGCAGCTGCCCTGAAGGCCCACGCAGGCCACGCGCCAGCGTGCCGAGCCAGCGGCCTCAGCCTCCGTGCAACCCTCGGCATGCGCCAGCAGCACCGCGATGCAGCGCTTGCTGCGCGCAAGGCATCGGTGCAGGCATGAACCTGGCTCACACACTCGGGACGCCCTGCGACGTCGCCGGGAACGCCGAGCGCGCCGACGACGAACGCGTGCCTGTCATGCCTCCACCGAGGCGCAGCAATGCCGCCAAGCACGTGCTCAGTGGGTACGGCAGCACCAGGATTGTCATGGAGTTCACGCGCTGGGCCGTGGAGCGGGATGAGTTCCCGACCATGGAGGCGATCGTGCGCCGGTTCGACGTAAGCAGGGCCACCGCCTACCGCTGGCGGAACGCGCTCGGCGAAACCTACATGCTGGACTCGCTGCCCCCCAACGAGCATGAGCGCTTCGTGATCGCAAATGCTCGTCGGCGCAAACCCGCTGCCACGGGCACTGGGGCCGGCTGATGATCTACTTCGAGCTGTATCCCGGCGACTACCTGCGTGACACCAGCAGGCTGTCGCTCACTGAGCACGGCGCATACCTGCGGCTGATGCTCGCCTACTACGCCGAGGAGGAGCCGCTGCCGGCTTCCTTCAGCGAACTCTTCGTGATTGCCGGAGCGACGACCACTGCAGACAAGGCGGCGGTGAAGAAGGTTGCTGAGCGCTACTTCCCGACAGGTGAAGACGGCCTGCGACGTAATGGCCGGGCCGACGAAGAGATCGTCAAGGCGCAGGAGCGGATGGCTGGCGGCAAGGACCGCAAGTCCGCCAAGAAGGGCAATGAGGCGGAGCGCCAGGCACGCACCCGGGCCCGCCGCACCATGTTGTTCGAAGACCTTCGTGCAGTAGGTGTGGTGCCGGATGGCATGGCGTCGATGGATGAGCTGCGCGCGCTGCATGTCACGCACGTCACGGGCAGTGACAGGGAGACAGGGGCCGCGCTGTCACGCGTGACCGGGTGTGACATGTCACGCGTGACTAAGGGTGTGACGCAGGGTGTGAACACGGGTAACCAGACCTCAGACCCCACTTCTACCCCAGTTACATCACAGCACTCTCCAGGGTTCCCTGACGGTGTGACGGATGCAGGGCGAGCGTGTGTGCTGATGCGCCAAGCCGGTTGTCACACCACCAACCCGAGCCATCCCGACCTGGTGACGGCGATCAAGGCCGGCGTCACGCCTGAAGTGCTTCGGGACACGGTCACCGAAGGCTTGGATCGCGGCGTCAGCAATCCCTTCAGCTGGGCCATCACCACGGCCCTGAACCGACACAAGCAGGGCGCCAGCCCGTCCAATTCCAAAACGCCCGGAGCCTCCAATGCAACGCTTCACCACGGTTCTGCCGACCACGTCCGACTCCTCCGCGAGCAATTCCAGCGCAACCAAGCAGGCAGTGGCAGCTCTGGCGGCGAAGGCGGAAGGGGCGGAAACGTCATCGATGGCGATTTCGCCGTTGTCGGCTGAGCCTCTGAACCCCCGCGCCGGCGACGCCTTGTGGACGCTGTGGGAGCGCATGGCAGCGATGTTCCCGGGCAAGTGGGGACGTGACAACGGCCCTGCGCCCATGAAGCAGGACGGGCAGCTGACCATAGCCGGTGAGACGTGGCTGCAGGTGATCACTGGACTGCGGCCCAGCCAGATCGCCACGGGGATGGCTGCATGCATGCGCGAGTCGCGGGAATGGCCGCCGAACGCACCGCGGTTCCTCGCCATGTGCCACGACATCCCGTCGCTCTCCCTGGTGGAGCAGGAGCTGGGCCCAGGCCGCGACCGCTGCGGGTTCACCACGCTGGTCCGGTCAAAGCTCGACCTGCACGTGTATGCAACAGCAGACGGTCAGCACCAGGCGCGCCTCGCCCGCGATGCCTACGAGCGCGCCGTGCGCCACGTGCTGGACGGTCTGCCGATCCCGGCGGCTGTCCCGGCGCTGCCGGCGCCGCCGCCGACGGTAGAGCCGGTGCGCGATCGCGATGCCGCCGCTGACGCAATGGCGCGCGCTGCGGCTGAGCTTGGCTTCGGGAGGGTTGGTTGATGTCTGCCACGGAACGCGACTACCAGCTTGATCTGGCTCTGCACTGCCTGTGCCGGATCGGTGATGCCACGGCTTCCGAGTTGCTGGAGGCCATGGGCAGCGCCGCGCTCGACGCTGGCCACCCACGCCATCTGCTGCCTGTGACCCCAGCGGCCGTGGCCGGCCTGCTGCGGGACCTGGACCGGCGGGGCGAAGTGGCTCGGAAGGAGAACAGGCCCAGCTCGCGCGATGGCCGGGTAGTTGCCGCGTGGGGCCTGACCACTGAACGCGAGTGCGGAACGCTCCCGATGCCGCCGCGCGCCGGCCAGGCAGGCATGAGCGCGGCTATGGCTGTTGCGCCCCTCGGCACGCCGGAAAGGGCTCGCGGCCTCACTCCGGAGCTGCGCATGGGCCTGCTCGAAATGGAGTTCCAAGCGCTGCTCGAGCAGATGGACCGCGACCACCAAGCCAGCCAAGCGCGCGCGCGCCGCGAGTTCGAAGCGTTCCGCGTCAGGGTCGGCAAGGTGCTGGCGTTCACCGAGGCGCAGCCGGCATGACCAAGCCCAAGAGCAGCCGTTCCCTGCGCTATCGGACCGAGCAGGACATGCCGCCTGGCATGCGGCAGCTGGTGCAGCGCGCGCCGGCCGCCGCCACGCCAGCGCAGCCATCCGGGTACCGGCCGGCCAATGCTGCAGCACTGCTCAGCACCGACGCGAAGCCCGGCCGCGGGCGGACCAGGCACGTGGCTGGTGAGATGAACAAGACCGAGGGCGCCTATGCAGCGCACCTGGAGGCACGGAAGCGCTGCGGCGAGATCCTGTGGTTCGGGTTCGAGTGCTGGACGTTCAAGTTGGCAAAGGACACCCGCTACACGCCGGATTTCGTGGTGCAGCTGGCAGATGGCGTGCTCGAGCTGCACGAAGTGAAGGGGCGCAAGCGCGGGAACGGCAAGTACTTCGCCGAAGACGACGCGAAGGTGAAGGTCAAGGTGGCGGCAGCGGTGTTTCCGATGTTCGCCGTAAAGGTTTGCTGGCCCGACGGCGCCGGCGGTTGGAATACGGAGGATTTCTCTTGAGCGAGATGATGATTGGCAGCGCCGCGGTGCGCCGCGATGAGGCCGGGCGCTTCTGCCTTAACGACCTGCACCGCGCGTCGGGCGGGGAGCGGCGGCACCAGCCGGGTGAGTGGATCCGCCTGGGCCAGACTGAAGACCTGGTCGAAGAACTGGCCAAATCCGCAGATTCCCGTAGTTACCCGATCGACACCCGCGTCGGCCGCGGCGGCGGCACCTACGTGGCGCGTGAGCTTGTGTACGCCTACGCGATGTGGATCAGCGCCGCGTTTCACCTGCAGGTGATCCGAGCTTACGACCAGCTGCAGGCGGCGCCGGCTGGGCCCAGCCCGCTGGTGGCGTTGGACGACCCGGCGACGTTGCGTGGCCTCCTGCTGACCTACACCGAGCGGGTCGAATCGCTGCAGGCGCGGGTGCACCACCAGGAGCCGCAGGTGCGCGCGCTGCAGCAGCTCGCAGGCGCCGACGGTACGTTCAACATCACCACCGCGGCGAAGATGCTTCAGATCAAGCCCCGCCAGCTGTTCGCGTGGCTGGAGCAGAACGGCTGGATCTATCGCCGGGCCGGCAGCCGCAACTGGCTCGCGTATCAGCCTAGGCTCAATACGGGCGTGCTCAGCCATAAAGCCGTCGTCACCAGTGGCACCGACGACGTCCAGCGTGTGCACGAACAGGTGCTGGTGACCGCCAAAGGCCTGACCAGGCTCGGTGAGCTGATCAACCGCGACCAGCTCGGCTGGACGCCAGCGGACCACACCCGCGCGCAGCAGCTGGCGGTGTCGGCGTGAACCAGAGCACCTGTCCCTTTGTGAATGAAGCCCGGTTCCTCGCGCGAGAGGCGCATGCGCACCAGGTCGACAAGGCTGGCCGGCCCTACATCGAGCACGTGGCTCGGGTAGCGAGCGCCGTGCAGGGTGACGATGAGGCCGAGGCAGTCGCCTGGCTGCACGATGTGATCGAGGATGCCCCTGCGATGGGTACCCAGGTGCTGCTGTTCCCGCAGCCCATTCTGGAGTCCGTGCTGGACCTCACCCGGGCGAAGGGGAGAGGCGAAGCGTTTTATTACTGGCGTATCAGGAATAACCCGCTGGCACTGAAGGTGAAGTTGGCCGATATCGCCGACAACAGCGACGAGGCGCGGCTGGCGTTGCTGGATCCGCGCACCGCCGACCAGCTCCGGGCCAAGTACGCCAAGGCGCGAGCCGCATTGGGGGGCGCATGACGCGGGCAGCAGGAGCCGGTGATGGCTTACTTCCTGATCGCCGACAGCGGTAGCGACCCGATCGTTTCAGAAGTTCTGGGCGTGAAGCGTGCGCAGATCGAGGGAGTCCGTAATCCCGGCGAGCACCTGGTGGAGCGCCGGGATGTAGGCGAGCACCAGCTGCGCGCGCTGGCCCAGCAGTTCCTGAAAGACCACGGGCACGCCATCGCGCCCGCCAACGTTTCGACTATCGAGGTAACACCATGAGCGATATCCCCAAGTTCCAGAGTCTGGACGAGGCAGCCCACCACCTCTACCTCGCCGGCGATGCTGGGCCCATCCTGTGCAGCGTAGATGGGAGCCGCTGGCTTGCCTGGCAGGACGGTCGTTCGAAGCTGGTAGCGGACGAGGTGGACGACATGGACGGATGCATCGCCGCATGAACCAGCTCACTCCATGTGCCAACTGTGGCGAACGTCGAGTTGGTGTGCGCGTACATGCGGCGAAGCGTGGTGCATCGACCGCCCAGGTGGCATGCACCATGTGCGGGGCCAAGGGACCGCTGATCTCCTCAAACGACGGCAGCGCCGTTGATGAGGCAGCCCGGCAGTGGAACGCCCTTCCTGCGGCAGTGCTGCCTGAGGTGTCAGCTCGCGCTGGGGCCAAGTCCATGAAATGGCCCGGACCCGAAAGCACGAGGGATCCGCTCGAACTGCTGGCACGCATGGTTGTATCGGGCAGCTACCGTGTGCCCGTAGAGGGCAGGGCCACACTACCCCCGTTGAGTTCGGCCGACGTTGCCGGTGCGCTGGGGATGATGCGCGATCCGCTGGCGAAGGTGGCGGCATTGGCGGTTGCGCTGCGCGCCGAGGGTGTGGACCTCGCTCGGTTCGGGCGGCTGGCGCTGCAGCGGGTGGTGCGCGCGCTGCACCATTTCGACGGCCACGTGCCTCTGCAGCTGGATTGCCCGGCAGATCGGTGGCGACTGCGGCTGGTGCTGCAGGACGCAGCCGATGACCTGGTGTGGCCAGAGCGCAAACGTCCCTCGGCGGAGGCAGCGCGCGCTGTAAAGATGCGGAAGGGCGACTACCTATTGGTATACAAGATTGCGCATGGAACTGTAAGGCAGGCGCTTGAGGACGGGCGCCGCGAGTTCCGGCTCAGGCTCTTCTCTTTCGGATGACTGCCCAGAAGGGCTAGTCCAATTCTGCGAAAGCGGACCAATCCTGCGCCCGTATCGTTCGGGCGTCCATTGGTCATCGCAGACCGCACAGGCGGATACCCCGTCTTGGGCGGCAAGGGCAACGCCTCGAACACGCGCTCTTAAGTCAAGACGGATTCCAGATTTCCCCTAGAACGCGATGCCGGTCTACAATAGACACTCAAACACCAAATGGATCGGCCAGCGATGACTCCACCCTGACGCTTGATTGATGAAGCGATCCAGACACTGATGTCTGGAAGGGTGCCTGTTTATTTCTTTTGGCGCGCACGTTTGTGCGCGGAGATCATTTCATATGTCTGCAATTTTTCCTCTCCGCCAGCAATGGCTGGGCAACATCCGTGGTGACCTGCTTTCCGGCATAGTTGTTGCACTGGCCCTCATCCCGGAAGCAATCGCGTTCTCCATCATTGCAGGCGTCGACCCCAAGGTGGGTTTGTATGCCTCGTTCTGCATCGCGGTCATTACCGCCATCGCCGGAGGTCGTCCTGGCATGATCTCTGCTGCGACCGGTGCCATGGCCTTGTTGATGGTCACATTAGTAAAGGATCATGGCATCCAGTATTTGTTCGCGGCGACGATCTTGGCTGGCGTGCTGCAGATGCTTGCCGGCGCCATGCGACTGGGCTCGCTGATGCGGTTTGTGTCGCGATCAGTGGTTACCGGTTTCGTCAACGCGCTGGCTATCCTGATTTTCCTTGCACAGTTGCCCGAGTTGATCGGAATGCCTTGGCTGGTCTATGCGATCTGTGCTGCGGGTTTGGCGATCATCTATCTATTGCCGTTGCTAACCAAGGCAATTCCTTCGCCCTTGGTGGCCATCGTCGCGTTGACTGCTGCGTCCATTTACTTCGGGTTTGAGGTGCGCACCGTCGGCGACATGGGCGAGCTGCCGGACAGTCTTCCTGTGTTCCTTATCCCTGACGTACCGCTAACTTGGGAGACGCTGCAAATATTGCTGCCAGTTTCGGCGACGTTGGCGGTGGTCGGCCTGCTGGAGTCGCTGATGACGGCGCAGATCGTGGAAGACATGACCGAGACGCCGAGCCAGAAAAATCGCGAGTGCGCAGGTCAGGGGTTGGCCAACACGGTCACGGGATTCTTCGGTGGCATGGCAGGCTGCGCAATGATCGGGCAGTCCGTCATCAATATCACGTCGGGTGGCCGCGGCCGGCTTTCCTGCATGGTAGCCGGCGTGGTTCTGCTGCTGCTGGTGGTGTACGGTTCCGGCCTGGTGAGTCAGATTCCGATGGCAGCGTTGGTGGCGGTGATGATCATGGTCAGCATCGGCACGTTCAGCTGGCGGTCGCTGCGTGAGCTGGCCATCCATCCCAAAAGCTCCTCGGTGGTGATGATTGGGACTGTGGTCGTCACCGTGGCCACTCACGACCTTGCCAAGGGCGTCCTGACAGGCGTCGTGCTGTCAGCAGTCTTCTTCACGCGGAAGGTGGGCAAGATGCTCACCATTGCCGAGACCCAAATAGATGCGGATTCGCGCGTCTATCTGGTAAAGGGGCAGGTGTTCTTTGCGTCTGCCGGTCAGTTCGTGAGCAGCTTCAACTATCTGGATGTTCCTAAAGACGTCATCATCGATCTGAACGATGCGCACTTCTGGGACCTTACCGCTGTAGACGCACTCGACCGGGTGGTGATGAAGCTGCGTGAGCACGGGGCCACCGTCGAGGTCTATGGTCTCAACGATGCGAGTGAGACCCTGGTAGATCGCTTGGGCAAACATCGTACGCCGGGGGCGACGCTGTCGTCCGGCCATTAAGCAGCAGGCAGGAAGGCGGTCGCCGACGGGGTGTCCGCCTTCCTCAACCGGATGCCGCGCGAGCGATCGGGACGGACGCAGTGACCTGTTTCGTCATTTGTCCGCTTGTGGCCGAGAGCGAACGTCTTTTCCGAAGTGGGCAGGTCAATCGAGCGCACTGCAGCGAGACTGCGGTAATGAACATTACCGCAGTTGCCGCAGTCGGCACGGTTTGGTAGCAGCGGGGGGCAGTTGATGGCCTTGTCTGTCGGGCCATGCGCCGCAATGGTTTCGCAATGTGTGGTAGGCCGATCCTCTTGCAACCGAAAGCTTAATTTCTGCGCACTGACGGGAGACTGCGGTAAGCAACATTACCGCACTTGATTTGGGAACCAGAAGTAGTTCAGTCTTGCTACCGTGGGCGAGGGAAGTAACCCGCCATATGAAGCCGCAGGCTCGAGCTCGGGAGGCTCGATCACCTGCGGCTTCGCTCTTTTCGTGCACCAGCAGAGGGGCGAGTTGCCAGATGGGCGCTGGGCCGGACTGTAAATCCGGTGTCTGAGACTCGCGTGGTTCAACTCCACGTCGCCCCACCATTCCGAACTACGGGGATTCCCGTAGTTTCCAGAAGATGACAATCAGGCCCACGCCACCGGCGTGGCCTTTCCATTTGCGGGCCTGGCCGATTGGTCAGGCATCACCCTTCCAAGGTGACCAGGTGGGTTCGATTCCCACGGCCCGCTCCACCATCAAACAGGGCGGCGCCCTGATGCTTGCAGGCATCAGGCCGCCGCCGCAGTACACGCGTTTCAGCCGCGTGCCATTGACCTAGGCCCTGCCGCTCTCCGGAGAGCGCGTGCAGTTTGCTTAACGAATGTCGCAACAGCTGAGACTTTGAAGACAAAAACCCTTTTCCCGTGGCCGGGTGGCAAGACACGCCTGGCGAAGAACCTCCTGCCGCTGATCAATGAGCGGCCCCACACCTGCTATGTCGAAGCCTTCGCCGGAAGCGCAGCGATGCTTTTCGAGCGGTCACCGGCAAAGATCGAAGTCCTGAATGACACGCACGGCGAGCTGGTCCGGCTCTTCCGCGTCGTGGCCAACCACCTAGACGAGTTCGTCCGCCACTTCAGGTGGTCCCTCACTAGCCGAGAGATGTATCGGTGGGCACACCTCCAAGACGTGGAGACGCTGACCGACATCCAACGTGCGGCCCGGTTCTACTATCTCCAGAAGCTGAGCTTCGGCGCCAAGTTGGAGGGACAGACGTTCGGCGTCGGCCCGACCTCCACGAAACGAATCAACTTGATGCGGCTGGAGCAGGACCTGAGCGACGCACACCTCCGGCTCCAAGGGGTCGTGGTTGAGAACCTTGGTTGGCAGCGATGTGTCGAGAAATACGACCGTGCTGAGACGCTGTTCCTCCTGGATCCCCCGTATTGGGAAACCACCGGTTACGGGGAACCCTTTCCCCTGCAGCAGTACGAGCAGCTTGCCTCCACGATGGCGGGATTGAAGGGCAGGGCGATCCTGACCATCAACGACCACCCCGAGATGCGCCGGCTGTTTGACCAGTTCGAGCGGAGGGAGGTCCCCATCCGCTACACCGTCGGTGGCGGCGCCGGCGTGGCTCGCACTGAGCTGATCTACACCACATAGCTGAGCCTCGGCTCGAACGTCCATTGCCCGCCCCGTGACCGGAACAAACCTCGTGCCTAGCCGGCAGGGGGGCGGGCATCTTGTAGGAGACCCCATGGTGAGCATCGAAACAGTCGCCGCCGGCATGGGGTTCCCGCCGGCGCTGGCGCTGGCCCTCGAGCAGGCCTGCCATCGCTTCGGCATCGACACCGAGCTTCGCGTCTGCCACTTCTTGGCGCAGGTAGCGCACGAGAGCGGTACCGGTCGCTGGCTGAAGGAGCTATGGGGGCCGACCCCCGCGCAGAGCCGGTACGAAGGCCGCAAGGATCTGGGCAACACGCAGTCTGGCGATGGCTTCCGCTTCCGTGGCCGTGGTGGCATCCAGCTGACCGGCCGATTCAACTACGAAAAGTACAGCCAGGCCATCTACGGTGATGACCGTGCCGTACGGAATCCGGACATGGTCGCCTCACTGCCTGATGCCGCACTGGCGGCTGGGTACTTCTGGAACCGGGACGGGATCAATGCCGTCGCCGACCGGGACGACGCGCTGGCAGTGAGCCGCGCTGTGAACCTCGGTTCGCCCACCAGCAAGGCCATGCCGAATGGCCTGGACGACCGCAAGCAGAAGCTGAAGCTGGCCAAAGCTGGCTATGCAAGGTTGGTAGTCCGATGAGCGAGCCCCTGACCATTGCCAAGGCCTTCGCCTTAGTCCTGGCTGCCGCCGCGGCTCCAACCGCTATCGCCCCTGGGTCGGTCCACGTGGAATGGCTGCACCTCGAGATCACCACGGCCTACTTCGGCGTGCCCTTCAACGTGCTGTTCGCCGCAGCGCTGGGCAGCTTGGGTGGCGTGTGGAACCAGAAGCTGCCGACCCGGCGGGAGCTTGGCATTGCCTTCCTGGGCAGCACCATCCTTGCGGTAACCATGAGCGTGCTGGGGCCGGAGGTGCTGAACGCACTGGGCCGCTGGACGCTCGGCGACGGCTATCAGCCGATGGGCTGGTCCAGCACCGGGGTGCATGCCTCCGCGGCCATGCTGCTGGGATTCACTGCTCAGAACTGGGGGCCTGAGCTCATTCGTGGCGTTGGCCCGTTCTTCAAGGCCCTGCTGCGTCGCTACTTGCCCCGTAAGGAGGGCCAGCCATGACTTACTCCCTTTGGTCGCTGGCAGCAGTGCCAGCGTTGGTCGTGATCTTCCTGACTGCCCTGTATGGGCTCAATGACGTTCGGATCCGTAAGGTCCGGCAACTGGCGCGCGGCCAAGGGCTGGTCGAGCTGGCCCTCGGCGCCTCGTTCGCTCTCATGGCCTCGATGAGCTTCCTGATGGGAACCGCCTGCGTGATGGGGGCCAGCCTCTACACTTGGCGCGGAACACTGCTGATGTGGGGTGTCGCGGGGGTGTTCGGGCTGGTCGGGAGATTCGCCCCGTGGCGTAACTGGATCCAGCGAATCGCCGCGGCTGAGGCTGCGGCCACCGGTGCGCAGGCATGAGCCGCCCGCTTATTCTCCTCCTCGCATTTGCGACATGGTCTGCTGGCATGTTCGCTACCGGGTGGGCATGGCGTGGCGATCGCGCCGAGGGCGACGAAGCCCTGGAACAGGCCTCAGTAGGTAAGCAGCACTTGACCGCTGAGCAAGGCGCGCGCGCGACCGAACACCAACAGGCCAGTACCCTGGCCACCATCGGAGCAAAGCATGAAGAAGATCGCGCTGCGGCCCCGGCCGTCGCTGATGCTGTTGTGGCTGACCTGCGCTCTGGCGCTCTCCGCCTGCGCAACGACCTCGCCGCGTGCCACACCGACCGCCTGTCCCATGCTGCCGCCAGCGCCGGCCAACGTGATGCGGCCCCCGACCTCGGAGTCACGCTTGCGGGCCCTGCTGTTCGAATCGGCCGAGACGCCGACGACCAGCTCCGCGCCTGTCAGGCCGTAGTCGCGGCGGATCGTGGGACGGAAGTGGAGGTCCCGGCCGGGTCGTGGAACATTCCTGTGAAACCCCGTGATCCATTGATATCAACGGGTTATCCACAGAAAGCTGAACGGGCGGGGCCCCTGACGACAT